>NZ_JBEPPY010000001.1:0-378465 GCF_040547575.1 Marinobacter sp. MBR-99 | reverse complement strand
TCCGGGGGCTCGACGCCGCGCGAGAGCATGCCGGAGGCCGTCCAGTACATCATGCTCGCCGCGCCCAACACCCACTTTGTAATGCTGGCCCAGGCTATTCTCTACCGTGGCGCGGGCCTCGCCACCGTGTGGCCGCAATTTCTGGCCATCGCCATTATCGGGAGTACCCTGTTTGGCTTGGCTCTGACCCGCTTTCGGCGAACACTCAGCGCCATGGCCTGAAGGACCTGACGCATGGCAGCGTCGAGTTGGGCCGGGCAGACTCCGTTAACGCTCTGTTATTACAGGCTTTAATAACAGTTTCAGCCAGTTGAAGTCACATTGATTCAGGGTTTAACCTGAATCGCTCCGGTGGCTGGCCAAACCAGCGTTTGAAGGCGCGCCTGAAATTGGCACTGTCGTAATAGTTCATCAATGCAGCAATGGCCTCAATGGACAATTGGCTGTCACGCAGGTAGCTCGCAGCCTGCTGGGACAGAATCTCGTCGCGAATCTTTCCAAAACTGGTACCCTCCTGTCTGAGTTTGCGCGCCAGAGTGCGTTTACTGATGAACAGAGAGGCCGCCGCTTCGTCTTCACTGAGCGTTCCGGGTGGTCGGGACAACATCATCTTCTTCAGTCGGGCCTGATAGGTCGGCTTATCATGCCGAAGTTGCGCAAGCATGGATTCACACTGCCGCAAAGCAAGGCGATAGCTTTCATGATCGGCGGAGGCATTCGGTTCCCGGCACAACGCCTTTGGCAACGTCAGTTTTAACCGGTCGCAGTCAAAGTGAATCTGCCCGGACAAAAAGTCTGGATATATCGAGTGGTATTCAGGCTTCGGATACGCGAAGCATATTTCGGCGTCATGCAAGGGGCGACCAACTATGAACTCGCCAAATTCGAAAAGTGCCTTGACCAACGCTTCCGAGATGCACCGTTGTATATCTTCGTCCAGCGGCTCTCGGAAGTCCAGAATACATTCCAGGCGTTCGTCGACTTGCTGCAAATACAATCGGATGAAGCGCGCGCGCGTAGGCAGGAATGTGTGAATGGCCTGCAGTGCAGTATGAAGGTCTGGGCTGCTGTATGCTACAAACCCCATCGCTCCGTGGGTTGCCGGGGTTAGTCGCTTGCCGAGCCGTAACCCTAAGTCAGGCTGGCCTGATAGATCCAGAGCGTTGCGCAGAACCCGTACCTGCTGCGCAACCGTAAGCAAGCTATCCTCGGTCAGAAATTGCGTAATTCCAAGTCCAGTACCCTGCAGCAGACGTGGCAGTTGTTTGGCGGTTAAATCCAGCTCACGGGCAATTAGCCGTGAATAATTCGATGGAATGTCGGCCGCAGGTTTATGTACGCAACCCGTCTTCTGCGTAGTCATCGTTGATCATCCTCATCATGAACTACCATCATTTTGTCTTTAAATGACCTCTGGATGTCAAGAAATGACCTGCCAGGAGTGTCGGCAGATAGCTAGTATGTTACTAAACGATACTGGAAGGAGAACAAGATTGGGCACGATTACTTTTATAGAACATGATCAGACTGAACATGTCGTTAAATTCAAAGCTGGTTGTTCGGTAATGCAAATTGCCGTTGACAACGCAATTCCCGGAATTGACGGGGACTGTGGGGGAGAGTGTGCCTGTGGTACATGTCACGTCATCGTCTCTGACGATTGGTTCAGAAAGACAGGTACGCCTGGTGATGACGAAGAGCAAATGCTGTCAATGACACCTGAGCGGACGGGCACTTCGCGCCTTAGCTGCCAGATTGTCGTTACTGATGAAATGGACGGCATGACCGTTCGTTTACCCGAATTTCAGATGTAGGTACAGGAGGACACATGTCCACACAGTCCGGAACGTTTGACGATCTTCAGGCCCGAATGATTAATGCCACCGCCAAGGTGGTGCCGATGCACAGACAAATCCAAGGGCTGAAACATTTAATGAGTGCCAAGAAGGCAATCTTCGGCCCGCGTCGGCCGATGACTGAATTCGTTGAAAAACCCATTCCAGACGTTTCTACGCTTTCGCTGGAAGACATCGATGTCAGCAACCCCTTTTTATATCGGCAGGGTCAGTGGCTACCCTATTTCAAGCGGTTGCGTGATGAAGCTCCGGTTCATTACCAGAAGAACAGCCCCTTCGGCCCCTTCTGGTCTGTGACTCGCTATGACGACATCCTGTTTGTGGATAAGAGTCACGACCTGTTTTCCGCCGAGCCGCAGATCATTCTGGGTGACCCCCCAGAGGGGCTGTCGGTGGAAATGTTCATAGCGATGGATCCGCCAAAACACGATGTGCAGCGTAGCTCAGTGCAGGGAGTGGTGGCACCTAAGAACCTGAAGGAAATGGAGAGCCTGATCCGATCGCGTACCGGCGATGTACTTGATAGCCTGCCTCTGGACAAACCCTTTAACTGGGTGCCGGTTGTATCCAAGGAACTCACCGGCCGCATGCTCGCTACCCTTCTGGATTTCCCTTACGAGGAGCGCCACAAACTGGTTGAGTGGTCGGATCGAATGGCCGGTGCCGCATCGGCAACCGGTGGCGAGTATGCCGATGAGTCAATCATGTTTGATGACGCGGCTGACATGGCCCGGTCCTTCTCCAAGCTCTGGCGGGATAAAGAGGCGCGCCGCGCAGCAGGCGAAGAGCCCGGTTTCGATTTGATCAGCCTACTACAGAGCAACGAAGACACGAAAGATCTGATCAATCGCCCGATGGAGTTTATCGGCAACCTGACGTTGCTCATCATTGGTGGCAATGATACCACTCGCAACTCGATGAGTGGTGGCCTGGTGGCCATGAACCAATTCCCGGAAGAATTCAAAAAACTGAAGGCAAAACCGGAATTGATTCCGAACATGGTCTCGGAAATCATCCGCTGGCAAACGCCTCTGGCCTACATGCGTCGAATCGCCAAGCAAGATGTTGAGCTGGGCGGCCAGACCATCAAAAAGGGCGATCGTGTTGTCATGTGGTATGCATCAGGCAACCGGGACGAACGCAAATTCGATAACCCTGATCATTTCATTATCGATCGCAAGGACGCGCGGAACCATATGTCGTTTGGCTATGGTGTTCACCGTTGCATGGGCAATCGTCTGGCGGAATTGCAATTGCGCATTCTCTGGGAAGAAATACTCAAACGCTTTGACAACATCGAAGTCGTCGAGGAGCCCAAGCGAGTGCAGTCCAACTTCGTGCGGGGCTATTCCGAGGTGATGGTCAAACTGACACCGAAAGATAAAAAAGAAGCCCGCTGATAATCAATCTGGTTCCCAAAAAACGATAGACAAAAGCAGACTATGGCAAACAAACATAAAGAGACGACAGTCATCGTTGGAGGCGGGCACGCAGCAGGTGCGCTCATGACCACCTTGATGCAAAAGAACTACCAGCATGAGGTAATTTTGGTGGGCGAAGAACCACATCCACCCTATCAGCGGCCGCCCCTGTCCAAGAACTACCTGGCAGGAGAGATTGATCGGGAATCGCTGTACCTGAAGCCGCTCTCAGTGTACGAGAACGCTGGTCATCATTTGCGGCTAGGTGTGCGTGCCGAACAAATTGACCGGGACAACAAGACCATCAGTTTGTCGGACCAGAGTACATTGAAATATGACCGACTGGTCCTGGCCACGGGGTCACATGTCCGAACCCTGAACGCACCCGGAGCGGACTTAAAGGGCATTTATTATCTGCACGACATAGCTGACTCGGATGCCCTGCGTGAAGAATTACTTCCGGGGAAGCGCCTGGTCATCGTGGGTGGTGGTTACATTGGCCTTGAAGTGGCTGCCAGTGCCACCAAAAAAGGCGTTAACGTCACGGTGCTGGAAGCAGCGGGGCGTCTTATGCAGCGTGTGACAGGCCCGGAAATGTCGGAGTTCTTTTACGCGAAACACAGCAATGCCGGCGTGGATCTGCGCCTGAACACGGCGGTAACCGGTTTCGAAGCGGGCGATCAGGGCCGTGTGGCTGGCGTGACATTGGCGGACGGCGGCACTGTACCGGCCGACATCGTGCTCGTTTCAGTTGGTGTTGTGCCTGAAACATCCCTGGCAGAGGCCGCAGACCTCCCATGTGACGACGGTATTATTGTTGACGAGTTTACCCGCACAGAAGATCCCGCCATTCTGGCGATCGGCGACTGCACCCGCCACCGGAATCTTTTCTTTGAGAAGATGCAACGCCTTGAGTCTGTCTCCAACGCGGTTGATCAGGCCCGGACGGCGGCGGCGACCCTGATGGGCGAGGAGAAACCCTATAATAGTGCTCCATGGTTCTGGTCGAACCAGTATGACGTGCGTCTGCAGATGGTGGGTTTATCCCAGGGCCATGATCAGCGTGTGGTTCGGGGCAGTCCCGGAGAGGATAAGGGATTTGCGGTGTTCTATTTGCGGGAAAGTCATCTCATTGCTGTTGACGCGATCAATCTGCCCATAGCTTTTATGGTTGGCAAGACACTCGTTCAACAACGTAGGAAAATTAATCCTGAAATACTGAGGGATCCGGATATCGACCTGAAGTCTTTGGTGATTGGTCCACAGACATCATCTTGACAACCGGGCAGAGCGATACCCAAAACTGACGGGCGGCCAAGATCACCATCTGCGATAGAGCCGAAAGCTAAGCTGGAGTGACCGCAAGTACTGCGCATAATGTATATTATGTTAAATGCAGTATTCACTGCCGAAGACCTAACCTCCCAATAACCTTTGCGCAAAATGCCCAGTAGCAAATGCCAGGCCCGCTGCGGCCGTACCCATGATCAAAGTCCGGAGTCCTGATCGCATTGCTGGTAAGCCATAGACGATACTTTTAAGCATTCCGATGCCAAGGAAGACGACTCCTGCTAAACCAAGACTGGTCAGGAACTGAATCTGACTCTCCAGACCTGGGATTGCATAAGGCAGTAATGGTAAAGCACCGACCGACAAAAATGCGGCGAACGTTGTCAGCGCGGCTCGGCGTGGGCTAAGTCCGGCACCCGAAAGTCCGTACTCTTCTCGCAACATGGTTGCTACCCACACATCGGGATTACGACTAATGGCCTCTACAACTTGCTCCAGTAATTCGCCGTTGAATCCCTTTGCCTGAAACAGTTGGCGAAGTTCCTCGCGTTCACCTTCTGGCACCGCATTGATATGTTTACGTTCTGTGCGTTCAGCAAATTTGATCTGGTTCAACTTCGCCTGGCCCGCTTCGTAATTGCTTACCGCCATGCTAAACCCGTCTGCAATCAAATTCGCAAAGCCGAGCACCAGCGCGACTTGTGGCGAAAACCCTGCGCCGAAGGCACCCGATACAACTGCAAAAGTTGTGACACAGCCGTCGATGCCGCCAAGCACAGCGTCTGGTAATGTCGATGCCTTGATGGGCCCCATAAGCCGTGCACGAACGGCATTTGGCTGGTGCTCGCTGAGCAGTCTTTCCTTTTCTCTGGATGGCACGTTTCAGCCTCCTATTGGGGCGTTATGCGGTGCTTTGGGATTATAGGCTCAGTTTGGTCTTGGCGCTTTGTCCATCAATACACATCTTCAAGATAACGCCCCTGGCCTCTCAGCGTTTCAACATCAATGTGCAACGGTTTGAGAATGTCCTCTATGACGTGCCGCACGGCCGCAGCCATATCCCGGCCACCACAGACCAGTATCTGCGCTCCTGTGTTAACCATCTGCCGTACCGCCAGTTCATCTTGTCTGAGCGTATCCTGCACGTAGGCGCGCTCGTCTGCTCTCGAGAAGGCGGTGTTCAGACCGCTCAGTCGACGATCCTCAAGGTAGCGTTGGAGTTCGGGTTGGTAGAGAAAATCCGATCTGGAATCCCGGCCGCCCCAGTACAGATACATAGGGTTGCAACTGGTATTGTTTCTGATGAAACCGGTTAAAGGACCAATGCCGGCACCTGCACCGATAAGAATAACTGGTCGACTACCCGCAGCTGGCCTAAAGCCTGGATTGGGGCGGATGAAGCCATGGATACAATCTCCCGGCTTCAGGTCATGCAAATACCCCGAGCATAGACCGCCGGCCTGCTTGCGAACGCATATCTCAACAATACCGTTACTGGCTGAGGACGCGAGCGAGTAGAAGCGCGGGGCTTGACCGTTTGGAGGCATAACCCCAATCAGGTCTCCCGCCTCGAAGGGCGGCAGCTTTTTTAACCTTCCCGGAAAAATCGGTAGCCATCCGCCCTGCTCCGTCGGCCTGAACCGGAAGATACTGGTTGGCGCCTGCACCGCAATCCCGTAATCCGCCCGTTCTACCAGTTCCAGCTTTACCGTAGCAGGCTGCAACGCTCTGTAGTCCAGGAAAAGCGGCGTACCGATGAGCTCACCAACCCGGTTTCCCCACTCACTGAATTGCGATGCAGAACACCGATCAATCAGCTCAATGGCGTGCAAACGGCTCATGCCTTTACCGGCGAGCGCAGCATCCACCGCCAAGGCAAACTGACAGAAGTTCGGAAACTGCCGGTCACCAAAACCCAGAACCGCGT
The DNA here is from genome assembly GCF_040547575.1 of Marinobacter sp. MBR-99. Taxonomy (NCBI): domain Bacteria; kingdom Pseudomonadati; phylum Pseudomonadota; class Gammaproteobacteria; order Pseudomonadales; family Marinobacteraceae; genus Marinobacter; species Marinobacter sp. MBR-99. The sequence goes on along the minus strand of NZ_JBEPPY010000001.1, from coordinate 371,971 downwards.
ATCGCAGATGCTTCGCAGCACGGAAATCAACAAGCTTGGCCATAAACCGCCGGGCCGATGCGGGTGCATCACCATCGCCGTATGTCGAAGTCAGCACGAAAAGCCTGGAAGCCTGCGGATACTTCTCAGCCAGGGTGTTCATCTCGCTGCAATGCACACGGAACCCCGCTTTATTCAGGCTGCTATGGAGTTCCCGGGCAAATCCCCAGGTGGCATTTCCTTCTGAGCCGACCAGGATAATTGTATCCGCCTGAGCTGGCTCGGCATTTTCAGGAAGTCGTCCTGAGCGCCGGCGACGCTGCCACCAGATGGTTGCGCCCGTTACCGAGAGAACTGGCACAGTCAGTGCCGCCGCACCAAGAACCAGGCCCAACCACCACAGGCCTTCACCGGTGTGCAAACGAATAATCCAGTGCTGCAATGCGCTGCAGTCAGAGCGCGACTGGTACTGCAGCAACTCGCCCGTTGCCTGGTCCACAAAACCAGAACCTCCGTCTGTTGTCAGGGAATAGACATCCTGTGGGTCATCCGGATAAGGAAAGACCAGTTCCCGGAGTTCGCCTAGATCAACCCGACCTAGCGCATCCAGCGAACCAACCGGGGCCGGATGCCCACCGGAGACCTCGGCCGGGAATCTTGGCCCTGTGTCGAGCGCTTCAGGCATCAAACCAAAGCGCTGGGCCGACATATAGGTGCCGGTCAGAGCCGATAATAACAGGCCAAGCACGGTAAAACGGGCCAGTTCGGCATGAATCGGTTTGCTGCCAGAGCCGGAAATCGGCATGAATAAGTGCTTCCAGCCGCCGGTACTGCGTGCCAGCAAAAACACGCCTGAAATGCACAGAAAAAGCATGAAAACAGCGAGTGTTCCGGCCAGCGCTCTTCCGGGATCACCCAACATAAACGCGCGGTGCAGGTCCTTGATCCAGCCAAAAAAAGCCGATGGCTGGTAAGGTGCAATACCCTCACCTGTCAGCGGATCAATCAGGTCCGCACCGGCCCGGCCATCTCGACTGTAGTAGACGATGACATTACCGGAAGAGGCTCGCACGATCTGCTCGGTCTGTGGGTAATGGGCCACTACACGATCAGCGAGCTCGGCAACACTGACCTCCCCGGTAGCAGGAATAATCGCTGAGACTCTATCCATCGCTGGTGCCAGAGCCAACACGGCACCTGTGACCGAGAGAACGATCAGGAACAAACCTGCAAGTAAACCCGTTAAACTGTGGAACGTGCGCATCTTGACCTGGGCTCCCGATAGCTTATTGAAGCTCGTAGGTAAGAGCGCGCACATAACCGCGCCCGGAAACCGGCGTCCCGGATCCTTTCGTGGTCAGGGGCGCTACGACATCAGCCCTGATATCGCGCATGTTCTCCACGGCAGTGTCGATCCTAAGCTCATAGCCGTTGTCGATCAGCGAATCATCGAGGTTTAAAGTGATTTTCAACGTGCGGCCACTGGTGACGCTGGCACCGGTAAGCCCATCGTATTCAGCCGGGTCAAGCTTGCTGCCACGGGCCCAGCCACCCAAATGTTTGTAGTACTTGGATTTTTTTCCGGAAACCCAGAGGGTGCCCTGGTACGCGCCGGCGGCATCTGTGAGGTACAGAGCCAGATAGGCGCCATCACCGCCGTAGTTCTGCAACTCCGTGGTGATGGTCACGTTACGTGCCTGAGCGAAAGCAGGGACAGCCAGGGCGGTAAATAGACTGAAAGCCAGAACAAACTTATTCATACACTGTCTCCTAAAGAGCTGATCAGAGCAAAAACAAAGCGCAACGAAATCGATTGGTTACTCGACGCTTACCGTGGGACGACCCGTGACGATGCCATTGCGTGGTGCCTGCACTTCGGCGTTGGTCTGAGCTTTCTTGACCGACCGGTCACCGTGGTATCGGGCATCACCGTCATCATCGTCTTCCCGCTCCCACTTCATCATGATTAACGTGCTGGGAGCGAAAGTGGCCTCTGCTCTTACCCCGTTGGAATCAAAGCCCTTAACTTCATAGCAGCCGTCATCAACTTTGATGCGGTGCACTGTCCAGCCTTCGGCTTCCAGCTTTTCACGAAGATTTTCACGGGGCTGCCAACTCGCCACCGGGTCATCGCAGTCATCGTCGGCCAGTGCGGCACCGCTCAGTAGCAATAAAGAAAGGCTCAGAACAATAGATGTTGTTTTCATAATGTATCTCCTGCTGGTTTCGGCACCTTCACTCTACGGAGCCAACCTGACAACAACCTGAACAAGCCCGCCACTATCAACGAAACTGGAAGGCCTCTTTATGGAAACGCGCCAGGCGGAACGGTGCTGTGCGCAAGCTTTTCCGGATGGCTTGCCCCAGTCCTGCCGGGCCGCAGAACCACACTTCCGCTTTTGCCGCCGAGCGGTCACTGGTTGACAGCTTCTGTGTTGACAACGCCTGCCCCTTGCTACTGTCATGAATTAAGAGATGAATACCGGGAAAGTCACTGCAAAGCTCCCGGAGTCGATCCACCATGGGATCCTGACTGGCGTTGCGCGTGCAGTAATGAAGGTCGGCGTCAGGCACGGTGGCGGTGGGAGCGCTGCTGAGGGCTTCGAGCCAGGCCAGGAACGGCGTAATCCCGATGCCACCGGCTATCCAGATCTGGTGGGACTTGCGATTGCGACGATCAAAGTTAAAACAGCCATAGGGGCCTTCTATTTTTACGGTTTGCCCCACTCTGATTTTTTGGCTCAGATTGCGGGTGAAGTCGCCGAGCGATTTAATGATGAAGGTAACAGTGCCATTCTCCCGATCGGCACTGGCAATCGTGAACGGGTGCGCGCCCTCTATCCGGTTGAAGGTCACAAAGGCAAATTGCCCCGCACGGTGACCGCGCCATGCCGGCCCCATGTGGCAGGTAATTTCGGTAACATCCTGATCCGGTGTTTTGATCGCGGTGACCGTGCCGCGAACCTGCCGACGACGGCCAATTCTGCCGGCCAGGGATAGCCCGCTGGCGATGCTGCCGCCAAAGAGCAAAATGGCCATCAGCACACCGATTGGCTGCTGCCACCATTGCAACGGAGTAAGCCACGCCGCATGGAAGGCGAGCAACAGATAAAGCGCCGGCATGCCGCGATGCAGATAGCGCCAGTATTTGTAGGGGAACTTGCGCCACAAAGTGATCAACAGCATGGCGAACAGCAGATAAACGGCGAACTCCCCTACCTCTTCCGCAGCATCGCGCATAGTGTCGATGAAACCGGAATAATCCTGATCGTGCAGCTTGCCGGCCTTTCCGAAAATCGACTCTATAACGTCATCACCCATTTCAATCAGCCAGTGGACTGCCGCGAATACCACGGCCAGAATGCCCGCCCATTTGTGGGTCCGATAGATCTGATCCAGCCCGCCCAGCGGTCTCTCCAGCCAGGCTGGGCGCAGCGCCAGCATCATGGTCAGTGACATCAGAGCAATGGATAACAGCCCGCTGAGCAGCAGGCTCTGGTCATACACTGCCCAGGCAGAACCGGCCCCGGGACCTGCAAAGAGGTTCCACGCCCATAGGCCTGAAACCAGCACAACGAAAGGAACAATCACCTGCATCATCACATCTCCTGCGATCGGCGCCTGGAATACTCCCTCGAAGGCTAGCGTCCAAACCTGACAGCCAGCTGAAGGTCGGTGAAGAAAGATCGAAGCGTTATTGACCATTCAGGCTGTTGTCAGGTTTGAGCTGTAGTATCTTGATTCCAGGGCTGGGTCAGAGGTGAGTGATGCGGGTACTATTGGTGGAGGATACGGTGGGATTGGGTGAGGCGGTCCGGGATCAGATTACGGACAACGGCCACGCATTGGACTGGGTGCAAACCCTGAGATTCGCCGAGGCAAGTGTTCAGACCACAGCTTATGATCTGATTTTGCTGGACCTGATGCTCCCCGATGGACATGGCTTAGGGTTCTTGCGAAAACTCAGGGCGACCGGAAAGACAACACCTGTGATCATTCTTACTGCCAGAGATCAGGTGTCTGACCGGATCGAGGGACTGAATGCCGGCGCCGACGACTATTTGATAAAACCCTTTGATCTTACCGAGCTGTCAGCCCGTGTTGCTGCCGTCGCCCGCCGGTATCGGGGTGATCCCAGCCCGGTTATACAGGTAGGCGATCTGGAGGTTGATCTTCGCGATCATCATATCCATCGAAATGGGCTGCCGGTAGAACTTACTGCCCGGGAGTGGGCGCTGTTCGAAGGCTTTATCCAACGCCCTGGAATGCTGTTAACGCGATCACAACTGGAGGATCGTCTTTACGCTTTCGGGGCCGAGGTGGAGAGTAACACCATCGAGGTTTACATCAGCCGACTACGCAAAAAACTTGGGCGGGATGCCATCGTAACCGTCAGAGGGATGGGCTATCGCCTGGAAACACATGGCCACTAGAACCAGCTTACAGAAAACACTCGGTATTGGCCTCACGCTGGGCGTCACCCTGCTCTGGCTGCTTGGCGTTGTCGCTTCGGGACTGGTGGCGCAGCACGAAATGAACGAGGTATTCGATAGCGCCCTGGAAGAAACCGCCCAGCGCCTGCTGCCACTGGCCGTCACCGATATTCTGAACCGGGAGAACGGTATCCAAACCCAACGGCTCCCCGCCCTGAAGAACCATGATGAATATCTGACTTACCTGGTACGGGACAAACAGGGCAACCTCCTGCTGCGCTCCCACGATGCCAGTCCTGAAGTGTTTGGTACCACACCCAGAGAAGGGTTTTCTGATACGCCGACACACCGGCTCTACGGAGTGTCGGCGGTCAGCGAAACGATCTATCTTGAAATAGCGGAACCCCTCGCGCACAGGCGTGAAGCCGCCCTGGAGGCTGGATTAGCTTTGCTCTTGCCTCTAATGGTGCTGATTCCGGTTAGTCTGTTGGGTGTCTGGTGGATCGTCCGGTTTTCCCTGCGCAAGGTGGTCACTTTTCAGCAGGACATCGAATGCCGCGGTGTTGGAGACCTTTCCCCCGTTGCAGAAAATCAGTTGCCAAGTGAATTTGAACCAATCGCGGTTGCTGTCAACCGGCTGCTCGAGCGATTGCGCCGCGCACTTGAATCAGAACGGAGTTTTACCGCCAACAGCGCCCATGAATTGCGCACGCCACTCGCAACAGCGCTGGCAAAGGTTCAGAGACTGAAGGCACGGATTTCCGATGATCAAGTGAAGAATGATGTTTCGGATGTTGAAGAGGCCTTGCGCAATCTATCGGTGCTGTCCGGGAAACTATTGGAACTGGCGAAAGCAGAAGGAGGAAGCGCTCTGTCACACCATCAACATGATCTTGTGCCGGTAGTCGCGATGATGGTTCAGGATTTTGAGGATCAGGCACCCGGACGAATTGTTCTGTCACTACCGGAGCATGAGGTGAACGCCTTCCTTGATCCCGATGCCTTCGCCATTCTGGTACGTAACCTGATTGAGAATGCGCTTAAGCATGGCTCCCAATGTGAGCCTGTGGAGGTCAGCTTGAACGGTAAAGGCGTTTTAAGCGTTTGCAATGCTGGTGACGTGGTCCAACCGGATCAGCTCGCGCTTTTACGAAACCGGTTTGCCCGAGGTATGACTGGCGCCATGGGCACGGGCCTGGGCCTTGCAATAGCCGTTGCAATTGCCGAAGGCGCTGGAATGACGTTGCATCTCAGGTCTCCGGCACCGGGGCGGCGGGATGGCTTCCAAGCAGAGCTGGATGCCTCCGTGGTTACCCAATTGAGCCCTAGCTCCTCCAAAACTGCGGTGAAAACATAACGAAGACGCTGAGCAATTCAAGCCTTCCCAAAAGCATGGCGACCATCAGAACCCATTTGGCCGCATCCGGTAATGGTTGAAAGTTTCCCGCCGGCCCAATGGTGTCTCCAAGCCCTGGCCCTACGTTTGCCAGTGCCGTCGCCGCCCCTGTCAAGCTGGTTACCAGGTCCAGCCCGAGAGCAGCAAGAATTGCTGCCACTACCGCTAACGTTGCCAGAAATATAAAAGAAAAGGCTACGCTGGACGCCACTATTTCATCACTAATGATTCGCCCGTTGTAATGTCTTGCGATAACCGCCCTTGGATGAAGCAATCTCAAGACTTGCTCTCTCAGTAGCAACATGGATAGCTGAAAGCGGAAGATTTTCATTCCGCCGCTGGTCGAACCGGAACAGCCACCCACAAAGGTGAGAAAGAAGAACAGGACGACCACCAGAGGCCCCCACAGTGAATAATCCTGAGACGCATACCCCGTAGTGGTCACCACGGAGGTCACATTGAACAAGGCATGAACAAATGCATCTAACGGAAAGGTTCCGTCGTTCCAGATGCGATACGCCGCAATAATAGTGGCGATCAGAACCAGGAACTTCAGAAAAAAATGAATTTGTTGATCACGAAGCAGTGGCTGCACCTGGCCATTCAGGAGTCTGACAAACAGGAAAAAAGGAATGCCACCAAGCATCATAAAAATGCTCGCTGCAAACAGTATCGAAAGTTGATCAAACTGGCCCATGGAACTGTCGGAGGTCGAATAGCCACCAGTAGATACGGTGGTCAGAGCATGGTTCACTGCGTTGAAAAGATCCATACCCAATGCCCAGTAGGTAACAACACATCCAAACGTTAGTGCCAGATAGCTGACTACCAGACCTCTCGCCAAGCGGTTTGTGCGCGGTACGGCTTTTTCGGTCCACTCGGACGACTCCGTAGCGAACAGCCTCATACCACCGATTCGCAAAAAAGGCAGAATCGCAACAGCCATCCCTATAATGCCGATACCTCCCATCCACTGCATAATGGACCGCCAGAGCAGAATGTCGCCCGGGAGTGCGTCTAGCCCGCTCATGACTGTCGATCCTGTAGTGGTTACACCGGAGATGCTTTCGAAAAAGGCGTCCGTAACACTCAGCTCAAGGTCACTCAACAACAAAGGAAGGCTTGAGAACAGCGGAATGAAAATCCAGGCCGATACCGTAAGTATGAACATCTGCCTCTGCTTCAGGGCATATCGGCGTTTTCTGCCTGCGCCAAAAAAACAAACCAGGCCAACAGCGCAACAGATACTGGCGGATTTCACGAAGGCGAGCCAATCCGGTGTATCGGCAAACATCAGAAGATTCACTGGCAGCGTCATCAGAAAGCTCAGCAGAATCAACAGGAAACCCAATATCTGAATAACCGGGAGGATATTTAGCAGAGCCAGCATCAGGATCGCCCAAACCGTTCACGTATCATTATTGCCACTACACCGCCGATGACGGCTCCCGTTGATGAGCATAGGTTAGAAAACCCGCATAGAGTAATTCCGGCTTCATATGGGTATCAATAAAGAATTTCATTTCTTGAAAACCATGCCCTGAACCGGATGCTCATCAGGCGGCATAAGGAGACCACATCTTCGGTCAGTTTAGGACGATCAACAGATAATTTTTACGGTATTTTTACGGCATTTCTGGGCGACGGCGACGGCTTCGTGAGAAGATTCCACTGAGAATTTCAAGCCAACGCATTGATACCGGATTGGTACCCATGATTGAAAAACAACAGTTTATCGTGATTGGCCTCGGCGTATTCGGAGGAACCATCGCTCGAGAGTTGACCCGCCTTGGGCATGAAGTCCTTGGTATTGATATGGACGAACATCGGGTTGACCGCTTGGCGGACGAAATCACTCATGCGGTGATCGCGGACGTCACCGACGAAAATGCCCTTATTGAATTAAATGCAGGCAGCTATGACGCTGCGGTTGTGGCCATTGGGCGAAATGTTGAAGCGACCATGCTCGCCACACTGCAACTCCGGGAACTGGGTATACAGAAGGTCTGGGCCAAGGCGCTTACCAACCAGCATCATCGAATTCTGGAAAGACTTGGAGCGAACAGAATCATAGCACCGGAATACGAAATGGGCGTCCGGATCTCCCAGGAGCTTAACTATCCGATGGTGCACGACTACCTGGGACTTGATGACGACTATTTCATCGTCGACTTCCACGCGACAGATGACCTGTCTGGTAAAACCATTGGGGAAGTCATCGATGGGGAACCTGTCGAAGCCCTTGTCGTTAAGCGCATGAGGGAGGCACACCCACATCCGGATCATGCCTGGACGATTCGAAAAGGAGACAGGATCGTTCTTGGCGGTCAGCTTGAAGATCTGAGGGACCTGGTTAACCGTCTATGAAAATCCATTTCCTGGATCTGGTGTCACATCGAGACACACGCATGACATCTGGCAAACGGGGCATCAACCCTCCCCGACTTCTGCTTGAGACGTTTCTGGTGCTGATTGCACTGGGGGCTTGTTTGCTGAAGCTTCCGTTTGCCTCTGTTGAACCCGTCACCTGGATGGAAGCCGCGTTTACAGCAACTTCGGCGGTCACGGTTACGGGTCTTGTGGTGGTCGATACCGGTAGTCAGTACACCCTGTTCGGGCAATTGGTGATACTAGCCCTGATTCAGCTTGGCGGTCTGGGGTTGATGACCTTTGCGGTTCTGACCGCCCTCGCCCTCGGATTCAAACTGCGCCTGGAGCACCAGCTGGTTGCTCAGGAAGCGTTCAATGAGATCTCGCTCCAGACCGCCAGGCGGGCCGGTGGGTCGATAGCGGTATTTGCGTTGACGGCAGAAGCCATCGGTGTTGTGTTGCTTGGCCTCTTTTTTGTGCCGGAGCTGGGTTGGTCGGAAGGCCTCTATCAGGCGCTGTTCTACACCATTTCTGCGTTCAATAATGCCGGGTTTGCCCTGGCACCGGACAGCCTGTCTGGCTACGTCAATCACACGGGTATCAGCCTGTCCGTGACGGCCCTGTTTATCACTGGCGGCCTGGGCTACATTGTGATCATGGAGCTAATTGACAAACGCTGCTGGTCACGGCTGTCGGTCTACGTCAAAGTCATACTTCTGGCCACCCTGCTCCTCAACCTCATTGCCACGGGCGCAATTTTACTCCTGGAGTTTGGTAACCCAGCCACGCTTGGAGCGTTAGACACCTTCTGGGACAAACTCCTGGCCGCCTGGTTCCAGGGTGTGACCCCCAGAACAGCAGGCTTCAACACTCTGGATATTGGAGCGCTGACGGCCGGAACCAGTGTGCTGATGCTGTTATTGATGTTCATAGGTGGCGCCCCGAACTCTACAGCCAGTGGCATCAAGATCTCCACCTTTGTCATTCTGATAGCGGCAACGCGTTCATTTCTTCGCGGCAACCTGAACGTGAGCTTCTTCAAGCGCTCCCTGAGCCGTGAAACGGTTCTCAAGGCATTGGCCACAACCACCATCGGGATGGCCGTTGTCTTTCTGGGTGTGATTTCCCTGAGCATTCTGGTTGAGGATGACTTCCTCAATATTGCCTTCGAAGTGGTCTCCGCGTTCGGTACCGTTGGGCTCTCCAGGGGGACCACCGGCGAACTCGGCACTGCCGGCCAGTTGGTCATTATGGCCGTGATGCTGATTGGACGCTTAGGCCCCCTGACCCTCGGTTACACCCTGACCGTGCGTCGGAAATCCCGTGTCCGTTATGCGCAAACGGAGTTTCCGGTTGGTTAACCGGCGGCTTCGGTTCGCCATTCCTCCATCTTTTTAACGAACTTTTTACGCTCTCCTGCGGATTTGGTCATCGAATTTTTACGGCCTGCCCCAGCACCATAAAGACACACTCACCAAAGGAGTATGAGCGTGTCTACTTTCCTTTTGATTCTATCCCTCGCAGTTGGCGCCTACCTGATCGCTGCCCTGCTCTGGCCCGAGAGGTTCTGACCATGGCACTGATCGGCGTTGGCATCATTCTGGGGCTGTTTGGCCTGTGTTTCCTGTTCATTGATCTGGAGGAGCGGCTGTGAACGAGGTCATTATCATCTATGCGGTCACGCTTCTGTTGGCGTGGCCTTTGGGCAAGTACATTGCCGGCGTTTTCAGCGGCGCAAAAGGAACAGCCGGCGCTGTTTTCCTACCCGTCGAAAACGGACTCTATCGACTGTTCGGCGTTGATCCCTCACAACCCATGAGCTGGCAGGGCTACGGGAAAGCCCTGCTTAAACTGCATCTTGTTCTGGTGCTTATCGTATTCGGGCTGCTGATGGCACAGGGTTTTCTGTTCATGAACCCGGATGGTATCCATGGCATGAGCTGGGACCTTGCCTTGCACACTGCTGTATCGTTCCTGACCAATACCAACCAGCAGCATTATTCCGGGCAGGCTCAGCTGAGTTACCTGGCCCATACCTTCGGTATTGTGACACTTCAGGTAGTCACGCCGGCCGCCGGTATGGCTGCTCTGGTCGCCATTGTCCGCACACTGCTTGGGCGCGGCGATAAAAAATCACAGATGCTCGATGACGGTCCGGTTTCGGTGGGCAATTTCCATGAGGATATCACCCGCGCTGTGGTGCGGATTATGCTCCCTGTCGCTGTTGTTATTGCACTGATATTAGCCTCTCAGGGTGTTCCCAATAGCTATGAAGGTGCACGCACTGCCATTCCACTGGACCAGACAGCCGGGATGGCTGAACAGCATATCCCCATCGGGCCGGTCGCTCCGATGGTCGCGATCAAGCAAGTCGGCACCAATGGAGGGGGCTGGTACGGTCCCAATTCCAGCGTGCCGCTGGAAAACCCGACTCCGCTAAGCAACTTTGTTCAGACAGTGTCCATTGTCCTGATTCCCGCCGCTCTGGTCTTTGCTCTTGGTTTTATGACCAGCCGTCGCCGTCTGGCCATAGTAGTGATGGGGGTAATGGTGGTGATGTCCGTGTCGCTCACGTCGGTCACCATCTGGTCTGAGAATCAGTCTAACGCCGCCTTCTCAGGGCTGGCTGCTGATGGTCCCAATCTTGAGGGCAAAGAGGTGCGGTTTGGTGCAACCGCAACCGCTCTTTGGGGAAGCTGGACCACGCAAACCTCAAACGGCTCCGTGAACGGCATGCACGACAGTTTTAATCCCATTGGTGGCATGATCCCGATGATCGACATGTTCATCAACGTAACTTTTGGCGGCATTGGTGTCGGACTGATTGGTTACCTTCTGTTCCTGCTGCTTGCCGCGTTCCTTGGCTCACTGATGATTGGGCGGGCACCGGAAATTGCCGGTAAAGCCCTGGAAACCCGGGAAATGAAGCTGGTCTGTATCGCCCTGTTGATTCAGCCCCTGCTGATCCTCGGTTTCAGCGCCGTCACAGTGGCGTTCCCAGCACTCACAGGCCACTCCAATCCTGGCTTCCACGGGCTCAGTCAAGTCATTTACGAGTACACCTCAGCGTTTGCCAATAACGGCTCCGGTTTTGAGGGCCTTGGGGATGATAGCGTCTGGTGGAACGTAACCTGTGCAGTCAACCTTGCACTTGGTCGTTTCATTCCCATCCTGGCCCCCCTGGCGATTGCTGCGTCACTGGCCGCCAAACGTTCCGCTCCTGAGGGTCGGGGCAGCCTGAGCATTGATACGCCAACCTTCGGCCTGATGACCCTGGCGGTGATTGTGATGTTTACCCTGTTGAGCTTTATGCCGGTGCTGATTCTCGGCCCGATCGCCGAAGCCCTGGCTCTGATATCCTGATTGGAGAACGACGATGTCCAATAAAACCCCGAAAATGACGGATTCGCTTGACCTGGGTAGCGTTGTCAGCGAGTCAATCAGGCGCCTGTCGCCGAAGGATCTGGCCCGCAATCCGGTGATGATGGTCGTCGGTATTGGCACCTTGGTTACCTTCCTTCTGGGCCTTACCAACATGATACAAGGAGAACCCGCAGGACTTGATTTCTCCATTTGTGCCATTTTGCTGTTTACAGTGCTGTTTGCTAACGGCGCAGAATCCGTCGCCGAAGCACGTGGCAAGGCCCAGGCTGGTGCACTCAGGGCGACAAGAAAGGATCTGAAAGCCCGCAAGCTGGACGGCAAACAGTACAGAGAATTGCCGGCAACCGACCTGCGCCGTGGCGATCGCGTGCTGGTCAAGCCCAACGAGCTGATCCCTGCCGATGGCGAAATCGTTACCGGCGCCGCGACCATCAACGAGTCCGCAGTGACCGGTGAATCGGCTCCTGTACTCCGAGAGGCGCGTACAGATAACAGCGGTGTCAGTGCTGGCACAAAAGTACTCTCTGATGAGATTGTCGTTGAGGTGACCGTAGACCCCGGTAACTCACTACTGGACCGTATGATCGCACTGGTTGAAGGCGCTAAGCGGCAGAAAACACCGAGCGAGCTGGCGCTTTCGGTTCTACTGGCTGCCATGACCCTGGTGTTCCTGATCGTGGTGGTCACACTGGTGCCCTTTGGTGGGTTTGTTGGCGCTACACCGTCCTATTCCGTGTTAGTCGCGCTGCTCGTGTGCCTTATTCCGACGACTATCGGAGGGCTACTGCCCGCCATCGGTATTGCCGGCATGGACCGGGCCATGCGCGCCAATGTGATTGCCAAGTCTGGTAAGGCCGTTGAAGTGGCAGGCTCCATTGATACCCTCTTGCTCGATAAAACCGGAACCATCACACTGGGTGACCGCAAAGCCACCGCTTTTGATGCCGTTCAGGGCATCGCACCAGGCACGTTGAGAGACGCAGCATTACTGACTTCCCTGGCGGATCCTACCCCGGAGGGCAAATCTGTGGTTGCCCTGGCCCGGGACAAAGGCTCAGACGCTGAAGCTTCTGAGGGCACCGAGTTCATTGAGTTTTCCGCCAACACCCGAATGTCCGGCGTGGATTTGCCGGATGGTCGTAGACTCCGAAAAGGTGCAACGGATGCGATTCGCAAATTCGTGACCGAGAATGGAGGGCACTATCCTCAGGATACCGACCGCCTGGTGGATCGGGTTGCCAAGAACGGTGCGACCCCGCTGGTGGTGGCGGAGGGTAATCGCGTACTCGGCGTTATTGCGCTTTCGGATGTTATTAAATCCGGTATCAAAGAGCGTTTCGCCAAGTTGCGGGAAATGGGCGTCAAAACGGTGATGATCACGGGCGATAACCCGGTAACGGCCGCCGCCATTGCAGCGGAAGCTGGCGTTGACGATTTCATCGCCGAGGCCACGCCGGAGCAAAAGCTGGATATCATCCGCAGGGAGCAGGCAGAGGGGCGCATGGTCGCCATGATGGGCGACGGCACCAACGATGCGCCTGCCCTGGCGCAGGCCGACCTGGGGCTCGCCATGAACTCCGGTACCCAGGCCGCCCGTGAAGCCGGCAACATGGTGGATCTGGATTCCGACCCTGGCAAACTGCTTCAGGTGGTGGAGATCGGCAAGCAACTGCTTATTACCCGAGGTTCACTAACTACCTTCTCCCTGGCTAACGATGTGGCCAAGTATTTCGCCATTCTGCCGGCTCTGTTCGTGACCAGCCTGCCGGCGCTGGATGCGCTCAACATTCTCAACCTCTCGAATCCGATGAGCGCAGTTCTGGCAGCAACCATTTTCAACGCCCTGATCATACCCGCCCTGATACCGTTCGCGCTTAAGGGGATTCAATTTTCGCCGGCGAGCGCAACCCAGTTGCTGCGCCGTAACCTTCTGATCTTTGGACTGGGTGGACTGTTGTTGCCGTTTGTGGCGATCAAGGCACTGGACCTTATGCTCACCGTGGTTATCTGAGGAGACCAACATCATGACTGAATCAAACTCTGTAACCGTAACGCAGTCTGCATCCTGGCTTTCTGCTGCCAGGACGGCCATTGTTTTTATCCTGCTTTGCGGTGGGCTATATCCTCTGCTGGTCACAACCGCTGGCAAGGTGATGTTTCCCCATCAAGCCTTGGGGAGCATGATTATCATCGACGACACCGTGGTAGGGTCAGAATGGGTTGGACAAATGTTTAAAGCCCCTGAATACTTCCATGGCCGTCCTTCAGCAGCGGCATACGATCCGTTTTCCGTCGGCGGTTCCAACTATGCGGCCAGCAACCCTGACTTGCGTGCCCGTGTTGCCGAAGACTCAGCACATATTGCTCAGAGAGAAGCTGTTGATCCTGATATGATCCCGGTGGATCTGCTTGCGGCCTCGGGCTCTGGAATAGACCCGCATATCTCACCGGAATCTGCGATTGTACAGGCTGAGCGGATAGCAAGGGCCCGAAACATTCCGGTTTCCCAGATAAATGACCTGATCGCACAATACACTGAAGGCCCCGCACTCGGTGTTTTCGGGCAACGACGGGTTAACGTTTTGCTGATCAACCTGGCACTGGATGGCAAGGAGTCAAACGATTGAATCACGGCGACCCGAATCGCCCTAACCCGGATGCGCTCCTGAAAACTCAGGAGCGTGATTCCCCAGGTGGGCTGAAAGTCTTTCTGGGGGCAGCTCCGGGCGTGGGGAAAACTTACCAGATGCTTCAGGCGGCCCATGAGCTGAAGCGTCAAGGGGTGGATGTTGTGATTGGAGTCGCTGAGACCCACGGGCGCTCCGATACGCTTGCACTGTGCCAAGGGCTTGAGCAGCTTTCGGCCAAAGAGATCGAATATGCCGGCAAGCAATTCATGGAGTTCGATGTCGATGCAGCCCTGAAGCGAAAGCCGGATGTTCTGTTGGTAGACGAACTCGCCCACCGAAATATTCCGGGTACCAGGCACTCGCGTCGTTACCAGGATATTGAAGAGCTGCTGGACCAGGGAATTACCGTCTGGACTGCGATTAATATCCAGCATCTGGAAAGCCTGTCGGATGTGGTGGCGAGTATCACTGGTGTCCGAATGCGGGAAACCGTCCCGGATTCTATTCTGGAACGTGCCAGGGACATTGTGCTGGTTGACCTCACCCCTTCAGAACTTCTGGAGCGACTGAAACAGGGCAAGGTTTATGTCCCAGAGCAGGCCCGCGCAGCTATGGACGGTTATTTCTCACCCTCCAATTTGTCTGCGCTGAGGGAGCTTGCCGTTCAGGCTATTGCCGAACGACTGGATGCCGACGTTCGGGAAACCATGCAGTCGAGAGGCATCGAAGGCCCCTGGCACATCCGATCCCGTATGCTGGTTGCGGTGGACGGCTCCGGACAGGGTGAAACACTTGTTCGGGCAGCGAGGCGGCTCGCTGAGCGTCGGAAAGCACCCTGGACCGTTGTCAATGTCGACAACGGCCGGGCAGGCGCTGACGAACGCCAACGGCTGGAAAAAGTGTTTGATCTGGCTTCCCGCTTGGGTGCAGAGGTCAGAACCCTTCGCGGATACGACGTGGCGGAAGAAATCCTGGCGTTTGCCAAAGATCAAAACGTCACGACATTGATACTCGGGCGCTCCCATAATCGCTGGTGGCATTTCCAGAAATCCACCAGTCGCGCGTTACTGAAACACGCAGAAGCCTTTGAGGTCACGTTTATACCGGTGCCCAGAAAACAACGTCGACGGCTGCTTGAAACGGCCGGCCAACCGGTCAAACGGAGTGATTATGCCTGGGCAGTCGGCAGCGTAGGCGCGGCAACAGCCATTGCCATGGGGCTGCAAAATGTTCTTCCTCTGGGCAATCTGTCTCTTGTATTTCTGACGTCCGTGCTGTGGGTTGCTGCCAGAACGGGTATCCGCCCTGCTCTGTTCACAGCGGCTGTGAGCTTTCTGACTTATAACTTTTTCTTCACCGATCCCAGATTGACCTTTCAGATGTCCAATACGGACGAACTGCTCACGGTGGTTTTCTTCCTGATTATTGCGGTTATTGGAGGCAACCTGGCAGGGCGGTTGCGAGATCAGGTTCAGATGCTTCGAGCCTCGAATGACCTTATGGATGCCCATTTGCAATTCACCCGTCGCCTTGCCTCAGCACCGGACATCACCTCGGTCCAGACCGAAGCGGTGGAAGCACTTTATGGCCAGCTAGGGCTCCCTGTTGTGATAGTGCAGCGAAGTCCTGAGAACGATGCGCTTGAAACGGTTGTCCGGGGAGGGCCCTCGCATTCGTTAAACGATGCAGCCCGCTCTGCCATCGACTGGGCCATCCGGAACGCCAAACCCAGTGGCGCTTTTTCTGACACGCTAAACAGCCTTCCATGGCGCTTTGAACCGATTGAAGCCGACGGCGAGGTATACGGCGTACTCGGTTTTCGAGTCGACGACATGGCCCCGGAGTACTATCGGGGCCTGGCCATTAACGTATATGTGCATCAACTGGGACTGGCCTGGTTTCGCACCCGCTTGGCTGCGAACTTGTCAGCATCACGGGTGGCGGAGGAGACCGAGCGGTTGCGCTCCGCCCTACTCTCATCCATCTCCCACGACTTGAGAACACCGCTCTCTTCAATGATTGGTTCTGCCAGCACGTTGAAATCCATGTTTGACCGACTTTCAGATCAGGATCGCGATAGTCTTCTGGACGCCGTGCTTGATGAGGGCGAACGTCTGGATCGCTACATCCGCAACCTCTTGGACATGACCAAACTGGGTCACGGCACGCTCAAGATTGAAAGGGACTGGATCGATTTCACCGATATTCTATCCTCAGCGCTCAGACGCACGAGAAATCTGATGTCGAAAGTTCGTATCGAGCGAAACATAGAAGAGGGCCTGCCGCTGCTTTTCGTGCATCCGGCGCTCATTGAACAGGCATTGGTCAATGTGCTTGAGAACGCCGCGAAGTTTGCGCCAGACGGCTCGTTGCTCACGATCTCCGCCCACAAAGAGGCAGGTGAACTGGTCGTTAACATTTCAGACCAGGGCCCGGGTATACCCGAAGGTCAACGGAGCCAGGTGTTTGATATGTTTTTTACTGGAGGCGAAGGCGATCGGGGCCCTCATGGGAGCGGTCTTGGCCTGGCCATTTGTCATGGTATGGTCGCTGCCCATGGCGGGCGTATTCAGGCGATGGCCGGCCCAAATGACTGCGGCGCTACCATTCAGATTGCGCTACCCCTGATAGAATCACCGGGCGAAGACGCCAGTCGGGAGCCGAGTTAATGACTGTTTTAACCCGAGACCGGGAAAAACCCTGCATTCTGATTATTGATGACGAGTCGCAGATTCGCCATTTCCTGCGTATCAGTTTAAAAACCGATGGTTATGAACTGCTTGAAGCGGAGAATGGTGAAACCGGACTGGGGCTTTGTGCGAGGTACTCACCGGATCTGGTGATTCTGGATCTGGGTCTTCCGGATATGGATGGCTCGGAGGTGCTTGCAGGTTTGAGGGAGTGGTCATCGGTACCGGTCATTGTGCTTTCAGTGCGCGACAGAGAGCAGGAGAAGGTTCAAGCCCTTGACCTTGGAGCCAATGATTACGTTACCAAACCCTTTGGTGTTGATGAGTTACTTGCCCGGGTTCGGACACAGTTGCGGAGCTACAATAAAGGGGATCACCCATCGGCTTCCGGGATGTCAGCCATTTTTGACGTTGGAGCTCTGCACATCGACCTCCCAATGCGGCAGATTCTGGTTGATGGAGAGCCGGTGAAATTGACGCCGAAAGAATTCGCTGTCCTCAAAGTGTTGCTGCTGGCGTCCGGGAAAATTGTGACACAGTCTCAGCTGCTGAAAGACATTTGGGGGCCAACCCATACCAGCGACACTCACTATCTCAGAATTCTAATCGGGAGACTCAGACAAAAACTGGGGGATGATCCAACGGAACAGTGCTATATTCAGACAGAGCCTGGCGTGGGCTATCGTTTTTTGGGAATATCCTGAATCGTACCAGGGGCTTATAGCCCCCTCCCTGCAACACACCATTCTAGTGTGTTGCAGGGGCGCCAATCATCTCGTCGTTTCTGCTTCAGAAATTCATCTGAACGCCAAGGCCAATACCGTCTACAGTGACATTGCTATCGTCGTAGTAGCGCATGTATTCCAGATTACCGGACAGGTTCTGAGCCAACTTCACGTTCACACCAGCACCATAAGAAAAGTCAGAGTCGTCGTCGGACTGGGTTCCGATTTCGGCCTCGATTCGGGTAAAGCCAATGACTGCATAAGGCGTCACCGGGCTTTGGTTAGCCATGTTGATCGTGGCGTAGCCGCCGAAGAAGTTGTCGAGCTTTACCTTGGCGCCGGCAATTCTGTCATCGTCTACCCCGAAACCCGCGCGCGCCTCAACGCCAAGGAATTCGTTGGCCATAACACCAACCTTGCCTGACAGGGTTCCAACGTCGGCGCTGGCAAAGCCGTCAAAATCCACATCCATGAAGGTGTAATTCAGCCCGGCGTACAGACTGCCCACGCCAGACTTGTACATATCCTGTGCAGATGCAGTTCCCGCCATTGCCAGTCCGGCAGTAGCAACCGCTGCGAACAATACATTCTTTTTCATGTTCATAACCGGTTCTCCTTGTTCCTTATTGAGAGCTCTCTTACGCTCCTTTTTACAACGTGCACCACAATGACGCGGTTTGCCATAGCAAGGTTCCGAATTTACATTGCTTTTACAGGGATTTAATCTGGCGTTAACGGCCTGTACATCTGCCTGTTTCCTTGCGGATGCCGGGTACCGCGGGTATCCTGACGCCGTCTCTTTGTCAGCTGGCGCGGGCGTACCTTGAGAAACCTTTACCCTGTCATTTTTATCATCAGTGTCATGTTTATACTTCTCAGTGTTTTCATGACCTTACCCGTCGTTCTTCTGGCCCTGGCTGGCGAGGATGTGCCGAACGCAGTAGCCTTCGCCCAATCCGCAGGGATTGTATTTCTGTTCGGGGCGGCCGGGGTTTTGTCAATGTACCGGCAACCCAGGGATCTGAAACCACGGTACATGTTCGTTCTTACCGTCTCCAGCTGGTTTATCATCGCCCTGCTCTCATCTATCCCCTTTTACCTGAGTGGCAATGGCATATCGGTGGCCGACGCTTTTTTTGAGGGCACTTCTGGCATAACCACAACCGGCGCCACGGTCCTGAGCGGACTGGATGATATGGATCGGGACTTGCTGCTCTGGCGTTCAATTCTGCAATGGATAGGCGGTATCGGGATCATCGGTATGTTCGTTGCCGTACTTCCGTTTCTGCGCGTTGGCGGCATGCGGCTGTTCGCAACTGAATCGTCGGAGTGGACAGACAAAGCTCTGCCCCGCATGAAAACGCTCAGTCGTGGTCTGCTGTTTGTTTATGTGGTCTTTTCAGTGGTCGCCGTGATCACGTATTGGCTTTCTGGCATGAGCCTGTTTGATGCCTTCAACCATGGTTTAACCAGCATTGCCACTGGCGGATTCTCGACGTCTGACCTCTCCATGGGCAAATTCAGTGACCTGATCCTGATGGAAGCAACCTTTTTCATGATTATTGGCAGTTTGCCGTTCTTTCTGTTCGTACGGGAAATGCACGGCCAGCATGGCGTTCTGTTCAAAGATCAGCAGGTTCGGCTTTTCCTCACGATTCTCTTTGCCGTTCCAGCGTTGCTCACGCTCTACCGCTGGTGGGTGTCGCCAGTGCCGTTTGATCCCGTCCATAACTACGTGGTGACTCTGTTCAACGTCACTTCGGTGGTCACTACTACGGGCTATGCGTCGGAAGATTATGCCGCCTGGGGCCCCTTGGCTTTTGTGGTGTTCTTTTTCCTGATGTTCGTGGGCGGCTGCTCAGGCTCAACTGCGGGTGGCATGAAGATCTTCCGGTTCCAGTTGTCGTTGATCATCCTTCGGGAGCAGTTGATGCGGCTGCTCCATCCGCGGGCGGTATTCACCCGGAACTACAACGGGCGCGCAGTCAGTGACGACATTATTTCCTCTATGATTGCTTACACCTTTATTTTCTTGCTGTGCTTGCTGATTATCACGGTGTTGTTGGCGTCGCTTCAGCTCGATTTTGTGACTGCACTCTCAGGCGCCCTAACCTCGCTGACCAATGTCGGCCCGGGTCTGGGGGATATTATTGGTCCGTCGGGTAACTTCGCCCCTTTACCGGATGCGGCTAAATGGATCCTTTCTGTCGGCATGCTGATGGGCCGGTTGGAAATCCTCAGCGTGGTTATCGTGCTTTCTCCGGGATTCTGGCGCGGCTAAAAAGGGTTATCGGTACCAGAGTACATGCTGGTCTTCCAGAGGCATATTGAGCAGAGGGTGGTGTGCACGAATCCTTGGGGTGTAATGGTCCTCGGGCCGGTCCGGTACCTCTGCTGAAAACAGGTAGCTGTCCTCAGCCCCCGGCAGTCCATGAGCCAGCGCCATGGGTTGCACGATACGGTCGCCATATTCACTTGCCTCAGCAACTATCTCAATCATAATCTGTTCTGGCTGCAGGCCGTCCAGGTAAACGTCCAGGTCGAACACCCGTTTACCATTTTCCCTTTGGCTGGTGAGTTTTCCGAAACGTAGTCTGGGCCAATGCAGGGCAATGTGATCCTGCCACTGGACTAACTGTGCGGCGGTTGTGGCGTTGCGTTGCTTACCTCGGGCCACCATCGGACGGTAGAAACTCTCAACATATTCCCGAACCATTCGATTGGCGGAATAACAGGCTGTCAACTGGTCCATACTGGCTCGAATCCTTTGTAACCATTGCGCTGGCAGGCCCTCACTGTTCAGTTGGTAAAATTCCGGCACCACCTGCTGTTCGAGCAACTCGTAGAGTTCATTCGAATCTGCTTCATCATGCTGGTCGGTATGGCTGAGTTGCTGGAAACTGGCATCGGGGCGAATAGCCCAACCCACGCTCTCGTTCCACGCTTCAGCCCACCAGCCATCGTATTGAGACAGATTCAGGCCGCCGTTAACCAACACTTTCATGCCACTGGTACCGCAGGCCTCCCAGGGATGCCTGGGGCAGTTGAGCCAAACGTCGACGCCCTGAATCAGTTGGCTGGCTACGGCCAGGTCATAATCTTCGATGAAGACCACGCGGCCCTCCACCTCCGGCCGCCGGGAAAAATCCTTCCAGCGTTTGATCAGCGCCTTGCCAGCGTCATCATGGGGGTGGGCCTTACCGGCCAAAACAATCTGTAGTGGCCTGTCACGGCAACACAGCATCGCCAGTAGGCGGTCCGGGTCTCTGAGAAGCAGGTCTGGCCTTTTATAGCTGGTAAATCGACGGGCGAACCCGAGTGTCAGGGTCTCGGGGTCCAGAAGCAGGCCGCAGGCAGCGTCGGCACTGGAACCAAAGTTGTGCTCACAGTGTTGGCTTCGCAGGCGCTTGCGCAGGTACCCGATCAAGCGTCTACGCTGGTTTCTGCGCATTTGCCAGAGTTCGTTGTCGGTGATCGGTTGCAGCGGGCAGGATTCCGTCAACGGGCGGCGCCAGCGTTCCTGACCACAGGCCCGGGTCCACAGAGCGTCAGATTCCGGCGAGTCCCAACTAGGGGTGTGCACGCCGTTGGTCACAAAGTCAGCCGGTATGTCATCTGCCGGCCAGCGCCCGAACCAGGGCTGAAAAATTGTCTGAGTAACCTTGCGGTGGATCTGGCTAACACCGTTAAACCGGCCACTCATGCCAAGTGCAATGCCGGCCATGTTCAGGTCGTGACTGCCACCATTGGCAATCTGAATCAGGTTCTTCAGGGTATTGTTGTTTTCGGACAACCAGGGCGAGAGATAGAGTTCTGCAAGTTCTGGCGAAAAACGGTCAAAGCCTGCGGTTACCGAGGTGTGAGTGGTAAACAGGTTGGTGGCTCGGGTTGCCAGTCTGGCCGCGGCAAAATCCGTGTGGTTTGCCCGTTGCCAGTAATGTGCTCGTTCTATTAACGCCAGGGCGCTATGACCTTCATTGATGTGGCACGCGGTGGGCTTGCGTTGCAAAAGCTCCAGCAATCGCCAGCCACCAATACCCAGCACCATCTCCTGCTGCAGGCGTTTCTCCGGATCTCCGCTATAGAGTTCGCTGGTGATCCCCCTGTCGCCCGGTTCGTTCCGGGGGTCGTTGCTGTCGAGCAGCAACAGTTCGCACCGGCCAACCTGGCCTTTCCAGGCGCGGAGCCGAACATCTCGACCCGGGAAAGGTACCTTCACCCTCGCCCACTCTCCGTTTGGGTCCCGCAAAGGTGCAACCGGCAACATGGTCGGGTCGTTATAGGGGTGAAACTCCAGTTGCTCGCCGTCCGAATTCAAAGCCTGGCGGAAATAACCCTGCTGGTACATCAGGCCAACCGCCATCACCGGCACGCCAAGGTCACTGGCGGCTTTGAGAAAGTCCCCGGCAAGGACACCCAGCCCGCCGCTGTAAAGTGGAAGGGACTCTGAAACACCATATTCCATGCAGAACCACGCAATGCCCTCACCCAGCTCGCTCTCACAGGTGTCTGAATACCAGGTATCTGCCTCATTAAAGGCTTGGTGATGGCTTATCTGCGCTTGGTAAACGGCCAGAAAGTCCGGATTCTCTGCCAGTGAAAGCAAGTGCTCGGACGACACACTGTTGAGGACCAACCAGGCATTATGGGTAGCGTCCCAGACCTCTTCATCCAGCAAACGCCACAATTGGTCGCTGCCATGGTGCCAACTCCAACGCAAATCCAGCGCCAGTGGAATAAGCCCTGCCAGTTGATCTGGCAGGGCCCTCATAGTGTAAGCAGCAAGTGTCATGGCAATGGCTCACTGTTAGTGCGCGGTGTACCCGCCATCAATAACCAGTTCACTGCCGGTAATAAACTTGGACTCATCAGAAGCCAGGTAGACAATACCCCAGGCAATGTCGTCTGGCTCACCCATATGCCCGAGAGGGTGTAAGGCTGCGGTTGCGCGTTTTGCTTCCTCCGGGTCCATGCCGGTGGTTTTCAGGTGGTTTTCCACCATGGGCGTCCAGATGAATCCCGGATGGATCGAATTGGCACGAATCCGGTCCGGTGCGTAAATCATGGCGTCGGTTTTGGTCATCAGCCGCACCGCGCCTTTCGATGCATGATACGGCGGTACGTCCGGTGCACTTACCAGACCATAGATGGAGGACAGGTTAATCAGGCTGCCACTGCCCGCTTTTTTCATATGGGGTATCGCGTGCTTTGTGCAGAAGAAAACGCCTTTGACGTTAATAGCCTGCACTTTATCCCACTCTTCTTCTGTCAATTCATGGGTTGGTTTGTTAGTGCCGGAAATGCCGGCGTTATTGACCAATACGTCGAGCTTGCCGAATTTTTCCGCAACGCCATTGATGGCTTCTTTTACCTGGGCTTCATTTGATACGTCACAATGCCAGTACGCCACTTTGTAGCCTTTACCGGCCAGTTCCGCTACGAGCGCTTCTCCTTTTTGGTCAAGTACATCCAGTATGCCTACCGCAGCACCCTCCTCAACCATTCGTTGAACCGCTGCTTTGCCGATGCCAACGGCTCCTCCGGTGACTGCTGCTACCTTGCCTGCCAATCGTGTCATGTTATGCGTTCCTTCTCGTCGTTGTTGTATCAGTGCCTCTGGTGTTGCCATCCGGTGCTGTATTCTGCGAGCAAAGACTGGCCCTGCAGCCACTGGATCAAATCTGCTATCACCCGGGCATCGTTATCGGAGCCATCAAACGCCAAACCAAGACCACCGGTCGAGCGACGAATTACATGGGCATTTAGCACTCGGTGGCAATCCTGTCGTTTATCCGGGAGCTTGAAGGCCAACTGAATGGGCTGGTTCAACCGGATGTCGCTGTAATCGGTTGCTACATAGAGCCCCCGCCGGGATGCGTCCTGAATCTGACCAGTGGCAACCGGCATTCCCCTTTTGTAAACCAGTATAGGCAACTCACCTTCAATACGCTGACTGAGCCGATGTTCCATGATATCCCCCTGCATTCACTACACATAAAACAAGCCGTGGGTGCATGCACCCGATGTTTATAGTTATAGCTGGTTAAGGTTTAATCATATTGATGCTGATCAATTATTGATCGACCAATTCTAGCGTCCATAGAGATTCACCTGTGCCCGCAGATCATCAGGCCGTGCTGCGGCGGGATAGTTCTCAGGCAACTGCCATATCCAATTATTGGTGACGGTTCCCGGTGTGTTAAAACGGGCACTGGAGTCCAGGCCGAGCAAGTCCTGTGCGGGAATGATGACCAACCCGGAAACCGACCCCAGGGCCGCCTGAATAATTTGCTCGGGTATTTGGTCACCGGTCACGCGAAGATACTGATTTACATGATTCCGGGTGCCCTCGTCCAAAGACTGATACCAACCCAGAGTGGTATCGTTATCGTGCGTACCGGTATAGACCAGGTCGTGTTCTTTATGGTTGTGAAGCAAATGAGGATTGCTCGGGCTGCCATCAAAACCGAACTGCATCACCGTCATGCCAGGCAGGCTGAACCGCTGCCGCAGTGCCTCTACATCCGCCCCTATGATGCCAAGGTTCTCTGCGACCAATGGCAGGTCAGGAAGTTGTTCGAAACACGCGGACAGGAAGGCATCGGCGGGCCCTGCCACCCAGTGCCCGTTAACAGGTCTTGCATCTGCCGCAGGAATTTCCCAGAACGCCTGCAAGCCCCGAAAATGATCAATCCTGAGCAGGTCAAACTTCTCCTGCTGACTGGCCAGCCGGTCAATCCACCATCGGTAGCCCTCCGCAGCCATGGCATGCCAATCGTAGAGAGGGTTGCCCCAGTGCTGGCCATCGGGAGAAAAGTAATCTGGCGGCACGCCCGCGACCACGAGCGGCTGACCCTGCGCATCCAGTTTGAACATATCAGGATGCGCCCAGACATCGGCACTGTCGTGAGCGACAAAAATGGGAATGTCCCCAAACAGCAACACGCCACGATCACGGGCGTAATGACGTATAGCCTGCCATTGCAGGTGGAAAGCAAACTGCTCAAAGCAGACCTGTGCAATAGCACCCTGATGCTGTCCTCTGAACGCCTCGAGAGCCCTGGGTTCTCTATGGCGAAGCGGCATCGGCCACTCGTACCAGGGAACTCCCCCATGGGCGTCGCGAATGGCAACAAACAGGGCGAAGTCATCCAGCCAGGCCTTGTGGTCTGAAAGGAACTGCCGCCAGGCGTCTTGTTTATCGGGCATGGTCGACTGCCAGGATTCCGAAAGAAAACGCGAAGCAGCAATTTCCAGCGCGCGTTTTCTGGTTTCGCAGGTAAGTTCATCAGCGTTGAGCAAACCCAGAGAAACAAGCTCCGCCAGGTCAATAAACTCAGGGTTTCCGGCATGGGCAGACAAAGACTGGTACGGAGAAAGGTCCGCATGGGTAGGGCCTGTTGGCAGGGTTTGCCAGACAGTCATCCCCGCCTGCGCCAGAAAATCCACGAATCGCCGGGCTTGCTGGCCCAGTTTACCTTTATCTCCCGGTAGCGAGGTCGGGTGCAACAGCACGCCGGCGCGACGGCGGGAAAATACCGGGGCGGGCCTCAGCACGCCACTCATTCCCCGCCTCCGGCCTCATGTCCCGGTCGCATGGCACCGCCACGGGCGGGCTCGCCTCCGCCCTGGCTTAAGGGCTGGAAGAGGCTCGCGGGCGGTGGATAACCAATGCAGTCGTAGAGATTGGTCAGGTGCCGGCGATAAAGGTGTTCAAAGTCCCTCACCACCGCTGCCGGGTTATAGTCTCCAAACCACCAGAACCAGTCCGAACCTTCGCAAAGTCCTAACTGGTAACTGGCCTTTTCTTTCTGCTCGGCGGTCAGGCTGCCGTTGTCCATAACACGGTCATAATGTTGCTTGGCTTCGCACAGAAGGTCCCAGGCGCGGTTTTTGTCCGGGTCACCAATCCAGGTTGAGAAGGTGCCGTAAATCCAGCTTCCGGCAACCAGGTGCGGCAGTTTGACCGGATCACACACTGGTTCGCTCAGCAGTTTTTGGTAGGTGGTTAAACGCAGGCTACCGTGGTTTTCGAGTACCCGGTAAAGTTCATCCAGGAAGTAGTAACCGTTCTCCGGGTAATATTCCCATGCATTCTCACCGTCAAGAATGACCGAAATTACCCGTTGTTCACCGTGTGTGTTATTGCTCGCGATGACCTCCATGTGGTGAACCAGGTCGCCAACCGCATCCTCTGCGTGCCAATCTGCGTAATTGAAGCCGATCAGGTCTGATAGGCCGTCATCCCGGAAGAAAACCGTCAGTGGCTGTTCCGTAAATACAAACGGTTGGTGAATGTGCGGCTCTTTTTTGATGGCGCCCTGGTCCTTGGCCAGCCGGAAACTGTTGTGGCCAACTGAGTCGCCACT
This sequence comes from Marinobacter sp. MBR-99, assembly GCF_040547575.1. Classification (NCBI taxonomy): domain Bacteria; kingdom Pseudomonadati; phylum Pseudomonadota; class Gammaproteobacteria; order Pseudomonadales; family Marinobacteraceae; genus Marinobacter; species Marinobacter sp. MBR-99. The sequence continues at coordinate 345,995 of NZ_JBEPPY010000001.1, read as the reverse complement.
GGCGCTCCATTGAAAACCATGGTCACTCAGCAACGCCAGGGTTTGCTGGCTCAGCGCGCCTTCTGAGGCCCAACAACCTGCGGGTTGTTCACCAAAAAACCGCTGGAAGACTTTTTTTCCTTGCTGAAGATGCCACTCGGCCCGCTCCCGGCCACCGGGGTAACCGGTGTGCTCGGGCATCCGTATATCAGGTATGGCCTCCCGGGCGGAACCGAAATCAAGTAACAGAGGAACGATGGGGTGGGCCCAGGGACTCATGGCCAGTTCTGCCTGGCCGGTCTGGGACAGGTGGCGGTACCTGGGGCCGAGTCCTGCCATCAACTCGGCGATCACATCCAGCAGGGCTTTTCGGTCTTCCATGGTGAACTGATGACTCTTTTCCTGAAGCGCCTGAATCACCGGGTGGTTACGGCGGACGGTTTCACCCATCCATCCCAGGTGGTACCAGACCAGCAGGTCTGCCAGAAATCGCGGTGCGATATAACGCTGGATATCGGGGCGGCTGCGATAGAACCGGGCCAATTCTGATAATCGTTTATAGGGTGCAAACCGTTTGATGATGCGGTTTTCGTTCGCTCTCAGGCACTTCTCCATCAACTCCAGAAAACCCGGAGACCCTGGCTCGGGCAGCGATTCAGCAACCAGGGCGGCCAGCACGGGATCGCCAATGGGGGCGCCGCTGTGTCGCCAGCGTTCAATCTGGACCAGATACTCTTCTATCTGCTCCAGCAGCACGGGGGCAAAGTTGACTACCGCCCTGGCCCCTGGATGAGCCTCCAGGTGTGCTGCCATATCGGCATAATCCTTGATGCAGTGCAGATAGACCCAGGGGAACAGAAACTCTCCGGTGTGCTGATCCTGATAGACAGGCTGGTGCATATGCCAGCAAAGTACAACCGGCGTGCGATGGTCAGAGTCCATGGGGGTAGTCCTGCCCGAGCATCTCGGGGGTGACCAGAACAACGCCTTTGGGGGAAACGTGAAAACGGCGTTGGTCTGCTTCCTTATCAAACCCAATACGGGTGCCTTCCGGGATTCTGCATCCCCGATCGATGACTGCTTTACGAATGTGGCAATCTCTGGCTATATCCACATCTGGAAAGATCACCGAATCCTCGATCGTGGTGAACGAATGCACGCGTACCTGGGAAAACAGTAACGAATGCAGAACCTTGGCTCCGGAAACAATGCAGCCTCCGGCAACCATGGAATCCACAGCGGTTCCCCGGCGGTTCTCATCATTAAAGATGAATTTGGCGGGCGGTAGCTGCTCCTGATAGGTCCAGATCGGCCAGTTTGCATCGTAAAGGTTAAGTTCCGGACTGACGTCTATCAGCTCGAGGTTCGCCTGCCAGAGAGAGTCAATGGTTCCCACATCGCGCCAATAGGCCGGTTTGTTGTTGACCGGGTCGCGAAACGGGAAGGCAGACACTCTCAGACGCCGGATAACCGAGGGGATGATGTCTTTGCCGAAATCATGGGAAGATTCGTTGTTAAGCTTATGATCTCTAAGCAATTCGTCGAAAAGCACTCTGGTGCTGAACACGTAAATGCCCATGGATGCGAGGGCTTTTCCAGGTTGGCCTGGCATGGCCTTCGGCATGGCAGGCTTTTCTTCGAATTCGGTGATACGCAGCTCTTCATCGACCGACATGACACCAAAGGCCGGGGCATCCTCAATCGGCACTTCAATACATCCAACGGTAATATCTGCTTCCCTTTCCACATGCGCTGCCAGCATGGTGCCGTAGTCCATCTTGTAGACGTGGTCACCGGCCAGGATCAGGACATACTCGGGCTCATGGCTTCGAATAATGTCCAGATTCTGTAGCACCGCGTCTGCGGTTCCCTCATACCAGGAAGTTTCGATGCGCTGCTGGGCAGGAAGAAGTTCAACGAACTCGTCGAGCTCGCCGCGCATGAAGCCCCAGCCACGCTGAATGTGCCGGATCAGGGAATGGGATTTGTACTGGGTAATCACACCCACCTGGGCAATGCCGGAGTTGACGCAATTGGACAGGGGAAAATCAATAATCCGGAACTTGCCGCCAAACGGGACTGCGGGCTTGGCGCGCCACTTGGTGAGATCATGGAGCCGGGAACCACGCCCACCCGCAAGAACCAGAGCAAGAGTTTGCCGCGTCAGGCGGCTGACAAATCGCTTCGAAGTATGCATGACACCTTCCCTGAAAACCTGTGAGGTCTTCCGCCCCCCTGTGCTTCAGAGATTGGGGGGAATCGACATCAATTTGACACCGGTACTAATATTAGAACACTAGCACGAGATTATGACGTAAGATTGTCTTGGGTCATTTTTTATACAGGCGCTACGGCGTTCAATGGTGCTATAGCACCCTGCCATCCTGATCGGGAATCTTAGGTCTATGGAAAGCCCTGCCCTGAGTGAGTTTGATCTCCACCTCTTTGCCGAAGGCCGCCATTGGCACATCTACAATGTCCTTGGCGCCCACCCTGTCACCGTTCGGGGTAAGGAGGGCGTGCGCTTTGCGGTCTGGGCCCCGAACGCCCGCTCAGTCAGTGTGGTTGGTGATTTCAATAGCTGGGACTCCAGCCGCCATGTGATGCAGGCTAACGGTGGCTACGGTGTCTGGTCACTGTTTATACCGGGTATCCGCCCTGGCGCCCTATACAAATTTGCGGTTGGAACCGCCCGCGGTGAGGTGATCAAAACCGACCCCTATGGCCAGGCATTCGAGCTTCGGCCTGCCACCGCAGCGGTGGTTACCGAGCGCGGCCGGTATCCATGGGGGGATGGCGACTGGCAAGACAAACGGAGTCGATTTGATTGGCAGCACCGCCCAATCTGTATCTACGAAGTGCACCCAGGCTCCTGGCGCCACCACGGTTCAGGCCGCTGGCTGACCTATCGTGAGCTGGCAGAACAACTTATCCCCTATGTCCTTGAAGCCGGTTTCACCCACATTGAGCTGTTGCCGATAACCGAGCACCCGCTGGATGAGTCCTGGGGGTATCAAACTACCGGCTATTACGCCCCTACCAGCCGGTATGGAAGTCCGGATGACTTGCGTTATCTCGTGGACCAGTGCCACCAGAACAACATTGGCGTAATACTGGACTGGGTGCCGGGGCATTTTCCAGATGATGATTACGCCCTCGCACACTTTGATGGCACAGCGCTTTACGAACATGAAGACCCACGCCGCGGCCGGCACCAGGACTGGGGCACCCTGATCTACAATTATGGCCGCCATGAAGTCCGCAACTTCCTGATCGGCAGCGCCCTGTTCTGGCTCGATGCCTTCCACCTTGATGGATTAAGGGTGGATGCCGTAGCCTCCATGCTGTATCTGAACTATTCCCGTGAGGAAGGCGAATGGCTGCCCAACGACTACGGCGGGCACGAGAATCTCGAGGCCATCGAATTCCTGAAGGACCTCAACCGGGTGTGCCAAAGCCGTTTTCCCGGGATTCTGATGATGGCGGAAGAGTCCACCTCCTGGCCAAGGGTGACCCGGCCGCCGGAAATCGGAGGTCTTGGATTCAACCTGAAGTGGAATATGGGCTGGATGCACGACACTCTGCGTTACTTCCAGCAAGATCCGGTCTACCGACAATACCACCATGAGAAGCTTACATTCGGCCTGCTTTATGCGTTTTCAGAGAACTTCCTGCTGCCGTTGTCCCATGATGAAGTGGTACACGGAAAATCCAGCCTGATCCAGAAAATGCCTGGTGACGAATGGCAGCAAAGAGCTTCATTGCGGTTGTTGTTCAGTTACATGTACACCTACCCCGGGGCCAAGCTGTTGTTCATGGGCGGAGAGTTTGGACAGCGACGAGAATGGAGTGAAAAACGCGAACTGGACTGGCACCTGCTGGAACATGAGGGCCATCGCGGCATCCAGAAGCTGGTGCAGGACCTGAACGGCTTGTATCGTCGCGAGCCTGCGCTTCATGGCCGCAACTTTACCGGCTCGGGGTTCGAGTGGATTGACTGCCACGACTCTCCGCAATCCGTTATCAGTTATTTGCGCCGGGGTGGCCAGCCGGGGCAAATCCTGGTTGTGATCGTCAACTTCACCCCGATTCCGCGCCAGCATTACCGCATTGGGGTGCCCAACGGCGGGTGCTGGCAGGAAGTTTTCAATTCCGATTCCACCTATTACGGCGGAAGCAACGTCGGCAACCCCCTGCCCTTGCATGCTGAAGACCAACCGTGGATGGCACGCCCATGTTCGCTTGAAATAACCGTACCACCGCTTGGCCTGGTTATTCTGAGGGCCGAATCATGACTCGCATTCTGTTTGCTACCAGTGAAGTCTATCCGCTGGTGAAAACCGGTGGCCTGGCGGATGTTTCAGCGAGCCTGCCGGAGGCCTTGAACAAACTTGGTTATGACTGCCAGATACTCTTGCCTGGTTATCCGGTAGCGTTGAAAGCAGCCCGCGAGGCAGGTTCACGCCGGAAAGCCCGTTTTCGCTATGGCCAGTACGATGTTGCCTTGTGGCAGACACGTTTGCCCGGAACTGCAGTGAGCCTCTGGCTGGTGGATTGTCCTGCCCTGTTTGACCGCCCCGGCGATAGCCCCTACCAGAACGATGAGGGGGAGGACTGGTGGGACAACGCTCATCGTTTTCATCTGTTTGGCCGAATCGGCGCCATGATGTCACTGGGACAGCTCGGGCTGTCGTGGCAACCCGATATTGTTCACTGCAACGACTGGCAGGCGGGACTCATCCCGGTGTTTCTCGATAATGCTCAACACCCTCCCAAGAGCGTATTTACCATTCACAACCTGGCTTATCAGGGACTTTTCAGCCACGAAACCTTTCGGGCCCTGAGCCTGCCGGACTTTCTCTGGCGAATGGAGCTGCTTGAATTCCACGGCCAGCTATCCTTTATCAAAGGCGGCCTGGTGTTCAGTGACGCCATCACCACGGTCAGCCCCGGCTACGCCGAGGAAATCCAGACACCTTGGTTTGGCTACGGACTGGATGGCCTGCTGCGCCATCGTTCTCGTCACCTGCACGGCATTCTCAATGGCATTGACACCCGCGCCTGGGACCCGGAACAGGACCGATGGTTAGACTTTCATTACGGCCCCGGCCACCTGAAAAACAAGGAACAGTGCAAGGCACGATTGGCCCAGGAGCTCAAGCTTGAGGCCAGTGGTGCTCCCCTGTTTGGTTTTGTCGGTCGCCTGGTGGAACAAAAAGGCCTCGACTGGCTGTTGGCAGTCACGGTGCCCCTGCTGGAACGCGGCTGCCAGTTTGCCATCCTGGGGTCCGGCCAAAGCCACTACCAGGTGCGGCTGCAGGAGCTGGCACGGGCATGGCCCGGGCAGCTGTCACTGACCCTGGGTTACAACGAGGGCCTGGCGCACCGCATTACCGCTGGTGCGGACCTGTTTCTCATGCCATCACGCTTCGAGCCCTGCGGGCTGAACCAGATGTATAGCCTTCGCTACGGCACCGTGCCGGTCGTCCACGGTGTGGGTGGTCTGAACGACACCGTATTCGACCCGTCAGAAGTCACTGCCGACCAAGCCAATGGCTTCGTGTTCCGGGACCCCACACCCGATGCGCTATTCCAGGCGGTGGAGCGTGCCCTGCAGACCCTTGGCACCAGGAAGACATGGCGTCGACTGCAGGAAAACGGAATGAGCGCAGATTATTCCTGGAAACAGCGCGCCAGGGATTACGCAACGCTTTATCAGAACCTGTTGACCGGCAATGGCCGGATACACGATGACTGAGACAGTGCCAGTGGCCGCAAGGAGGTCATGATCATGCACAAGGCAACGGAGTTCCGGCTGGAAGCCCGCCCCCATATTCCGGAGGCTATTGAAGGGCTTGAGGTTCTGGCTAACGATTTGTTCTATAGCTGGGATCACGGGGTAAGAAGTCTCTTCGCCCGTATCGATCTTCGATTGTGGCAAAAGGTTGAGCACAACCCGAAACTGTTCCTGCGCCGGGTGTCCCAGACCCGGCTGAATGAGGCATCAGAAGATCGTGCCTTCATGGCGGAATACCGCCGGGTACTGTCCAGTTACGATGCCTACCTTGAATCCGAGCCCGGGGCCGGAGTTCTGGAAGCACTCGACCCAAAGACCAGCCTGGTGGCCTATTTCTGTGCAGAGTTTGGCTTCCATGAAAGCTTTCCGATCTACTCCGGCGGCCTTGGCATTCTGGCCGGCGATCACTGCAAGGCCGCCAGCGATCTGGGTCTGCCGTTCGTGGCCGTTGGGTTGCTGTATCAGCAGGGTTACTTCATCCAGACCATTGATGCCCAGGGTCAGCAAATCGCGCGCTATCAGAGCCATTCCAGTGATGAATTGCCCATTACCCCGGTGGAACGAGACGGAAAACAGCTGACGGTGTCCGTGCCCTTCCCTGGCCGCGATGTTCACGCCAAAGTCTGGATGGCACGGGTCGGGCATATTCGCCTGTACCTGCTGGATTCCAACACGCCGGACAACAACGCAGACGACCAGGCGCTAACGCTGCAGCTTTACGGTGGCGACTTCAGCACACGCGTAAGTCAGGAGATGCTACTCGGGATCGGTGGCGTGCGGGTGCTATCTGAGCTCGGGATCAAGCCGACAGCCTGGCATATTAACGAAGGCCACGCCGCGTTCCAGATTCTTGAACGGTGCCGTATGGCTATGGCGGAAGGTCTGCCGTTCAGTGCGGCGTTGGAAGCCGTTGCAGGATCAACCCTGTTCACCACCCATACACCGGTACCCGCTGGCCACGACATTTTCCCGCGGGATCTGGTCGCCCATCATCTAGGGGCGTATGTAGAGGAGTCAGGGCTGGACTTTACGGAAGTGTTTGCGCTGGGCTCAAAAAATGGCGACGACAGCTTCAACATGACCAGTCTGGGGCTGCGCGGCTCCCGCTTTCACAATGGCGTCAGCCGCATTCACGGCGGGGTGGCCTCGCAGATGGAGGGGGATATCTGGCCCCAGGTACCAGCCAGGGATAACCCGATCCAGTACATCACCAATGGCGTGCATGTACCAACCTTCCTGGCGCCGGAGTGGGCGAGTCTGTTCGACATGCACGCCCCAACCTGGAAGAGCGAATTGCTGAACCCGGACTTCTGGCACTTCATCGACAAGATTCCGGACTATCACTACTGGAGCGTTCACAAGGCGCTTAAACAACAGATGGCCGAGTACACCGTGCGCCGGCTCAAGCGGCAGCACAAACGAAACGGCACCGGGCATTCGGTAACCGAGCGCATGGCCCGGCAGCTGGCCTCGCCTGAAAAAGACGCCCTGGTTATCGGCTTTGCCAGGCGCTTCGCCACCTACAAACGGGCCACCCTGATCTTTTCCGATCTGGCCAGGCTGGAACGACTGCTGACCAATCCAGATCACCCCGTGGTGCTGGTGTTCGCGGGCAAGGCCCATCCCCAGGACCAACCCGGCCAGCAACTGATCAAGGTCATCCATGGGTTATCCATGCAGCCCTCCCTGATGGGCCACATCATCCTGCTGGAAAACTATGACCAGGCCATGGCCCGACGGCTGCTCAGTGGTGTAGATGTCTGGTTGAATACCCCCGAGTACCCGAAAGAGGCCAGCGGTACGTCCGGAGAAAAAGCAGCGCTTAATGGTGCCCTCAACCTCAGTGTTCTGGACGGCTGGTGGGGAGAGGGTTATGACAAAACCAACGGCTGGGCGATTACCCCAAGGGACACCGGGCTGGACCCGGAGTTTCGCAATCGGGAAGAAGCCAGGGACCTGCTCGATCTGCTGGAACAGGACATCATCCCGCTCTACTACAACCGTGCGTCGCAGGGCTACTCCAAGGGTTGGGTAACCCGCTCAAAAGCCTCCATGAAGACCATTACGCCGAGATTCAACGCGCAGCGCATGGTGATGGACTACGTTCGCAACTATTACCAGCCTGCCACAGCGCAAGGTAAACGCCTGACTGCCGATAGCTTTAACCTGGCCACTGAGCTCGCAGAGTGGAAGGCACGAGTCAGAGCCGCCTGGGATGGTGTGTCGATTCACGTTCGGGGTTGCGTGGATGACCAGTGTGCCTGGGATGAATCCGTGGAACTGAGCATTGGCGTTAGCCTGAATGGCCTGGCCCCCAGTGATGTTCGGGTTGAATGTCTGGTGACGCCGGAATGTGCTGGCACCCATGCGGAACCGGGCCCAGACCGCTTTTTCCTGGAGCCGGATGGCGAAAAAGAGGGCCAGACGCTGTTCAAAACCCGGGTACAACCACCCTACCCGGGCCTGCAAACCCTGCGGGTGCGTATGTACCCATACCATGACGCACTCACCCACCCATTGGAGATGGGTGCCATGCTCTGGGCCTGACTCACTCCGCCGGCGACAGCACCGCCTCGCCGATGTCGTTTGCGGCGAGGGCGTTCACCACCGGGTTGGCGTACATATCCAGCAGATACGGGCGAATGGCCGCATCGCAGGCCTCCAGCCGCCGCTCCATTTCTGCCTTGGCGGCTTCCAGATCTGCCGGTGACCAGGTTTCCGCTGTCACAACACTTTCGCTCACACTACCAGGTGTCTCGTGGGCTTCCGGGTGAACACCTCGCATCTGGTAGGCCACCAGGTTAGACGCATGCAGGTGATAATTGGCATGCATTTCATGATCGATCCGCGACGCCAGGGCCCTCGGGTTATCCTCCGCATCCGCGATCGGCGCGCCGAAATGCACGTGAACATGGCCCTTGTACCCGGTCAGGCCTTTCATGATCTGATTTGTATCTTCGCCTTCTGCTTTCCGGTAATTGCCCGTTCTGGCCCGAACCTCCAGCTCCCGGGCCTTGTCTGCATCACATGGGTCGTATTCATAGGCAATTGAAACCGGCACGATGTGCAGCCGGTTCATGGCTTCGTCAAAATCCAGCCCGGATTTCTTTCGGCTCATGTAGAACATCTTGATGATGGCCGGGTCTGTCACATCAATGCCGTCTTTGGCGCGGCCTTCACGCTGGGCAATCCAGATGCTGTGGTTGGTATCGATGCTGTGATTGATGAACCCGGAGAGGGTCAGGTAGGCGTCCCGCATTTCCCTTGGGCTGGTCATGTTACGGCGCACCACGAAACTCTTGTTCAGGCGCATCATCTCCGCGAATACACGGTTTGCCAGCAGGTTGTCACCGATGGCAATGCGGGTGGTGTGAAAGCCATTCTGGAACAGCAAATAGTTCACCACCATCGGGTCAAACACGATGTCACGGTGGTTGGAGATAAACAGGTGCGCAGTGTTCTTGCTCAGGTTTTCCAGGCCGCTGTGAGTCACCCTGGACGTGGTGCTTTCAACCAGGTCTCCAACATAGCCCGATAAGCCGGCCTGCAGGTCATCCACCCGGTGGTAATGGCCGAAATTCCGAACCAGCCAGCGCTTCACAAACATTCTCAGCAGGGCCGGCGCCCACTTGGCCGCAACCGGTGATTTGAACCGGCCAACCATGTCCAGGAAATCCGGGTCGTTAACCAGGCGCTGAATCGCGGGGGCGGTTTCTTCATCCGAATAAGGTCGGATCGCGTCAAATTCCTGCATGCATGCCCTGTTGTTTTTCGAAATGGTTAATCACAGTCTCTGAAGGGGCGCTATTGTATCCTTTCTCTTGTCGCTTTGCCTCCATCCCAAAAGGTGTATTGACCACTCCAGCGGCAGTATCTGGTATCATTTCGCTCCGAACTTCACCCGCCCAAAGGCTGACGACCACCATGTATCCGGACCAGGACTTCGAGCAACTGACCCGCGAACCACCCTCCTCTGCAAGCCGCAGCCCGGAGCAGGTACTGCATGAGGTTTTTGGATATGAGAGTTTCCGCCTGCTACAGGGTGAAATCGTTCAGGAAGTTGTGAATGGTGGCGACGCCCTGGTGCTGATGCCCACCGGGGGTGGTAAATCGCTCTGTTACCAGGTGCCCGCACTGGTCCGCCCCGGCACGGCCATTGTTGTCTCGCCCCTGATCGCGCTGATGCAGGATCAGGTGGCCGCGTTGCGGGAACTCGGTGTGAGAGCGGCATTCCTAAACTCCACCATGGATTATGAGCAGGCCCGTGCCACCGAATACGCCCTGATGACCGGTGAACTGGACTTGCTCTACTGCGCACCGGAAAGGCTGATACAGCCGCGCACCATCGAATTGCTGCACAACGCGTCGTTATCGCTGTTTGCCATTGACGAAGCCCACTGTGTATCCCAGTGGGGCCATGACTTCCGCTCCGACTACCTTCAGTTAAGCATGCTCGCCCAGGAGTTCCCGGGTATCCCGCGGATAGCCCTGACGGCAACGGCGGATGAGCGAACCCGCAAAGAGATTGCCGAGCGCCTGTCCCTGACCAACGCCCGGCACTTTGTCAGCGGCTTTGATCGCCCGAATATCCAGTATCGGATCACGCCAAAAACAAACGCAAACAAGCAGTTGTTGGATTTTATTAAAGCGGAACATGAAGGTGATTGCGGGATTGTCTATTGCCTGTCTCGCAACAAAGTAGACGCCACCGCCAGGATGCTGGCGGACAAAGGCTACACCGCCCTGCCTTACCATGCGGGGCTGGATGCCACAGCCCGGGCCCGCCATCAGGAACGGTTCCTGCGCGAAGACGGCGTTATCATTGTGGCGACCATTGCCTTTGGTATGGGCATTGATAAACCAGACGTTCGGTTTGTCGCCCACCTGGATTTACCCAAAAGCCTGGAGGCCTATTATCAGGAAACCGGCCGGGCTGGCCGGGACGGCAAGCCGTCCACCGCCTGGATGGTTTACGGCCTGCAGGATGTCATTAAGTTGAGGCAGATGCTTGAAGCGTCGCAGGGCAACGACCAGTTTAAACGGGTGGAGCGCCAGAAGCTCGATGCCATGCTTGGCCTCTGCGAAGTCACCCGCTGCCGCCGCCAGGTACTGTTGCGTTATTTTGGTGATGAACTGGAGCAGCCCTGTGGTAATTGCGATACCTGCCTGACACCGCCTGAAACCTGGGATGGCACCGTGGCCGTGCAAAAGGCGCTGTCCTGTGTGTATCGCACCGGGCAGCGTTTTGGCGTTAACTACCTGATTGACGTGCTGCGTGGCTCTGAGAACGAACGCATTCTTCAATCTGGCCACCAGGCCATCTCCACTTACGGTATTGGTACCGAACTCTCGGCTAACGAATGGAAATCGGTATTCCGCCAGCTGGTTGCCAACGGTTACCTGCGGGCAGATCCGGAGGGTTATGGCGCCTTACAGCTCACGGAGCAGTGTCGCCCGCTGCTGAAGGGTGAACAGGCTATCGAGTTACGCAAAGACCCGGTGGCCAAAAAATCCGCATCGTCCAGATCGGCCGGCAAACGCTCGGGCCCGGCACTACGGGAGCAGATTACCGACCAGGCCGGTTGGGATGCGTTACGGGCCTGCCGGAAGGAACTGGCAGATAAACAGGGTGTGCCGCCTTACGTGATTTTCCACGACACAACCCTGTTCGATATGCTGGAACGCCGCCCGGAAACCCTGGAGCAACTGGCAGAGGTCAGCGGCGTAGGGGCCGCCAAGCTGGAGAAATATGGCGAGATCTTCCTGCAAACCCTACGGGAAATTGCTCAGTCCTGAGGCTTGAACCCCTTCTTGCGCACCCGGTAATGGGCCAGCGAGGTGGCCACGTGGTTACCCTCTTTGTCTTTCAGCTTGCCTTCCAGGGTGAACTTTGCCCGGCCGGTGGCATCGGCGTCCGCCAGAATGGCGGCAACCGCTTCCGGCGCCAGTGAAAACTCGACCGTAACATCCGAATTGGCCGGCTGCAGAAACTCCAGGGTCATTTCCTTGAGAATAGGCGTGTAGGCGGGCCCCAGGTCAAACAGCGACAGCACACCACCCGGAATCTCCGCCACCAGGAAATAGGCACCGGCGTACAGGCTGCCAAAATGGTTCTTGTTGCCCTTGAGCTTTATTTTCGCCCGAACATAACCGGGGCGCATCTCTTCGACACTGAAGCCGTTTCGCGGGGCAAAGGGAATGGCGAGTCCAATCAGGCGGTTAACGGTGGCGTAGCTACCGGTTTTCTTTAGCCATTCAACAGGCTGCAGAAGCGTGGCTTTCGGGTCGCTCGCCGTTACCCACTGGCCAGCGGTGCCGATAAGTGTATCAATGAGTGCCATATTCGGGGCTCCAGAGAATGGGTTTTCGGGATCATTGCAGCCGAACGCGCGTGCTTCAAGAATCTTTTACAGTATTTTTGAAAGTTGTCCGGTTTAAGTAACCGATTCTGTTCTACAGTTAGGGGGCGCGCCACTTAAGGAACAAGGCATTGGTTGCAGGAACTCGTTTTATTCATCGTTATCTACCGGGGTTTCTTCTGGCCCTGTCTTTGTCGACGCCTGCTCCAGCCATTGCGAGCGAAGCGGATGACGAGCGCACTTTTATTCTGTGGTACCGAAATTACGACAACCCAGCTATCCGGTCACTGGTCGAGCTGGCGCTGACCAAAACGTCGGAATACGGCGACTTCAAGGTCGTTCGCAGTGAGGAACTGAGCCAGGGCCGGGTACTTCGAGAGTTGGCCAACAATAATAACCGGCTGGTGGATATTGCCAATGTTGCGACCACTACTGAACGGGAGGAATTTCTCAATCCCATTCCCTTGCCGGTAGATGGCGGCTTGCTGGGCTTTAGGGTGTGCTTGGTATTACCAAAGCATCTGCCCCAGTTCGAGGGCATTCAGAATATTGACGATTTGACGTCACGGAACATCCGGATTGGCCAGGGCTCCCACTGGCCAGACACGCCGATTCTCGAGGCTAACGGCCTGCAGGTCGTTACGCACACCCGCTATGAAATTCTGTTTGGTATGCTCCGCAACGAACGTTTTGAATGCTTTGCCCGTGGCGTTGGTGAAGTATTGTTTGACCTTGAACACAATCGGGCAGACGATCTGGTCATCGAACCCAATATTTTGTTCGCCTACCACATGCCATCCTATCTTTTTGTCGCTCCAAACGACCAGGAAGCCGCCCATCGGTTACAGCTGGGAATAGAGCGCGCCATTAAAGATGGCAGTTTTGCCGTTTATTTGAAGCGCTGGTTCGGTCGCGCAGTGACAGAGCTCGGGCTTGAGAAGCGCAAAGTGATTACCCTGGAGAACCCGTACCTCAGCGAGGAATCCATGTATGTGGGGCGGCACACTCTGGAAAACCTGCGCCGCCGGCTCGATTATCTGAGCCAGATTGCCTCACCTGATTGAAAGGTTGTAACCCGCTGGCCGTCCATGGCCAGCCTCTTCTATACGCGGAAGCGGGTCACTTTTTCATTCAATGTTCTGCCGATGGTTTCAATGTGCCCGCTGTACACATCGTTTTCACTGGCGGCTTTGGCTGCCTCCTGGCCCTGGTCCGCAATCCGGGTAATGGAGGCATTCAGCTCTTCGGTAACCGAGGTTTGTTCCTCTGAAGCCGTGGCAATCTGAGACGTCATCTGGCTGATGGCGGTGATGGCCTCGGCAATCCGGTTCAGGGATTCCATGGCGTCCTGGGCTTTTTCCATACTGACATTAGACACCGCCGTTGACGCCTTCATAACTTCCACCGCATCGCCGGCGCCTTTCTGCAGACGCTCGATCATGTTATTGATTTCCTCAGTGGAAGACTGGGTTCTCTGGGCCAGGTTGCGTACTTCGTCTGCCACCACCGCGAAGCCACGACCCGCTTCCCCTGCCCGTGCGGCCTCAATCGCGGCGTTCAGTGCCAGCAGGTTGGTCTGTTCTGCTATGCCCTGAATAACCTCCAGCACCGTTGTAATGGATGACACATCCTTACCCAGGGTGTCGATGACTTCAGCCGCTGCGTTAACCTCATTGGAAAGCTTCTGCACCGCATCCCGGGACGCAGTTACCGTCAGCAACGACTCGCGGCTCTCCTGATCGGCATTCTCAGCCGCTTCAGCCGTTTGCTGTGCGTTCTGGGCGATTTCCCCGGCAGCAGCAGACATTTCATTGATCGCAGTGGCGATCATATCAATCTCGCTCTGCTGGCTCTCAACACTTGAGCGGCTGGTGCTTGACGTATTGCGCAGGGCGGTGACATTCTCGTCCAGCTCATCGCTGCCCTCCTTCACCTCCCTGACAACCTGCTGGATATTTTCAACAAAGCGGTTAAAGCTCTGAGCCAGCGTACCGAATTCGTCAGACGCCGAATCATCCAGTCTGCGGGTCAGGTCTGCCTCACCAGAAGCAATGCTGGACATGGCACCGTTCAGGCGGCGCACCGGCACCATCAGCAATCGTATTCCGAAATACAGCGCCACAAGAGCGATAATCAAACCCACCACAGCGATAACAAGACCACCCACGCGGGCTTCGACAATCGGAGCGTTGATCAGATCCTCGTTAACAAAGGTCACAAGGTACCAGTCCACAGCCCGGGCATCGGCTATCGAATGCAAGCTGACACTCCAACGGTCTCCGTCCATATCAAACTGATGCTGGCTGCCATCAAATGTGGGCCGCTGGCCGATAATGTCTGAAATATTATTTCCAACCATCGTCGAGTCCGGATAGAAAAGCACAGTTCCTTTCTCGTTTACCAGCGCGGCGAATCCGGTATCCGCCAGCGTAATGGTCGATAACATGCGGTCAATCGTGCCAAGCCCGATATCCATGCCGGCAGCCCCTTTGTACAAACCGGATTTGATCGGCGCCATGGCCGAGATAATGGTCGCACCGGTGCTTGCATCCTGATAAGGCTCAGTGAACGACGAGCGCCCCAATCGTTGGGCTCCCTGATACCAGGGGCGGGTTCGGGGGTCATAGTCAGGTGGCAACGTCGCTTCCACCTCAGGGCTTCTCATCAGCATCCGGCCATCCTCTGTACCGGCATAGACATCCATGATATTGCCGCCGCGCGTCATTGCTTCCATCAAGGTTCGGGCCATATTGTCGGTACGGATACTCTCAAGGGCGCTGGCCGTTGCCTCAGCCATGTCGAGGCGAGTGTTGAGCCAATCGGAAATACTGGACGTACTCTGCTCAACCGCATCGGCCATTAACGCCTCGACATATCGATCCGTGGTTGATCGAAGCCTGACATCCGTTGCCACTGTCAAAGCAGCCATCAGCATTACGATGAGCGCGCCAACGGCGATGAGCAGTTTCTGAGAAAATGAGAATTGCAAGGCGAATTCCTCCAGTAAAGCTGAAGCCAATCAGTCAGCATCGCATCAATTATAGATGTGAATTAATTGACTAACGGCAATTTGAGCGAAGTCTTTAGAACTCTTTGATAGAATGGACAAACAGGCGTTAAATGCTGCCATATTGAAGGAGACACACCCGATGGCCCACGAAGAGCTCCATCTGAATCTGCGAAACCTGACGCTTGAAGACTACAGCCAGCTACAGGAGCTGATGGACGAGGTTTACGACGATATCGGTGGCGCTTGGCCAAAGGAAACCATCAAGGCCTTGGTAGAGCAGTTCCCTGATGGCCAGATCTGCATTGAAGATAGCGGCCACCTGGTAGCCGTGGCGCTGACTGTTTGTGTGAAATACGAGCGGTTCAGTAACCCTCACGCATACGATGACCTCATCCTCCGAAATGAAAAAATCTGGCATAACGCTAACGGCGATTCACTCTATGGCCTGGACGTATTTATCCACCCTGAGTATCGGGGCTACCGCCTGGGCCGTCGTCTCTATGAAGCCCGGAAGGAACTTTGCCGCTCCATGAATCTCAGGGCCATTCTGGCCGGCGGGCGCATCCCAAACTACTTCAAGTATGCCGAACAGTACACGCCGGAAGAGTACATCCATCGCGTCGACCGCAAAGAGATTTACGATCCGATTCTCACCTTCCAGCTGTCCAACGATTTTCAGGTAACCCGGTTGATGCACAAATATCTTCCGGAAGATGAAAAGTCGCTGGGTTATGCCACCTTGCTGGAATGGCGGAACATCCTGTATACCCCGCCCTCCTCGGTGCTGAACGTGAAGAAAACCCAGGTTCGCCTGGGTGCGGTGCAATGGCAGATGCGGGAATTTACCTCGGTTGAGGAAGTGCTCAAGCAGGTAGAGTATTTTGTCGATGCGTTGTCCGACTATAAAAGCGATTTTGCCCTTTTCCCGGAATTCTTCAACGCGCCCCTGATGGGCCTGACCGACCAGATGGATCAGACCCGCGCTATTCGTTTTCTTGCCGGGTTCACCGAACAGTTCCGCAATGAAATGTCGGAAATGGCGGTCAGTTACAACATCAACATCATCACCGGCTCCATGCCCCTGATCGAGAACGACCGGGTTTATAACGTGTCGTACCTGTGCCACCGGGATGGCCGCGTGGACGAGCAACGCAAGATCCACATCACGCCCCATGAACGCCGCGACTGGGTGATTGAAGGCGGCGACAAGTTCCAGGTATTCGATACAGATGCTGGCCGGGTTGCCATTATGATCTGCTACGACATCGAGTTCCCGGAGCTCGGGCGCGTAGCTGCCAGCCAGGATGTGGACATCATCTGTGTACCCTTCTGGACCGACACCAAAAACGGCTACTTGCGGGTTCGCCATTGTGCCCAGGCCCGCGCCATCGAAAACGAGTGTTATGTGGTGATCACCGGCAGTGTCGGCAACCTGCCCAAGGTAGAGAACCTGGACGTCCAGTACGCACAATCCTCCGTATTTTCACCGTCTGACTTCGCATTCCCGCACGATGCCGTGATGGCGGAGACCACACCAAACACTGAAATGATCATGTTCTCGGATATGGACCTGGAGAAACTCAAATTGGTACGTAACGAAGGCTCAGTCACCAACCTGAAAGATCGTCGTGTTGATCTGTACGAATTGAAAACCAGATAACGACCGCATCTGGCCCCCTTTGCGGGGGGCGGATGTTGAACTATTCCATGAAAGGGTTACGGTAGACAGCTGATGGCATTGCCAAAATTAAATAGCCCGTCTATTGTTTAATTTATGCTCAAATAATCTGGCTGATCTCAGAGGCAGAGAAAGCATTTCATGAACGAAGAACTACCGGATCTTGTTGCCCGTTTCCGCGTACGCCATGGCCTGTTTCGCAAGGAAACCGTGGAAGCTCGCCTTTATGAGCTCGACAGCTACGGCTGTGTGATGAAAACCGATAAGCTGTTCAAGCCCGGTGATACCATTACACTCGACCTCATTATGGATATGCCGTTTGAAGAAATTCGCGCCGAGGGTGTTACCGGACTGGTTACCGAAAAGAGAAAGCACTGTAGCAACTTCTTCTACTCGATTGATTTTTTTCAACTTGAATCCGGAGATAACTCCCCTCTTTCGGACAAGCTACGCCGTATTCGTGAAGTGCTTCTGAAGAAGCAGAGCCTCAAGTCCAGACGAAGCTCGAATACGACAAACGGAATGAGGCAATTGGCCTGATACACCGTTCCACCGTTCTATCCCCCTCTGTAAGGAGACGCCCTATGGCAAAGAAAGCCAAACCCAGTGTTGATAAGATTGTCAAAAAAGTGAACAAAGAGTTCGAGAAAACCACGGCTCAGATTGAAACACTCATCAATGATGCCCTGAAACAGTTCGACCACCTGCAGCATCAGGTTCAGGATCCGGTTCGTAAACTGCTCAAGGAAATGGACGAACTCCGTGAGCGTGAGGTAAAGCGCTTTAATGAAGAGTTCGAACGCCGGATGAACGAATTCCACGAACTGCAGAGCTCATTGCTGGACAAGCTGGGTATTGCAGCCAAGGAATCGGGCAAAGACGTCAAGAAAGCCGCAGACACCACCGCCAAGAAGGCCACTATTGCCGCTAAAAAGGCAACAAGTGCAAAGCCTGCGGCCAAGAAGCCAGCTGTGAAAAAGCCGGCTGCCAGCAAGGCCAAACCTGCTGCTGCCAAAAAGCCTGCAGCAAAGAAACCGGTAGCAGCCAAAACCGCCAAGCCGGCGGACAAATCTGACCTGACCCGCATCAAGGGTATTGGCCCGGCAACGGCAAAGAAAATGAAAGATGCCGGCATTACATCCATCGACCAGATCGCCAACCCGAGCGATGCCGATAAACAGAAACTGGAAGCCTTCAAGAGCATCAAAGGGTTCAGTGAGCTATCTGCTGAAGCCAAGAAAGTCATCTGATGCAAACACCCGATCAACCTGTATTACGGGACATCGTCCTGGTAGGTGGCGGGCACAGCCACGTCGGGGTCCTCAAGCGATTCGCCATGAATCCGGTCCCCGGCGTTCGGCTCACGCTCATATGCCGTGATACCCACACCCCCTACTCCGGCATGCTGCCCGGTTATGTGGCGGGGCATTACAGCTATGACGATGTGCATATTGATCTGAGCCGACTGGCAGAGTACGCCGGTGCCCGGTTCTACCGTGCGGAAGTGTCTGGCATTGATCGTGCGGCAAAACGGGTGATCTGCAAAGGCCGCCCGAATGTTCCCTACGATATCCTTTCGATCAACATCGGCTCCTCTCCCCGGGTTTCCGAGGTAAACGGTGCTGCGGAACATGCGGTACCGGTGAAGCCCATCACCGGGTTCAACAACCGATGGTTGTCGTTGCTGTCCCGCATCGAGAACCACGATGGCCCCATGACCATCGCCGTTGTTGGTGCCGGTGCCGGCGGGGTGGAACTTACCCTGGCCATGCAGTTCCGCCTGCGCAATGAACTTGCTAACCGCGGCAAAGACCCGGACCAGTTGCACTTCCATCTGTTCGACGCCGCAAGCGAGATTCTGCCTACCCATAATGCCAAAGTTCGCGCGGTCTTCCGGGACAAACTGGTTCGCCGGGGCGTAAAGCTGCATCTGGGCGATGCTGTGTCGAGGGTGGATGCCGGCCTGTTGAATACCGAGTCCGGCCAGACTCTGCAGACCGACGAGGTACTCTGGGTAACCCGTGCCGGTGGCCCGGCCTGGCTGGAATCTACTGGCCTGGCACTGGATGACGGCCTGTTTATACGGGCCAGGGACACCCTGCAGACCGAGAACGACGACCACATTTTTGTTGCCGGCGACATCGCCAACGTGGTGAACCACCCCCGTGAAAAAGCCGGGGTGTTTGCGGTGCGCCAGGGGCGGCCTTTGGCGGATAACCTCAAACGCATGGCCCTGGGCAAACCACCCAGACCATTCAATCCGCAGAAAACCTGGCTGGCGTTGATCAGCACCGGTGACCAATTCGCCGTCGCCTCCAAAGGTAATTACGGGTTCTCGGGCGCCTGGGTTTGGCGCTGGAAAGACTGGATTGACCGCCGGTTCATGCAGAAATTTACGGATCTTCCAGCCATGGAAGACAGCGCCCGTTTGCCAGACACCTCGGCCGCCCAGAATCCCGAAGAAGCCTCGCAGGCCATCTCGGCTGTCGCCATGCGTTGTGGCGGTTGTGGCGCCAAAGTCGGTAGCACGGTGTTGTCCAGGGCGCTGGGTGAGCTGCGCCCGATTGAGCGCGATGACATCCTCATTGGCCTGCACGCTCCGGATGATGCCGCGGTGTTGCAAGTGCCTCCGGGCAAGGCCGTGGTCCACACCGTGGACTTCTTCCGCGCATTTATTGATGATCCTTATATCTTCGGCAAGGTAGCCGCCAATCACAGTCTTGGCGATGTCTTTGCCATGGGCGCGGAAGCTCAAAGCGCTACCGCGGTGGCGACTGTGCCTTACGGTATTGAGTCAAAGGTGGAAGATACCGTGTTCCAGATGATGTCTGGCGCGGTGGAAGTGCTTAACGAAGCGGGCTGTGCACTGGTTGGAGGCCATACCGGTGAAGGCAAGGAACTTGCGCTCGGGTTTGCTGTGAATGGCCTGATCGATCCTGACAAGGTCATGAGCAAGGGTGGCTTGCGGGCCGGCGATGTGCTCCTGCTGACCAAGCCCATCGGTACCGGAACCCTGTTTGCCGCCCATGCCCGTCTAGCCGCAAAGGGGCGTTGGATTGATGCTGCACTGGCGTCTATGGTCCAGTCCAATAAAGCCGCTGCGGAGTGCTTGCTACGCCATGGCGCACGCGCCTGTACCGATGTCACCGGCTTTGGTCTGTTGGGCCATCTGGTGGAAATGACGAGGCCTTCCGGCGTCGACGCCGAACTGGACCTGACTGCCATCCCCATTCTTCCAGGCGCGGAAGAAACCGTGGCGGCTGGCATCCTGAGCTCACTGCAGCCCGCCAACATAAGGTTGCGCCGGGGTATCCGGGATCAGGGAGATTGGGTTAACCATCCCCGCTACCCCCTGATCTTTGATCCGCAAACCGCTGGAGGACTTCTGGCCAGTGTGCCCGCAGCCGTGGCGGAAGCTTGTGTCACGGAGCTCAAGGCTCTTGGCTATCCCCACACCGCGATTATCGGCCGGGTGCTTGCCCAGGACGAAAACGGACCGATCGAACCCATCACGCTGCGGGATTAACCGCAGCGAGCGCCAGCGCCAGGGCCTGTTCCAGGCTCTGGCGTTCGCGCTCCGGGGTAAAGGTTTCTGCCAGCTTGTTCACGCAGGCGGCCAGTTCTGCCAGAAATTCCGGTTCGGTTTCGGCCTTGCGCATCAACCGGGCCAACGCAGCTTCATCCTTGACCGGATAGTAGCCGGGGTAGTGCTCACCCAGCAGGCCACGGTTACCCGGAATGTCAGACGCCAGAATGGGCAGCCCTGCCCTGCAGGCTTCAGACACCACGTTAGCACCGCCTTCCATTACGGAGCTGATCACCATCAGGCTACTCACCGCCATCAGGTTTTCCAATTGCGTTTTCTCCAACTCTCCGAGCCAGTGGAAACGGGGATTCTCCCTGTTTTCCTTTAATGCCCGTTCCCGCCACTGATCGTTGTGAGGCTTGCCTGCACAGGAGACAGTGATGGCGGATTCCTCCGGCAACAATCGGCTCGCCCGGGCTGCACGCAGGGAGTCCTTTTCACTCCTGAGATGTCCGATAACGCAGATATTGAAGCGACCTGACTCGGGCCTGGAACCACCCCGAACCGCCGGTTTGGCTGCGGATTGCCGCAAGGTCAGCAACTTGTGCCGGAAGGACTCGGGAATGTCCTTCGCCACCAGATCATGCAGGCCAATCAGTACGGATGCCGCTGCCATAGAGGCATGGGTTGCGTCCGGGTATTCGTACTGGTGATGGTAAATGTCAGTCCCGGTAAGTGCGACGATCAGGGGCTTTTCGGGCCATTCGGTATGAAAGCGCTGTATGGCCTCGGCACTTCGCCAGGCATGGAGGGCAATCAGCAGGTCCGTTGGCACTTCAGGGTAATGGGTTTCCACCGTTACCCGATGGCCCGCTTCTTCCAGCAATTGTTGCCATCGCAGTGCGGTTGCGCGGTTTCCTGCTTTCGAATCCGGCCCCGCCGGGGTAAGGATGCTAATATTCATAGGTCTGCCTGGAAGTTTTGCACAATTCTGTCGCTCTGAATGCTCCAGGTAAAGAGTTCTAGCGTATATCGGTTCAGACTTGACGATAATCACGTTATCCTCTGCAGGTCGCAATCCACCGCAACACCATTGTCCTCTTTTAAAAGGAAAGATTATGATCCTCAAGCAAATACGGAAATGGCTTGTTTCCGGCTTTCTGATCCTGCTCGCCACTGGCACTGCATCTGCCCAAACCTTTGTCTTCACGGCCATCCCTGATGAAGACGAAACCAAGTTGGTGGAGCGCTTCCGTGGCATCGCCGATTACCTGTCGGAGCAACTGGAGGTAGATGTACGCTACATTCCTGTAAAATCCTACGCCGCAGCCATTTCAGCTTTCCGCAACAACCAGGTACAACTGGCCTGGTTTGGCGGGTTGTCCGGCGTTCAGGCCCGTGCACTGGTTCCCGGCTCAGAAGCACTGGCCCAGGGTGTTGAGGATCAGGCGTTTTACAACTACTTCATTGCCCACAAAAGCACTGGTCTTGAGCGCAGTGATATCCTTCCCGAAGGCGTTCGCGGCAAAACTTTCACGTTTGGCTCCAAGGGTTCCACTTCCGGCCGCTTGATTCCTGAGTACCACATTCGCCAGCGTTTCGGCGAGGCGCCGGAAACTGTGTTCAGCCGTGTTGGTTTCAGTGGCAACCATACCCGCACTCTGCGGCTGGTTGAATCCGGAACCTATGAAGTCGGCGCCCTTAACTACAAGGTGTGGGAGAAGGAGTTGGAAGACGGCAACATCAACACCGACGACGTCCGGATTATCTGGAAGACCCCAGGCTTTCCCAATTACCAGTGGACCATCCGTGGTGACGTTGATGACCGTTTTGGTGAGGGCTTCATGGACAGGGTTCGCCAGGCCCTGCTTAATCTGGATGATCCCGCACTGCTGGAGAGCTTCCCCCGCGAAGGCTTTATTCCGGCTTCAAACGATGACTACGAGCCCATTCGCAGCGTTGCCAAAGACCTCGGAATCATCGATTGATGTCAGGCTTTTCATTTGATCAGCTAAGTGCAAGTTTTGGAGACAAGCGGGTGATAGGCCCGCTGTCTCTGAAGGTAGAGGAAGGTGAGCATGTTGCCCTGGTGGGCAAGAGCGGGGCTGGCAAGTCCACCCTGATCAAGTTGCTCTATGAGCGCCTGACTCGTGACGCCTCACTCGTGCCCCAGGGGCTAGGGCTGGTCAATGCACTGCCGGTTTTTCACAACGTGTTCATGGGTCAGCTGGACCAGCACCCGCTGTGGTATAACACTCTGACGCTGCTGCGGCCGTTCCGGAAAGACCGTGCTGTCATCAGCGAATTGTTGAATCAACTTGGCATTCCTGAAAAGCAGTGGTCAGCCACAGCTTCCCTGTCTGGTGGCCAGCGACAGCGTGTTGCCATTGCCAGGGCTCTGTACCGTAATGCCCGGATATTGCTCGCCGATGAGCCCATTTCTGCGCTGGATGGCCCCATGGCGCATCTGGTCATGAAAGCCCTGACCGAACGCTTCAGCACCAGTGTGATTGCACTCCACGATGTGGATATGGCGCTTGCCTACTGCAATCGTATTGTTGGTATTCAGGATGGCCTGGTAGCGCTGGACGAACCGGCCAGCAAACTGAACGCGTCTGATATCATGACGCTTTACTGACAGGCAGCGCCGGTACCCCATGTTCTCTTATCCCACCGTTCGCGCCAGCTTTCTGTTTCTTGCCATTGCCCTGGCAGGGCTTCTGGTGGCCGACATTGCCATTACCACTGCCAATCCGTGGCGGGACCTGGGGCAGTTCTTCCTGGGCGTGGTTACCCCCAACTTCTTCAGTACCGAAGGCCTGCTAACCGCTCTTCTGCGCACCGTTGCCTTTGGTTTTGTGGGCGTCACCCTTGGCAGTTTCTTCGGCTTCCTGCTGGCGCTTCTGTACCGTTTCATGCCGGTACGTATTTTTTGCGCCTTCGTACGGGCGATCCATGAACTGTTCTGGGCGCTGATCTTCCTGCAGTTCTTTGGTTTCCACCCGCTGACCGGGGTATTAGCAATCGCCATTCCCTACGCCGGTATTTTCGCCAAGGTGTATTCGGAAATCCTCGATGAGGCCGACCCAGAACCCGCACAACTGTTGCCTCAGGGCACCCATGCCATTGCCGCGTTCCTGTATGCGCGTATTCCGGACTGCTGGGTGCAGTTGCGCACCTACACCGCCTACCGACTTGAGTGCGGTTTGCGGTCTTCCGCCATCCTCGGTTTCGTCGGCCTGCCTACCCTTGGTTTCTACCTCGAGTCTTCGTTCTCTCAAGGCATGTATTCCGACGCAGGTGCCATGCTCATACTTTTCTACGTGCTGATCGCCACCATGCCCCTATGGGTTAAGCCCAAGTTATTGCCGGTCTACATCCTGGCCGCGCCCTTCTTCCTGGGTGACGGGTTCCCGATAGTTTGGGGGAATGTGGAGCGCTTTTTCACCGAAGACATCGTACCGGCACCGCTGAGAAACGGTGAGGGCCTGGCTGCGATGTCCAGCTGGCTTGGCGATGTATTGGTCAACCAGGCTCTGCCGGGTATCTGGAATACGGTAGTGCTCACCCAGATAGCGCTGGTGGCCACAGGTATTTTGTCGCTACTGGCATTCCCGCTGATCTCGAAGCATTTTGGCGGGCCAGTGCGCCGCACCTCCGGGCATGTGTTCCTGGTGATAGCCCGATCCACGCCAGAATACATTTTGGCTTACATCCTGCTGCAACTGTGGGGGCCGTCCATGTTGCCGGCGGTCGTGGCCCTGGCACTGCACAACGGAGGCATTATCGGGCATCTGATCGGTCGCCAGACCAACACCATCCACCTGCGCCCGGACGCCCCGGAAGGCTTCGCCCGCTACAGTTGGGAACTGGTACCCCGGGTTTACCGCTCGTTCCTGGCGTTTCTGTTCTACCGTTGGGAAATCATCATGCGGGAAACGGCGATTCTGGGCATCCTCGGTATCTACACACTGGGCTTTTACGTTGATTCTGCCATCCAGAACATCCAGTTCGACCGTGCCATGATTCTGATACTGATCACGGCCTTGCTTAACATAGGCGTCGACATTCTTGGTCGTTACATACGCCGTAAACTGGCCCTTCAAACCATGCCCACCTGCTGAAGTGCTGGGATGACCATCACAATTTCCGGGTAAGCCCCAAGCTTTTACACGTTCTGCTGGCCAGTTGGCTCGTCTGACGATTACATCCTGTTACAATCCGTCGCAACCGTTGTTAATCGCACGTTAGAAAGGCAGGCACTCCTATGATGGTCAATGGATTGGTCGTTATTACCCAGTTGGGGCTCGTAATCTTGATGGCCATGCTGGCATTGCGGATGTTTTCGCTAAGCCGGCAGGAATTGCTCTCGCAGACAGGCGTTATGGGTAACAGCGCCGGTCTTGTCAGGGTTTCGGTTTCACAGGATCCGATCCCGGAACGCCCTGCTCACCCAGCAGCCGCCTCCGCAGTGGTGACTTCTCCGGACAAAACCGAGCTGTTTACCAGGCTGCATATCCTGGCAGCACTGCAGGAACGTGATTGCAGAGTGAACGGACTTGCGTTGGCAGAAGCACCTGAGGTTGTGCGCACCTACGCCGTCGCCTGGTTGTACGGTGCCGCTTGCGCCCTCAGCCCCAGGACCAGTCGCCATAGCGAAGCCCTTGCCGGGATGGTTGCCAGAATTGCGAATCGAAAAACCGGCATTCGCCAACCGGTAGCCATTCAGGTTATCGCCACGCTTACATCCAGTGGCGAGTCACTGGCCTGTTATCGGGCAGGATTGGAAGGGGCAGAATTCTGGACAGTACATCAATTCGTACCGCAGGCATCCAGCCTTTACGAGGTGGTGACCGGAAACGCCTTTATTTAACGGTTACCAATTCCCAGTCTGATCCGAGAGTAACAATCTCCTGACCGGTTTCATCGTTCTCTGGAGAACCACTGACACTGGGCTTGGTGAAGGTGCCTTCATCGGTATAGGTCATCGACTGCACGTCTACCGAGCGCACAAACCAGACCTTCCCGTTGGCGGTTACCCGGGCGCGATGAGACAGGCCAAAAACAAACCGGCAGTAATCCAGCTTGAGCTGTAACAGGTCCTGCTCCGCTTTACTGATCTTGCGCAGCAGAACTTTCTGAACACTTTCCCCGTAATCCATCACTTTTCCCTGGAAACGACTGTAATTTTGCAGGATTTAACTATTTTTGCGCTTTGAACACCAGTGTCCAGGGCACATTTTCCAATTTTTGCTGACCATCCTGAAGATCGATTCGCCAGATCATATCGGCGCCGGTTGTGCAGAAAGGTGCGGTAAACCGGGCCTGATACTCCAGTGCGGACTCCCTGACCATGGGCACCGGATACTCACCCATGTACATGGATTGGCCCTTCAAGACAGCCAGAAAGCGATCGGGGGCCTTGGCAACAGACACCTGAAGTAAATACTCCGTGCCG
Organism: Marinobacter sp. MBR-99; assembly: GCF_040547575.1. Lineage (NCBI taxonomy): Bacteria > Pseudomonadati > Pseudomonadota > Gammaproteobacteria > Pseudomonadales > Marinobacteraceae > Marinobacter > Marinobacter sp. MBR-99. Next base: position 320,188 of record NZ_JBEPPY010000001.1, on the reverse strand, counting down.
TGAGCGCCCTCTTTCAGCTCCTGCAAGGTAACTTGCCATTTACCTTCCCGGTTCGTCCATTGGCAGGCACCGGCCAAGAGATTGCACTCGGGATGCTTAGCGGTGTCATCAACAGTCTCGAACAGGCGCGAGCCAAAAAGGGCAAGCACAATTGCTCCCGCCACTAAACCCACAATCACAATGGTTCGTACCATACTCCGCCCCTGCCTTTTCAGAAGCGGGCATTATGGGGAAAATTCCTGACATAGCAAAGGTTTCTAAACTGCTGCTGCCATGAGAAAATGTCGGGCTTTCTGGTTTGAGTCACCCCAAAAACAGGACACGCCCGTGCAACCGGACATTTCCGTAAAGCACTTGAACAAAGTCTACGGCGACGGCTTTCAGGCCCTCAAAGACGTCAATCTGGAGATCTACCCCGGTGAGATTTTCGCCCTGCTTGGCCCCAATGGCGCCGGCAAAACCACCCTGATCTCCATCATTTGCGGTATCGTCAATAAAGGCGACGGCGAAGTAAAAGCCGCCGGCCACGACATCGTGAAAGACTACCGCAAAGCCCGCGAGGCCATCGGCCTGGTTCCCCAGGAGCTGAATACCGATTCCTTTGAGACGGTGTGGCATGCGGTGTCTTTCAGCCGTGGGCTGTTCGGAAAGCCACCCAAGCCGGCCCATATTGAAAAAGTACTGAAAGACCTCTCACTCTGGGACAAACGCAACAACCGCATCATGTCTCTCTCTGGCGGCATGAAACGGCGGGTGATGATTGCCAAAGCATTGTCCCACGAGCCTCGTATCCTGTTCCTGGACGAGCCCACGGCCGGGGTGGATGTAGAACTGCGCCGGGATATGTGGGAAATGGTGCGCAAACTCCGCGAAAATGGCACCACCATCATTCTGACCACCCACTACATTGAAGAAGCCGAGGAAATGGCGGACCGAATCGGGGTGATTCGCCAGGGTGAAATCATCCTGGTGGAAGAGAAAGAGCGCCTCATGTCCAAGCTCGGAAAGAAAGAGCTTCGCCTGCATCTTCAGAACAAGCTCGAAAAGATTCCCGGCGAGCTTACCCTGGAACCGGTGGAACTGTCAGACGACGGCTACCAGTTGATCTATACCTTCGACGCCCAGCAACAGCAGGCCGGCGTGGCCCGCCTGCTTCGTACCCTTGGGGATCTGGGAATCGAATACCGGGACCTGCAAACCCGGGAAAGTTCGCTGGAAGAAATATTTGTTGGCCTGGTACACGAATAGCCGCCGGTAAAAATGGAGAGGGTAATGAATCTGTACGGTGTAAAAGCAATCTACAAGTTCGAGATGGCGCGCATGAAGCGCACCGTCATGCAGAGTGTGCTGTCGCCGGTGATCTCCACCTGCCTGTATTTTGTGGTGTTCGGTTCGGCCATAGGCTCCCGAATGGGTGAGATCGGCGGTATCGACTACGGCGCCTACATCATCCCCGGCCTGGTGATGCTGTCACTCCTGATGCAGAGCATCTCCAACGCCTCCTTCGGCATCTATATGCCCAAGTTCTCTGGCACCATCTATGAGGTACTGTCTGCGCCGGTCTCCTATTTCGAGATTGTGCTCGGCTACGTGGGCGCGGCTGCCACCAAGGCCGTCATCCTTGGCCTGATCATCCTGGCCACCGCCCGGCTGTTCGTTGATTACTCGGTTCTGCACCCATTCTGGATGCTCTCGTTCCTGGTACTGACCTCCATTACCTTCAGTCTGTTCGGTTTTATCATCGGCATCTGGGCGGACGGTTTCGAGAAACTGCAGATTGTACCGATGATGATCGTCACGCCTCTGGTGTTCCTGGGCGGCACCTTCTACTCCATCGACATGCTGCCTGACATCTGGCAGACCATCAGCCTGTTCAACCCGGTGGTGTACCTGATCAGCGGATTCCGGTGGGCCTTCTACGGCGTGGCAGACGTGCATGTGGCCATCAGCGTGGGTATGACACTGGTCTTCCTCGCCCTGTGTATGGCCACCGTATGGTGGATTTTCAAAACCGGCTACAGGTTGCGTACGTGAGACAGTTCAGAGTTGCGATTGTCATCACACTGATAACAATCGCGTTTGCCCCGGCCGCACTGGCCGGTGCGCTGGAACCCCTGCCCAGCGTAGAAGCCTGCTTTGCGACAGGCGGTCACAAGCATGCCGTAGTGCTCGAAGTGGCCAGCAAAAACAAACAGCGGCAACGGGGATTGATGGAACGAACCACACTGGCGGAAGACGCCGGCATGCTGTTCACTTACCAGACGGAAAGATCACCCAGTCACGGGTTCTGGATGTATCAGACCCTGATCCCCCTGGACATTGCCTATCTGGATAAAGAGGGCGTTATCGTCAGTATCCATTCCATGACACCTTGCCCCTCTTCCAAAGGCCGGAACTGCCCGACCTATCCCTCGGGGGAACCGTTCTGGAACGCCGTGGAAATGAACAAGGGTTACTTTGCGGCGCGGAATATCTCCCCCGGCGATCAACTGCTCTGGCCGGCAGAGGAAGCGTGCCAGCCATAAGCGGGTTGAGGTTATCGATGCTTCCAGTCCGGGTCACGTTTGTTCAGAAAAGCTGAGATCCCTTCCCGGGCATCGTCAGTGCAGGCATTGGCCGCCATCACCTCAGCGGTGTATCGGTAAGCGTCGGATAACGGCATTTCCAGCTGGCGATAGAACGCAGCCTTACCAATTTTCAGGGCATGCCCGGATTTGCTGGCAATCGTTGCCGCCATCCGGTAGACCGTCTCATCCAGCACGTCTGCAGCGACCACCCGGTTAACCAGTCCAAGAGCTTCCGCCCTGGGCGCGTCAATCATTTCCCCGGTCAGCAGCATTTCCATGGCGTGTTTTCGGGAAACGTTTCGGGACAACGCCACCATGGGTGTAGAGCAAAACAAGCCAATATTCACGCCGGGGGTTGCAAACCGGGCCCCCTGCTCCGCCACGGCCAGATCACAACTGGCAACCAACTGGCAACCGGCAGCGGTGGCCACCCCGGCTACCCTGGCAATCACCGGCTGCGGCAGGTTAACAATCTGCTGCATCACCTTGCTACATTGTTGAAAAAGTGCCAACTGGAATTCATGGCTGTCGAACTTCGAGCGCATCTCCCGCAGGTCGTGCCCGGCACAGAATACGTGCCCCTCGGCAGCCAGCACTACCACGCGGATGTCGGAATCCTTTTCGATGGCTGTAAAAGCATCTGACAATGCCTCAAGCATGGCCATCGACAAACTGTTCCGCCGCTCAGGGTCACGCAACGTTACCGTGGCGATGCCGTTCTCCGTGCGCTGTTGCACCAGACTACCGGTTGCCTGTGTCATGGCCTGCTCCTCCGTCAAAAGGCTTCAGGGCAGTATCACCAAACACGGCGGCGCTGTCGAACCGACCTTCGGACAATGGTTGTAATTAACGCCACAGCCCTCAAGGTAATAGAAGGCGAATGCAAACAGGAGAATCTATGTCTCGCAATGTTTTGATCAAGATAGTACTGCTGATCCTCATCCTGGGTGGTGCTCTCATGGTTTTGATAGAAGATGACCCCAGAGTGCCCACGGGGGACATCAACCAGATACGCCCGGTAATGCCCGTTCAGGACTCACAGTACCAGGAACCGGCGGAAACGGTTGAGCAGGAACAATGATACCGTAGTTCGTTCATTTAGCGTGGGCCACTGGCCGGCCCGCGGGTAATCCCCGGGAGTGTCCGGATTATTTACACAGGCACTCCTGATTCACTGTCACCCGGCCAGCCGCTCCCACTTTCTTATTGTTAATGCAGGGAATTTGAACTTTCGGCACTCCAATTGCTGTTCCACCTGAGTATGCCTCGGAAACGCCGTTCCGATTGCGACATAACAACGACTTGCTCACAGGGAGTGCCTTTACATGATTAAACAATTACTGGTTGCAGGTGCAACCGCCGCCATGCTCTCGGTAGGAACGGCAAGTGCTGCCGTCATCAACCTCACCAGCGTGACCGGGCTATGGACTGCGACCACACCCGTCTTTCCGGACGTAACCGGCCAGAACACCAACGAAATCCGTTGGGGTGTTCCTGCAACCTCCGGCGGCCAGAGTGGTTACCGTTTTGACAGTGCAGCCACACCCGCTTTGGTCACTGAAGACGCAGCCTTCAACCTGGGCACCTTTACGCACTTCAACTACCCGATCTATGACCCAGCTCTCACCTCAGCGCAGCTGACCGTGCAGTCCACCCTTGAGATTGATGGCGTTGAAGAAACGGTTCTGTCGGTATTTGAATTCCTGCACTGGGAAACCCCGAATGAAGCCAGAACCTGTGCGAATGGCGGTGCAAACTACTCCGGAGTTAACTTTTACGGCTGTGCAGACCGGGTTACCTTCGCTTTGAACGTCGGTGCTTCTGACAGCTTCCTGATCGGTGGCGTTAACTATTTTGTCGACATCGCCGGTTTCTTCTACGACGGCGCACTGGCCGATGAGTTCTGGACCAAGGAAAAGAAATCCAACACTGCAACGCTGAAAGGTTTGATCACCTCTCGCCCGGTGTCGGTACCAGAGCCCTCTACCCTGGCCTTGCTTGGCCTGGGCCTGCTGGGACTGGGCGCTCGCCGCAAGATACGCCAGGCTGCCTGATTTTAAAGCACATTGGCGCAGACAAAGCCGCTTCTTGATTCAAGGAGCGGTTTTTTTGTACCTGGATTAAGGCAAAGGAAAGATGTGAAGTGGTGCCCGGAGCCGGAATCGAACCGGCACGACCTTGCGGTCGAGAGATTTTAAGTCTCTTGTGTCTACCAATTTCACCATCCGGGCATCGGAAGGAAATGCTTGAAGGGCGGGATTGTATAAGGCCCGCTGGCGTAACGCAATTCCGTTCCCACTCTTGCGGGTGACACCGGTTATTTTCTGTCCAAGCCTGTCTATACAGGCTTGGTGGCGCGGCCTTTGTAGATGAACCCGGCAATTTTCGGCGCTTTTGGCATGTACAGGTTTTCCAGTTCCTGAATCTCAAAGCCTGCGTGGCGAATAAGGTCTGCGATCTGTCGGTTCAGGTGGCAACCACCTGCGAGCATTTTCCAGCCCGGGGTAATGCGGTGCTGCCATTTTCGGATGGACTCATGAGGTGCCTCCCCGTGCTCCAGGAACAAGAGGTCGCCGCCTGGCTTGAGTACTCGTTTCATCTGCAACAACGCAGAATACCAATCGGGGATGGTGCAAAGTGTGAAGGTCAGTAAAACCGTATCCACGGAGTTATCCTCCAGTGGAATCTTTTCGCCCGGCAGGTCCAGCCACTCCACCGCAACGGGCGAGCGGTTAAGATTTTGTAATGCTTTGCGTCTCATCCCTTCCGAGGGTTCCAGTCCGTAGACCATTTCAACCTGGCTCTGGTCATAAAATTCAAGGTTGATGCCAGAGCCCATGCCCACCTCCAGCACCCTGCCGTGGGCCCTCGGTACCATCTCGCCACGCAGTTTCATGACCTGCCCCATGGAGCACGCCTTGTCGATAATGTGGGGTAGCACTCTATCCTCGTAAAAGCTCATGTGGCTCACCATAATTGTTTTTGATCAAGGGGTGCGACAAACTGCCCTACCCATTATTGCTGCAATTTAAGTAGCATGGTAATGAACTGCCGGTAATAACAATAGACAAGATGAGCCAAGGCAGCGGCTGAACGGGCGCGCTGGCCCGTTTTTTGACTATGTTTGAGTTACCGGAGGTATTTCATGGAACTCGATCCTCTCATCCTATCGCGAATCCAGTTCGCATTTGTGGTGTCATTTCACGCCATCTTTCCGGTGTTTTCCATCGGATTGGCGTCTTTCATCGCTGTCCTTGAAGGCCTGGCGTTCAAAACCGGCAACCCGCTATGGGAAAAACTGTCGGCATTCTGGACCAAGGTGTTTGCCGTGGTATTCGGGATGGGTGTGGTTTCGGGCATTGTGATGTCGTTTCAGTTCGGCACCAACTGGAGCAACTTCTCTCAGGCCTCAGCTAACTTTCTCGGCCCCATGCTCAGCTACGAAGTGATCACGGCGTTTTTCCTGGAGGCTGCATTTCTGGGTGTTCTGCTTTTTGGTCGTCACAAGGTACCGCCGGGCGTTCACCTGTTTGCCGCCATTATGGTGGCGATTGGCACCTTTATTTCCTCATTCTGGATACTGTCTGCCAACAGTTGGATGCACACACCCGCAGGTGTGGAGCTAAGAGACGGCGTGTTCCATGTCACCTCCTGGTCGCAGGCCATATTCAACCCCTCCTTTCCCTACAGGTTTGCCCATATGGTCATGGCATCATTTCTGACGGGGGGATTTGTAGTTGCTGGCGTCAGCGCCTGGTATCTGCTTCGTGGGCGTGAGGTAGAAGCCAATCGCAAGGCCCTGTCGATGTGCTTGTGGATGCTGCTGTTCCTGACACCGGCCCAGGCAGTCATTGGTGATCTTCATGGTCTGAATACCATGGAACATCAACCGGTGAAAGTTGCAGCAATGGAGGGTAATTGGGAAACCTCCCGTAACGTGCCGTTGCTGCTTTTTGCCATTCCCGACCAGGCTAACCAGACCAATCGATTCGAGATAGGTATCCCCAACCTGGCCAGCTTCATTCTGACTCACGAGTGGGACGGTGAGGTGCCCGGTCTGAACGAGGTTGCCGTTGAAGAACAACCGCCAGTAGCCATCGTGTTCTGGTCTTTCAGAGTGATGGTCGGTCTTGGTCTGCTGATGATTGCCTTCGCCCTGGCCGGTCTGGTGCTCAGGCGCAATGGCGCTTACTACCAGAATCGCTGGTTCCTTCAGGGCTTACGGTTCATGAGCATCACCCCGTTTATTGCGGTGATAGCAGGATGGTTTGTAACCGAGATTGGCCGCTCTCCCTGGTTGGTGTATGGCATGATGAACCAGGCCGAGGCGCTTACACCATCGCTGACCGGTGGCATGGCTCTGTTCACCCTGATTGGCTATATCGTAGTTTATGGCCTTGTTTTCAGCGCCGGCGTCTACTATCTGTTGAGGGTGCTTTATGTGGGCCTGGAAGACTCGGATGAAGGCGAGCACGAATCTGACCGCCCTGCGCGGCCCCTCTCTGCTGCCCACGTTCCGTTCGAAATTGAGTCCGGCTCAGGTGCCATTAGCCATGCCCGTCCGGCCGATAATAAAGGAGGTCTTTGATCATGGAGCTGTTCAATCTGTCTTTGATCTGGGCCTTCATTATTGGCTTCGGAATCATTATGTATGTGTTGATGGATGGTTTTGATCTGGGTGTGGGCATCCTGTTCCCCTTCGCCCCGTCTGAGATCGACCGGGATACCATGATGAACACCGTGGCTCCGGTATGGGATGGCAACGAAACCTGGCTGGTGCTTGGCGGCGCCGGACTGCTGGCCGCCTTTCCACTGGTGTATTCCATCATCCTTCCCGCGCTGTACATCGGCGTGTTTCTGATGCTCGCCGGATTGATTTTCCGGGGTGTAGCGTTCGAGTTCCGGTTCAAGGCCCGGACCTCCCGCTATCTCTGGAACTGGGCATTTGCTGGTGGCTCCACCACCGCTGCATTTGCCCAGGGTGCGGTTGTTGGCGCCTATATCCAGGGTTTTGAAACCACCAATGGTGCCTACTCAGGTGGCGCGCTGGATTGGTTGACACCATTCACAGTGCTGACCGGCCTGGGGCTGCTCAGTGGTTATGCATTGCTGGGTTCCACCTGGTTAATCATGAAAACCGAAGGCCGTTTGCAGGAGTGGGCGTACCGTATTACCACCCCGCTGCTGATCGCTGTACTGGTTATCTTCGCCATCATCAGTGTTTGGACTCCGTTCGTGGATGACATGGTGCGTGAGCGCTGGTTTGATCACATCACGGTGATCTGGGTGCTGCCGGCACTGACTCTGCTGTGTGCGTTCCAGATCTGGCGTTCTGTTCGTAACCGCTTTGAAGGTATGCCCTTTTTGGCGACCATGGGACTGTTCATCACCACCTACCTGGGCCTGATTGTCAGCCGCTGGCCCTATGTAGTTCCGCCGGAATACACCTTGTGGGATGCCGCTTCCGCCTATGAATCCCAGCTGTTCCTGCTGCTGGGCCTGCTGTTCGTCATCCCTATCGTGCTGACCTATACCGCCTGGACTTACTGGGTATTCCGGGGCAAGGTGCGCGCCGGTGAGGGGTACCACTGAGTGGCCGAACCGGCCCAGGCTGAGATTCGCCAATGGCTTTCCGGCCTTGCCCGGAAAAACCAGCGGTGGATTCGCGCCACGGTAGTGGCCGGCGTGCTGGTTGGGCTGGCAACCATCGTTCAGATGGCTCTGCTGGCCTGGCTGGTGCATCGAATCATTATAGAAGGACAGACGGCTTCCACCCTCATACCCTGGTTTGTAGCTCTGATGGTTACACTGGTGGTTCGCGCTTTTGGCCAGGGCCTTCAAACTCAGTTCGCGGCCCGTTGCAGCGAACAGGTACGCAGGGATGCCCGGCGGCAAATTCACCGCCACTGGCGTGATACCGGCCCTGTCGCGCTCGCTGACAGCTCAGCCGGTACTCTGGCGCGGGAATGGCTGGACCATGTGGAGGCCTTACACGGTTACTTCGCCCGCTTCCTGCCGCAAGTGTCGCTGTCAGCCATTGTGCCACTGGCTATCCTGGTTCTGGTGTTCTGGCTGGACTGGCTTGCGGGCATCTTTCTCCTGCTTTCTGCCCCCCTGATCCCGATCTTCATGGCACTGGTGGGAATGGGTGCTGAAAAGGTCAATCAGCAGCATTTCGAGACCATCAGCCGGCTGTCTGGTCAGTTTCTGGACAAAGTCCGCGGCCTCACCACCCTACAGTTATTTGGCCAGACGGAAGAGGCATCCCGAACCCTGAACCAACGGTCCGACCAATACCGAAAGATCACCATGAAGACCCTCAAAGTGGCATTTCTGTCCTCGGCAGTGCTGGAGTTTTTCGCCTCCGTCGCCATCGCGGTTATCGCCATCTACATTGGCTTTGGTTTGTTGGGCTACATCACTTACGGCCCCAGCGCGGACCTCACACTCTTTTCCGGTTTATTGATTCTGTTGTTGGCGCCGGAGTTTTTTCAACCGCTGCGCACACTGTCACAGCACTACCATGACCGCGCGGCAGCGCTTGGTGCCAGCGCTGAAATTCTGGCCCGCCTTGAAACCCCTGTCTGTGGGCAATCTGCCCCTGAGACACCCGCGTCATCGCAGGACGATGGCCTTAACCTGGACAACGTCACCCTCAGCTACCAGGGCGGCAAGCCGGTATTCGCTAATCTTGACCTGACCATAGAGCGTGGCAAAGCGGTTGCGCTGACCGGGCCCTCCGGCGGCGGCAAATCGTCATTGCTGCACTTAATGGCGGGTTTTATCCAGCCAGATAGCGGAGCCATCAGTGTGCTCGGCCAGGCAGCCGGTCGCTCGCCGTTTGGCTGGCTTGGCCAGCGCGGGTTCTGGGTGCAAGGCTCATGGGCAGACAACCTCCGTTTGACCAGTCCTGAGGCATCCGACATTGCCATTGAGAACGCGCTGCGCCTGGTGGGCCTCGGTAGCATACTTGAAAGCCGGGACCAGGGTATTAACAGCGTTATCCGTGAAGATGGCCAGGGATTGTCCGGCGGACAGGCTCGCAGGCTGAGCCTGGCGCGTATATTCCTGGCGGATTACGACCTGATCCTGCTGGATGAGCCCACAGCAGGGCTGGATGCCACCAGCGAGATTCTGGTGCTGGAAGCACTCCATAAACTGGCAGCAGCTGGCAAAACGCTGGTTTTCTCGACCCATCACCAGGCCCTGCTGGCCCTCGCGGACCAGGTGCTGATTGTCAATGACGGCGAGGTTCGCCATGCGTGAGCTCAAGCCCTGGCTGAACCTGGTTCTCCAGCGGCGCGGCCGCCTGGTGATTGGTGCCCTGTTGTTACTGGCTACCCTGCTCTCCGGTATCGGGTTATTAGCCTTGTCGGGCTGGTTTCTGACCGAGACCGCACTGGTGGGCCTGCTGCTGGCCGCTGGCACACAAGCCTACATCAACCTCTACGTTCCGGGCGGCGGCATAAGATTTTTCGCGGTGTCCCGCACGGTCTCCCGCTATCTTGAACGGGTATACAACCACAACACGGTACTGCAGTTGCTAACCGATATTCGTGTTGCCCTGTTTAACCGGATGGCCGAAGCCGGCCACCGTGACCGGGGCCAGAAATCTGGGGCCCAGTGGTTATCCAGGCTAACGGCAGATGTGGATGCCCTGGACACCCTGTATCTTCGGGTAATTGCGCCCACGGCCCTGGCCGGGGTGGTTAGCGTGTTGCTGGTGCTTGCCGGCTGGTTAGTGTTCTCAGGATCCTTTGCGCTGATACTCCTGATTCTGCTGACATCGGCCATCTTGATCTCGAGCTGGCGAGTATTCGCAGGAACCCAGAGCCTATCAGGTAAGCTCAGTGACCAGCAGGAACAACTCCGTGGTGATGTCATTGAACATCTGGAAGGCTTTGCAGAGCTCACGGCGGCCGGTCGCACCGGTAAACACTCCGGGCGTTTGATGAAACAAGCGCTTTCGATGTCCAGAACCCAGGCGCGGGTGGATAGCCAGGCCGGCTGGCATCACGCGGCGACACAGCTGATCGTGAATCTCGCGGTTGTGGTAACGCTGTGGGTTGGCATTGAGCTGTTTAACCAGGGGGCATTATCCGGTCCTTTACTGGTCTTGCTGCCGATCGCTCTGATGGGCTTACTGGAAGTCTATGCCATGTTGCCTGATGCCTTCGCCAAACTGGGCGCTACCCTCTCTGCAGCCCGGCGCCTGAATCAGGAGGTTCAGCCAGCTCCCGGCATTGCGAATTCCGCAGCCTCTGCTGCACCGCTTTCGGAAGCATCGGCGAATGCATTGGAAGCCCGTGACCTCTCGATTGGTTATCCCGGGTTTGGGCCCGTCCTGACCCATTTCAGCCTGACCGTTGAAGTGGGGAAACGCCTCGGTATTGTTGGCGCCTCGGGCTCCGGCAAATCCACCCTGGCGGACACCTTCGCCGGCGTGATTCCGCCCCGGCAAGGGAAGCTCGCCTCCCTGCCCTGCGCCTATCTCACACAGGCGACGGTGGTGTTCGAAGATACGGTGAAAGCGAACCTGTTACTGGGCAACCCCAATTCTAGCGATGGCGATCTGTGGCGTGTTCTGGAGCTGGTAGAGTTGGCCGACAGATTTGCCCGTGAAGCCGAAGGTTTATCAACCTGGTTGGGTAGTGCCGGTAACCGGCTGTCTGGTGGGGAGGCACGCCGGCTGGTGCTGGCAAGGGTGCTATTGAGCACAGCGCCCCTGGTGATTCTGGATGAACCTTTTACCGGGGTGGATACAGACACCAGGGAGCGCATCGCCCCCCAGATCAACCGCTGGCTGGAAGATCGGACTGTTATCTGCCTGGGGCATGGGCCGGAGGCGCTGCTGCCCTCCTCCGGTCATACCCTGCACCTGCACTGAGCTTCAGCGGGTTTCCAGTACGTCGAAAGTCAGGCCAGCTTTGCTGGTCAGTCGTTCCAGCAGTTTGCCATCCAGCATGGACGCAGGCGTCCAGAAGCCACCCTGGTCAGAATCAGGCAGGTCAAACGCCAGGCATAAGCCAGCCTCACCCAACATTTTGGCCGTGGAGCCGTAGCCGGGGTCACGGTCTCCGGTGACTTTGGTGATGATGGTCTTGCCGTCTGTAGTGCGGCCTACAAAACGCAGGTCATAGAAGCCGCTTTCCTGCTCTTCCGGGCTTGGGCCCTCACCGGGCTTGGGTACCAGCTTCTCAACCACCCAACGGGTTGGCTTGATGGCGGAAGCGGTAAAGAACGCGCCAAGTGCGGCGGTGATACCGTAAGCAGTCAGGCGGCCTTTGGCGCCCTTGCCGGTCATCATGGCTTCGTCGTAGGTGAATTCCTGACCGTAACGGGCATTCTGGAGTGCATTGGACCGGTGAACCACGCGGGTGTTGATGGCGCCCATCACAAACGGCGCCAGCCACACGTCAAAGTCTTTGTCGTACTCTGCGGTTTTCAGACTGGGCTGGCGCACCTTGGATCGGTGGCCCTCTGGGCAGATCGAGAAGGGATTGGCCAGTTCCTTGCGCAGTTTCGGATCCGCGCCCGCTTCTTTGGCCACGTTGATCATGGATGCTACGGTGCCGCCGGACAAACCACCCTTGGCGACCTTAACCCGCATGCGCACATCCTGGCAGGTCTTGCCGAAGGCTTTCTCAGCCTGCTGCTGCAGGAACCAGACGCCCATATCAGATGGTATTGAGTCGAAACCGCAGCAATGGACAATTCGTGCACCGGTTTTCCTGGCCTGGGCTTCATAGCCCTCGACCATCCGGCGAATCCACTGCACCTCACCGGTCAGGTCGCAATAATCGGTACCAGTGTCCACGCAGGCCTTGATCAGCGGTTCACCATAAAGGGCGTATGGGCCAACGGTGGAGATCACCACGCGGGTCTGTCGGCACATGCCCGCCAGTGCCGAATCGTCGGCCGCGTCAGCCACCAGAACTGGCAAGTCCGCAGCCTGCGCACCCAGTTCGGCTTTGAGAGCATTCAGCTTGCCCTCTGAACGGCCAGCGATAGCCCACTTCACCTTGCCAGACGCGCCATAGTTTTCTACCAGGTATCGGGTCAGAATCTGCCCCACAAAGCTGGTGGCACCAAATACCACCAGATCATAGTCTGCCTGCTTGGAATTCGTCATTACATGTCCTTTTTGGTTTGCGTGTACGAATATCTCTGATCGGTCAGGGTTGGCGAGACGCTTTTGCTGCCATCAGCACCATAAATATGGCCACTCCCAGCCCCCAGAAGCCGTTAAGAATCAGGCCACCTACCCAAGTCTGGGCTGATACTGCCAAACCCTTCATCGGAAAGACAACCAACATGGCTACGGCGGTTGGGCCGACGGCACCCAGTATCACATGGCCGAGCCAGTACAACGCACCTTTCAGGCGGCCAGCGATGGCCCATATCGCGATACCCCATAACCCGCCGAAGAATGCCAGGGAGATCACCGATGGTACCCCCAATGGCGGTACGGGAGTAAGGTTAAATGGCGCGGAGGGTACGGCACCTGCCAGGTAAAACACGGCAAATAGCCCCTGATGGAAAATCAGTGTTGCCAGAAAGCCCGCAACAAACGCCTTTATCCAGACCATATTGGATTCCTTTCGAGTTTCATTGAATTGATGGTAACAGGTTTAAAACCGGCACGACTTTCCCGGATACACCATGACAGGCGTCCGGCCGGCCAATCGTTTGTCATACAGCTTGTTGCACACTGTGGCGCATAATGACACAAGTGTGGAGGCATCCCTTGATCATCTTTCTGACCATCACAAGCCTGATATTGCTGGCCGTCAGCGGTCTGCTGCTTTGGCAACTGCTTGAACAGCGCAAAATGATCAACAACATGCTCGAAAACGAGGATATCAGTGATATCCATCGCGAACCGGAACTGGTGCTTACGTTGAGGGTGCTGGATCCGATTGCCCTGGCTAAGCGCGAATCGCGAACCGGCCGGGCGCTGGCAGACAAACTGCCGGTTATGACCCGGAAAATGGTCTATCAGGAAGTCATGAAAGAACTGGAAAGCGAGCTGTATGAACGGGATATTGACGTTGAAATGCACATTGAGTATCGCTGAGGAGTGCTGACATGGTCTCTCAGGTTCTGATCATTATCTGCCTCATCGGCTCCGCTGCCCTGCTGTTTTCGGGTTTTCGCCTGTCTGGCCAATCCAGAAACCGGATACTGATTCTCAATGCCCATCGAATTGCGGCCCGCAGCGCCATCCAGAAGAGCAGGATGGACCTGGCGGAAGTTCGTAACCGGGCCCGACTTCTCGAAGATACCGTCTCCGGCGGCGCTTCTGCGGTTGAGAAGGTTCATAAGGCGATAGCCAACACCACCTTCGGTCTGATCGACATGTTCTCCAAGGATGAGGAGTTCAAAGACAGCACCCGCAAAGCCCGGCAAACTCATCACCAGAAAAGTGAGCAGGTTTATCAGGCGGTGAGAACCACCAATCGCGCCCTGCACATCCTGGCAGACACGCTGATTATCAGCAAAGCGGAAAAACGCATTGCTTCAAAACCAAAAAAGGCGCCTTGAGGCGCCTTTTTTGATCGAACTATCAGAAAGTTACAGGACTTTCTTCAGCTCTTCTTCCAACTGCGGTACAGCTTCAAACAGATCCGCAACCAGGCCGTAATCGGCTACCTGGAAGATCGGTGCTTCTTCATCCTTGTTGATCGCAACGATCACCTTGGAATCAGACATACCGGCCAGGTGCTGGATGGCACCGGAGATACCTACCGCGACGTAAAGCTGCGGAGCGACGATCTTGCCGGTCTGGCCAACCTGCATGTCGTTGGGCACGAAACCTGCGTCAACCGCGGCGCGGGATGCACCAACAGCAGCGCCCATCAGATCAGCAACCTGCTCCAGCATCTTGAAGTTGTCGCCGTTCTGCATGCCGCGGCCACCGGAGATAACGATACCGGCAGAAGCCAGGTCCGGACGGTCAGACTGGGCTTTCTCTTCGCCAACGAAGGAAGACAGGCCTGCGTCTTTAACAACGTCCAGTTGCTCAACGGAAGCGGAACCACCTTCGGCGGCTACCGGATCGAAACCGGTCGGGCGTACGGTGACAACCTTGATGGCGTCGCTTGCCTTAACGGTGGCGATGGCGTTACCCGCGTAGATCGGACGAACAAAGGTGTCCTCGGATTCAACGCGCACGATGTCAGACACCTGAGCAACGTCCAGCAGCGCAGCAACGCGCGGCATGAAGTCTTTACCGGTAGTACCAGCAGCAGCCAGGATGTGGCTGTAGCCTTTACCTACTTCGGCAACCAACTCGCCCAGATTTTCGGCCAGAAAATGGCCATAGGCGGCGTTGTCGGCAACCAGTACCTTGTTCACGCCTTCTGCCTTGGCAGCGGCTTCAGCGACGGCGCCTACGTTCTCACCGGCAACCAGCACGTCGATGTCACCACCGATGGCCTTGGCAGCCGCTACAACATTCAGGGTAGCCTGCTTGAGGCTGCTGTTGTCGTGTTCAGCAATTACCAGGATGCTCATTTAGATCACCTTCGCTTCGTTCTTCAGTTTGTCCACCAGCTCAGCTACGTCAGCCACCTTGATACCAGCCTGGCGTGCAGCCGGGGCTTCAACTTTCAGGGTGGACAGGCGCGGGGCGATTTCAACGCCCAGATCGGCGGGGCTCACGGCGTCCAGCGGCTTCTTCTTGGCCTTCATGATGTTCGGCAAAGAAGCATAGCGCGGCTCGTTAAGACGCAGGTCAGTGGTAACAACCGCAGGCAGGTTCAGAGCAACAGTCATCAGACCGCCATCAACTTCGCGGGTTACGTTGACCTTTTCGCCATCAACAACCACTTCAGAAGCGAAAGTGCCCTGGCCCATGCCAGTCAGAGCGGCCAGCATCTGGCCAGTCTGGTTGTTGTCGGAATCGATGGACTGCTTGCCAAGAATAACCAGCTTCGGCTCTTCTTTCTCAACGACAGCCTTCAGCAGCTTGGCCGCTTCGAGGGACTGAACTTCTTCGTCAGTCTCGATGTGGATACCACGGTCAGCACCCAGAGCCAGAGCAGTACGAATTTGCTCCTGAGCAGCTTTTGGTCCAATGGAAACAACAACGATTTCACTGGCAACGCCCTTCTCTTTCAAGCGAACCGCTTCTTCAACCGCGATTTCGCAGAACGGGTTCATTGCCATCTTGACGTTGGCGAGGTCAACACCGGTGTTGTCCGGCTTGACGCGAACCTTCACGTTGTAGTCGATAACTCGTTTTACAGCGACCAGAACCTTCATAGATTCCTCGTTCTTCTACGATGGGTTTAATGACTCGCAATCCTAAACGGAGAGCCTGCTGGATAGTGCGCAGTAATACTGCAGGCTACTGTCTACAGGGTCAATAGCCCCATTCGACGCATCAGGACTGCCTTCACAGCCAATAGACCGGGTTGACCCGGCTTAGCAATGAGACGATACTAAAAATCGACTCAAAACACACGACATTTCGGTGTATACGTACAATGCCAAAGGTAAACGCAAATTTCAAACAAACGTTTGTTTGATTCCTGAAATGCGTTATCCTTTCGGGACAAAGGGCCCGTATTCAGGGCTCGGGGCTGTCGTCTATAGGCATTTTTACCGGTATGATGTCGCTCCTGAATGAATTGAGTTAGGCCTGCGGGCAAACAACACCCACTAAAAAGCTGTTTGAGGAGACCAACGTGGAACGCGAATCGATGGAATTTGATGTTCTGATCGTCGGCGGCGGCCCTGCTGGCCTGTCTGCAGCCTGCCGCGTAATGCAACTGGCGCAGGAAGCTGGCGAAGAACTGACTGTTTGTGTGGTCGAAAAAGGTTCCGAGATCGGCGCGCACATCCTCGCCGGTACCGTATTTGAGCCCACAGCTCTGAACGAACTGTTTCCGGACTGGAAAGAAAAAGGCGCGCCACTGAACACGCCGGTTACCCGGGATGACATTTTCCTGCTGAAGAACCAGGAAAAAGCGACCAAGATTCCCAACGCCTTTGTGCCCAGGAACATGCACAACCACGGCAACTACATCATCAGCCTTGGTAACCTGTGCCGATGGCTTGCGGAACAGGCTGAGCAGCTGGGCGTTGAGGTTTACCCGGGGTTTGCCGCGTCTGAGACCATCATTGAAGATGGCCAGGTTAAAGGCATCATCACCGGTGACATGGGCGTTGCCCGCGACGGCTCCGAGAAAGACGGCTACATGCCGGGCATGGAACTGCGCGCCAAGTACACCCTGTTTACCGAAGGCTGTCGTGGTCACCTTGGCAAGCGCCTGATCAACGATTTCAAGCTGGACGAAGGTAAAGACCCGCAGCACTACGGCATCGGCATCAAGGAACTGTGGGACATTGACCCGGCCAAACACGAGCCTGGCCTGGTGGTTCATACCACTGGCTGGCCGCTGAATGAGTCCGGCTCCACCGGTGGGTCCTTCCTGTATCACCTGGAGAACGGCCAGGTTTATGTCGGCCTGATCACCGATCTGTCCTACAGCAACCCGCACCTGAGCCCGTTCGAGGAATTCCAGCGCCTCAAGCACCATCCGGAAATCAAGAAGTATCTGGAAGGCGGCAAGCGCGTTGCTTACGGCGCCCGCGCCATTTCCAAGGGCGGCTACAACGCTCTGCCCAAGATGAGCTTCCCGGGCGGCCTGTTGCTGGGTTGTGACGCCGGCACATTGAACAGCTCCAAGATCAAGGGCTCCCACACCGCCATGAAATCTGGCCTGCTGGGCGCCGAGGCGGTGTTTGAGGCGCTGAAAGAAGGCAAGTCTGGCGAAGAAATCACCAGCTTCCAGAAGCGCTTTGAAGACAGCTGGTTGTACAAAGAGCTGTACGCCGAGCGTAACTTCGGCCCGGCCATGCACAAGTTCGGCAACGTCGTGGGTGGCGCCATTGCCTTCTTCGAGCAGAACATTCTGCGTGGCAGCCTGCCGATCACCTTCCGCGACACCACTCCGGACTACGCCACCCTTAAACCGGCGTCTGAGTGCAAGAAGATCAGCTATCCGAAGCCGGATAACAAGCTGACCTTCGATCGCCTGTCCTCGGTGTTTATTTCCAACACCAACCATGAGGAAGATCAGCCGGTTCACCTGAAGCTGACCGATCCGGATATCCCGCTGAAGGACAACCTGCCCAAGTACGACGAGCCCGCGCAACGTTACTGCCCGGCTGGTGTGTACGAAGTGGTCGAGAAAGACGACGGCAGCGGCAAGAAGTTCCAGATCAATGCCCAGAACTGTGTTCACTGCAAGACCTGTGACATCAAGGATCCTGCCCAGAACATTACCTGGGTAACGCCGGAAGGCGGCGGTGGCCCGAACTACCCGAATATGTAAGCGGGTGCACTAACCAGAAAAGCCGGAGTTCCCCTCCGGCTTTTTTGTGCCCGCGCCATAAACCAAAAAAAACGGCCCCCGAGGGAGCCGTTTTTATCGATCAACCTTACGGAAGAGATCAGTGCACGTGGCCGTGCTCTTGCTCTTCGTCGGTTGCATCACGAGCTTCTACCACTTCTACGTCGAAGTGCAGAGTCTGGCCAGCCAGCGGGTGGTTGGCGTCGATGGTGACAGTTTCGTCACTGACTTCCACAACACGAACGATCTGAGGGCCACCCGGAGTCTGGGCCTGGAACTGCATGCCCGGCTCGATGGTGTCTACGCCTTCAAAGGCAGAGCGCGGAACCGGCTGGATCAGCTCTTCGTTCACTTCGCCGTAACCTTCGGCGGGAACAACGGATACCTTCACCTGATCGCCTGCATTCTTTTCGTTCAGCGCACTTTCCAGTCCACCGATAATGTTCTGTGCACCTTCCAGGTAAGACAGCGGCTCACGGCCTTCTACACGGGAGGAATCGAGTTGCTCTCCCTGGTCGTTAGTGAGCGTGTAATGGATGGTGACAACACGAGGTTGGGCCATGTGATCTCCTTGCGTGTCGCAATGACTGTGTATTTAGATTGTAGGCAATCGAAAGTAATCGTGAACAGCCATACTGCACAGAGGGACTAACGACCACCGGGCCTCGTTAGAGAGCCAGGCTCGGTAACAAGTAAGAAAATACAGTTTAACAAGTGACAGACTGCGTTTTCTACCCTATTTATAGAGGCGGATTGGCACTTTTCAACCGTCCTGCCCGATTTTCCAGAATTTTCCGTGGCTAAGCACGCCGTACTGGATTACTCCATTATCCGGCTGCTCTTGCACAAGGTCAGCCAGCTCGTAGAATGCCGCCGTTACCAGTCGTGCCTCAATACCGTGGCGCACTTTTATAACAGGTCTGGGCTCCTCGCTGCCCGGATACCGACTCACCTCCAGAGGGTGCTCCGGCCCAATCTCGAGAACCTCACCCACGTTGGTGGTTAGCGATAGCACTTGCTCGGCGCCATCCCCCTTGCGCTCCAGCGAATGAGCCAGCAACGGCGTGTCTTCTACCCTGATGCGCCACTTCTCCACAGGAGTGATCAGGTAATGGTGCCCGTCCTCTTCCCGGCGCAAAATGGTTGAAAACAGTTTGACCGTAGCCTCCCGGGCGATTGGTGTGCCCTGATAAAGCCACTGACCATCTCGGGTGATCACAAGGTCCATGTCACCAGATAGCTCCGGGTGCCACAAATGCAGCGGCGGCAGCCCTTTTGGCGCGCTGTGTTGCTTTACCGACTGCTCTATATCGTCAGGTTTGATGGTCACCGGCAAAAACTCCCAGGTTAAAGGCCACGCATCCACTCGGCACGCAAGGGCGCTGCGCCAGGGTCGCGAATAGCAAGATTAACCTCGCCCAGGAGTCGCTGCTTGTCGCGACCAAGCGTGCCCTTCAGCACCAGGTAATTGGATGCATGATCACTACGAAAAACCGTACTATTCAGTTCAAGGTGTTCAAGAAACACCTTAATCTCCTCAAACAGGCCCTGCTGGCTCAGCGGAACGAAATCGTCACCAAATCCGGCGCGGAAGCGATCCTCACCCTGAGGGAAGCTAACGACCAGGGTGGACAGGTAATCGGGTTGGGTTTCGTTGCACAGCGTGGCGGTGTTAATGGCGTGCTGTCGGGAAAGCACCTCGCCCCCCAGGCCATTGAGCACCATAACCGAGCTGGTCAATCCCGCCAGCTTGATTTTCTCCAGAGCAGAGCGGGTAGACTCCCAGGTTTCGCCCTTGTTGATCCGCCGAAGCACTTCGTCGTCGCCTGATTCCATACCCACGTACAAAATGCCCAAACCGGCTTCTCGCAGTTCGGTCAGTTCTTCCACGGATTTTTTAGCCAGGTTACGTGGCAAACAGTAACTCGATACCCGGCGTAGTCCCGGGAACGCCTGCTTAAGGTCTGCCAGAATCTCAAGTAAACGGCGGGTTGGCAGAACCATCGCGTCGCCGTCCGCAAGAAATACCCTCGGCACGGATTCGAAGGCCTCTGCTGCGCGGGCAATATCGCGGCGGATATCGTCGGGCTTGCGGGCCCGGAATTTCTTCTGGGGCTGGGTGTACATTTCGCAGAAAGTGCACTGGTTCCATGAGCACCCGTTGGTAACTGGCAGAATCAGCGATTTGGCTTCACTGGGCGGCCGGAAAACCGGCTCTACGTATTCAATGGGAAAGCTGTACATAGTGTCTCAGCAAAAAGTCAGGAAAGTTGGGTATTGTTTCAGGGCAGAAACTGGGCTTTCAAGTCTGCACAGCCAGGGCCCACCACTGGCATGTCGAGCAGCACGGCCTGCGCTGTCATGAACGGTATGCCTTTGCGGTGCCCATCCACCAAAAGCGTGGACAGGCTGCCAACGAACGGCATGTGCGCCACCAGCATCAGTGGGGAGGTCTTGTTCTCGAGCAGCAAATCCAGGCATTTTCCTGGGTCGTCGTCCGGAGTGATCACCGGGCATTCTTCAACGGGGCAGTTGAGCACTTCCGACACAATCGCGGCAGTCTGCCGGGCACGGGTGTAGGGGCTCGACCAGATCTGCTCGGGCCGCCAGGGAGATTTGGCAATCTGAGCGGCCACCGAGGCGACGCCTGCACGGCCGGCTTCTGTCAGCTCACGTTCCTGGTCAAGGGTATGCCAACCGGCCTCACCGTGTCGCATGATGATCAGATGCAAGGTAATCCTCCCTGCCCGGTCTGGCGCGGGCTTACTGGCTGATGGTCCGGGGCAGAATAAACTCAACGTCGGAGTTCTGGACTGCCATCATCAGGCTGTTGATGACCGCATTGATCGACGCCTCTTCGTACAGGATTTCGTAGAGCCCACGGACCAATGGCATATAGATACCAATGGCCTCAGATTTCTCCCTGACCAGTTTAAGGGTGTAGATACCCTCAGCCACCTGCCCCAACTCCTCGGCGGCTTCGTCGAGCTTCTTGCCCTTACCGACCGCATAACCTACCCGGAAGTTCCGGCTTTTGTTAGAGGTGCAGGTGGCGATGAGATCGCCGACACCGGCCAGCCCCATAAAGGTCATCGGGTTGGCACCCAGACTGACGGCAAATCGACTCATTTCCGCCAGGCCTCGGGTAATCAGCATCGCCTTGGCGTTCTCGCCCATTTCCAGGGCATTAGCCAGGCCTGCGACGATGGCATAAATATTCTTCAGCGCGCCGGCCAGCTCTACCCCATACACGTCGACGTTGGCGTAAACCCGGAAGTACTCGCAACCAAGCAGTTCCTGAATGGCCCGGCGCACATCCGGATCTTTAGCCGCAATCACGGTGGCGGTCAGTTCCCGATTGACAATTTCGGCCGCCAGGTTGGGGCCGCTGAGCACACCGGAGCGACAACGGGGAATCTCCTCCTGGAGAATTTCGCTCATCAGTTTGAAGCCATGCTCCTCGATGCCCTTGGTCAGGCTGACAACAATCTGGCCATCACGGAAGACCTGGCTGTTCTCGCGGATAACCGCCCGGAACGCCTTGGAAGGAATGGCAACCAGAACCACTTCGGCTTTGCGCACCGCGTCTGCAAGGTCGGTTGTGGGCTGGATATCGCCGTCCAGAGTGATGCCCGGCATGTAGCGTTTGTTGATACGACTCTGACGGATTTCGTCGGCTTGCTTTTCGTCACGCATCCAGAAGTGGACGGTGTGGCCATTCTCGCCGAGCACTTTGGCCATGGCAGTACCGAAACTGCCACCGCCCAGAACGGCGACGTCACGAGAGCCCGCGCCGGCGGTGCGGAAAGTTGCATTTTCAGACATATCTGTTCCGTTTTGTGGCTTCAGGGACGCCGCCGGTAGCGCGTAACCGAGCGTTCAGCCCGGTTCTTCGCACTCCAGCGCGCGCACCAGGTTCTTGAATTCTTCCCTGTTCTTGCTGTTCATGCTCATCAGCACCTTGTGGGCATCAAGCACTTTATCTCTGACCTGCTGTTCGCTGGCCTTCAATACGGGAATTTCTTCGAGCTCTTCAATTCTTGAGGCAGGCTCCCGGACAATGATGAAAATCTTGTCGAAGCCCATAGAGGCGATGATGCGGGTAATATCGGGGTTGGTAGAGATCAGAGTTGGCAAAAACTGACTTTGCTTCTGGGCCGCCAAGGCTATTTTGGCCAGCAGCCCCAGTGTGGTGCTGTCGATGATTTCCGTCTCGGTAAGGTCAATCACCACGGTTTTAAACTGGGGATCCCGGGTAATGGATTCAACCAGATTATCCAGCGTCGAACACAGGTTCAGCCGGATTTCCCCAATAAACTTCAGGACATAGATTCCCTGCTTCTCAGCTTGCAGGATTTTATAACCAGCCATTTTCACACTGCCACTAAGTCGACGACGTGTTGTCTGAACCATTTATGGTATCAGTTACCGATACTATCGCGATATCATCCGGCAGCTCCGAGATCTTACCAAGCCCCAGAGCGTCGCTCAGCGATGCGATAGTGTGACTACCTCCTGATACGAGTTCAAGTAGTGTCTTCTCCTTTTCGTCCAGGGACTTTGCCGGAATCACTTCCAGAATCCCGTCTGAAAACAGCAACAGCCGGAAAGGCTTGTCCAGCTTGACCTCGTAAACCTCCCACTCCGGTGCCTCAAACAACCCCACCGGAAGCCCACTACCTTCCAGAAAACGGGTTTCTCCGCCCTCGAACGACAATATCGGCATCGGGAAGTGGGCGCCAACCGCATAACTTAGTGTACGAGTGGAAATCGAGATAATGCCTACGAATACGGTTACGTGCTTACCGAGACCTGTATCCAGAAGTTCCGAGTTAATCCGCTCCAGAAAACGTTCCGGATAAAGAATATCGTCGCTGGACTGGCGGCGCATATTGCGCTGCAGGCGGTTGGTCAGGTTCTTGAGCAAAACCGTGACAAATGCAGAACTGGCACCATGGCCTGACACATCGGCGATGTACACAAGCACCTTGTCTTCGGTGATGCGAAAATAATCCAGAAAATCGCCGCTCAGGTAGAGCGAGGGCTTGATCAGGTGGTCTACCTGCAAACCTGACAGGTGCAGCTCGTGGTCTGGCAGCATTTTCAGTTGGACCTTACGCCCCGCGTTCTGGTCGGCACGCAGCTCCGCAATACCGGTACGCAGTTCCCGGTTGGCTTCTTCAAGTTCCTGACGGTAGAGCTGATTCAAGCGATTGACCCTGACCCGGTCAAACAGTTTGCCGATAACGTCGTCCAGCGCCCCCTTATCTTCGTTACAGGGTTTGAGTACCACATCCGCCGCACCCGCCCTGAGGGCCTGGACAATCTCGGCACTTGATTCACTGCAGGTACAGGCAACGATGGGAGTAAAGCTGTCGGCTTCATCGAGCCGCTTTGACAGCTCTCGGATGGCGTCAGGGGGCAAATCTGCGAAGATGACATCGGGAATGCTATCTTCAAAAAGGCTACGCGCGGCGCTGACATCGGGGAATCCAGTCACGTAGAAGCCTCTCGCTTCAAGGTAGCGGGACAAATCCGATCGAGCCTGTTCGTTGGCGTCAATAATCAGAATGCGCTCGGTGCGCGAGGTCATGTTGATTGCCTTAAACTACCAGCGATAAAAGAGAAATTGGCTTCATTAAGCCTATTCTGGCATGCCCCTGTGATATAACAAGGGCCGTGTCATTAATTTGGGAGATTTGTAACCATGCGACGTGCCGTCAACGACCTGCTCGGAGCCTACGACAAGCTCATCATGGACCCGGTGCATGGCGGCATCCCACTGTATCGGCATGAAATCCAGGTGATTGACCACCCCCTTTTCCAGCGCCTGCGCAACATCTGCCAGAATGATATTCTGAGCCTGGTTTTCCCCGGCGCGACCCACTCCCGGTTCCTCCACAGCATTGGCGTGATGCATGTGGGTACCCGCATGTTTCGCTCGATGATTGACGCCTACCTGCGGGAACGTCAACTCAGCGAACGTACAGACCTCAGCCTGAGTCAGCTCGACGCCATTGATTACCTGGCCAAAACCATTCGCCTTGGCTGCCTGTTACACGACAGCGGCCACTCCAGCTTTTCGCACCAGTTCACCCAGGCCCGCCGCATCCGGGAGCTTATGTCCCGACCCCAACGCTTCCGGGACCTCTGGCGCGGAGTCGACTTCACCTGCTATCACCCGGAAGAGCCAGGAGAACTGGAGCATGAACATTACTCTGTCCGGGTTGCCCATGACGTGCTCTCGTCGGTTGATCTGGATACCGCAGGTCTGGACGCCGTTGATGTTATCGGCATCATGGAGACCACTGACGTTTCCCCGAGCGATACCTTCTGCCACCATGCTCGCACCTTCTGGGAATTCATTGCCGGCGCAGATGCTTTGGCCGGATCCATTGGTGAACAGGATGTACCAGCCCTGGTTATGGGGCTTCTGTCCTCCATTGTTTCCGGAGAGATCGATGCCGACCGGGCGGATTACATGCTGAGGGATGGCTTCCACAGCTCGGTAACCATTGGAGGGTTCAACCTTGACCACCTGCTGAGTAACCTGCGTTTTGGATGGGATGTGTCTGAGCCCTGGATGGGACTGGCAATTACCCAAAAGGGCCTGGGTGCCCTGGAGGACTTTGTTTACAGCCGGTACCAGATGTACCGGAAAGTCTACGCCCACAAAACAGCCCTCGGCTTTGACTGGCTGCTCCGGGAAGCCATCAATGAAGTGCTGGAAGACCCGGAAAGCTTTGACTGGATCGACACCTGCCTGAGCGACATGCGGTACTTTGCCGAGCTGACCGATAACTTTTTCTGGGAAGCGTTCCGGAAAGTGGCCCGAAAACACCCCAAAAGCTATTCGTTCTGCATCGTAAACCGGGTGAAACTGAACCACCTGGATACCCGGGAAAACCTCGACAAACAGCAGATTGATGATCATAGCCACTGGCTGGCGGGTGAGCTGGCCATGGCCCCGAGTAACGTAGTCACCTGCTCCATGCGCGCACGATTCTCGAACATCCAGGACAACTTTAACGGTATAAAAGTGCTGGTGAAGAACCCCATCACCCGGGAGCGGTCGTTGCGGAAGATTACCGAGGTCAGCGCATTTTTCTCGAAGTTCGGTGACGGTACCATCACCCACTTCTACAGCCGGCCGGAAGTCACCAGAATGGCGCCTCCCGACCTGCTGGAATAGCCTGGACTTCGCGCTACTGCATCGCGGCAACCAGACGGGTGGCGCTTTCCCACGCGCCTTCTACCCGGCCGCCCGCCAGCCAGTCTCCCGCCAGACCAATGCCGTTCTCTTCATCGTACAGGTAGCCCGACTGGTCACCGCCGGCCGACCTGGCGTAAAGCCACCGGTGTGCCACAGCCTCGCCCGGCTTGACAGCAGATCCCGTTAGCGCTGCGAATTCTTTCACCAACGCTGCGCTTACCTGTTCCGGCTCAGCATCCACGTGGGCGATGGTCCATTCCGGAGTGGCGTGCAGTACCCACCACTGACCGGAATCATCCCTGCCTGGTTTGGAGGAATTGTTGGCTACCCAGTACAGCACATCAGAGTGAGGGCGCATGGCGTCTGCATCCGCAACCGGGGGCTGGGTATAATGAGCGGCTACCGCCCAGCACGGGAGTATTTGCTCAACCGGGTTTGCCAGCTCACTCGCAAGAGCCCCAAGCTCACTTTCCAGTAGCAGGTCCCTGGCCTGGGCAGGGGGCGCAGTGATGATCACCTGATCAAAAACGCCATGGTTCTGCCCGTCTGAACATAGAAGCTGCCACTGGTTGCCTGTGCGCTGCAGCCGCTCAATCCTCACCTGGGCAGCCACATCGGCATGGGCAGACAACGCACGGGTAATCGCGGTCATTCTGGGCACCCCAACATAGCGTTTTTCTTCCGGAAACGGCTGCCAGTGCAGGGTCTGGTCCTGAAAGCGGAATCTCGCCTGCCACTCCTGGAATGCAGCAGCCCCTGCCCATTGCTCCAAAAAGGCATGAAACTCAGGATTCCGCGCTGTGAAGTACTGCGCGCCAATATCGGCCGAGCCTTCTCCGACCCTTTTTGAAGCCATACGCCCTCCCGGACCGCGACTTTTCTCAAACACCCTGACATGATGGCCTGAATGGCCAAGCAGAATTGCAGCCGTGAGGCCTGCCAGACCTGAACCGATAACCGCGACGCTGCGTATTGATGTGGTGTCTGATGTCACTTTAAGCATGGTTGTATATGGCCCGATTGAATTACTGGTTAACAAACATTCTGAGATGGTTCGATTCCGAAGCCGGTTCAGATCACCTGGATTCCAGCTCCAGATCCTTTAACTGGGTGAGAGTGCTGCCTTTTATCGCATTGCACCTTGCCTGCCTGCTCGCATTTTTTACCGGCGTCAGCACATTTGCGATTGTTTTCGCCGTGGCCTTTTTCGCAATTCGGATGTTTGCGATTACCGGTTTTTACCACCGCTACTTTTCCCACAAAACATTCAAGACCAGTCGCGCAGCCCAGTTTGTGTTCGCTGTGCTCGGTGCCAGTTCAGCTCAGCGAGGTCCTTTGTGGTGGGCAGCTCATCATCGGCACCACCATCAGCACTCAGATAATGAAGAAGATCTCCACTCTCCGCACCATGGTGGTTTCTGGTGGTCCCATGCTGGCTGGTTTACCTGTGACGCCGGCTTCAGTATGGATGAACGGCGGGTCCGTGACTGGTTGAAATTCCCGGAGTTGAAGTTCATCAACCGTTTTGACTCCCTGGTTCCCGCCGCCGCAGCTGTTCTGATTTATCTGCTGGGAGAAGCTCTCGCGGTATGGGCTCCAGGGCTGGGCACCAACGGTTTGCAACTGCTTGTCTGGGGGTTCTTCATCTCAACAGTATGCTTGTTCCACGCGACCGTATCGATCAACTCGCTGTCGCACGTGTGGGGAAAGCGCCGGTTTGAAACCGACGACGACAGCCGAAACAATTTCTGGCTCGCACTCATCACTTTAGGCGAGGGCTGGCACAACAACCATCACCGTTGGCCGCAATCCGTCCGCCAGGGATTTCGCTGGTATGAAATAGACATCACCTGGTACGGGCTTTGGGTATTGTCCAAACTCGGGATAGTCTGGGATCTAAACCCAATACCGGCCCACATCAAGAAAGAAACACGTGAATTGGACAAGCAGAGGAGGAAGCGCAAATGACGACTGCTTCAGCCATTGAGGTCGGTTCACCCAACTCCACCCTGCCTGCCGTGCTTGATCGGTTCTGTGACCTGTTCAACCAGCTCGACAAAGGCAACCTGAACAAACTTCAGCAGGTGTACGGTGAAGACATCGAGTTTCAGGACCCGTTCGGAACCGTTACCGGCCTGGATGAGCTCACGAACTACTTTGCAGGCGCTTACGGCAACGTTATCCGCTGTCAATTCCGCTTCAACAGCCCGGTCATACAGGATTCCTGGTGCACGATCCCGTGGGTAATGGAGCTGCAACACAAGCGCATAAAGGGCGGTAAAACCGTCGAGGTTGAAGGCATCAGCCACCTGCAGATTCTGGATGATCGGGTGCGGTACCACCGGGATTACTTCGATGCCGGCCAGTTACTTTACGAAAACCTACCGGTGGTCGGCGGCGTGATACGTTGGGTCAAGGAGCAGGCGGGATGAGCAAACGTCTGGACAATACGAGCAACATCTGGCTCACCGGCGCATCGTCCGGAATTGGAGAGGCCCTGGCGAAACAACTGGCCACACAGGGCCACAGGCTAATTGTCACCGGTCGCCGGAGGGACGCACTCGATGCCCTGGTGAAGCTACACCCCGAGCGTATGTACGCTGCGCCAGCCGATACTACGAACAAAGACGACCTTGGCGCTATTCAGGATACTCTTGCCCATTTTGGTGACCTGGATATAGCCGTTCTTAACGCTGGCACTTGCGAGTATCTGGAAATTGCCGACTATGACAGCAGCGTTATTGAAGCCAATATGATGACCAATGTGGTTGGTACCGCAAGAAGCCTGGACATCGCCCTGCCCGCACTCCGGGCCACTCGCGCCAAAGGTAAGCCGGCAACACTGGTGATCGTCAGCTCCTCGGCCTGGTGGTTCCCGTTTGCCCGGGCAGAGGGCTATGGCGCATCAAAGGCCGCCCTCACCTATTTCGCCCACGCCCTGCGGGCCGATCTGTCGGCAGAGGGCATTGACGTGGTAGTGGTCTCCCCGGGTTTTGTGAAAACACCGCTGACAGACCGTAACGATTTCCCCATGCCTTTTATTATCAGCTCCGAAGACGCTGCCAGCCGCATTGTCAAAGGGCTTGAAAGGGGTAAGACGGAAATCGCCTTTCCCCGACGTTTTACCTGGCTGCTCAAAGCATTGGGCGCCTTACCTCAAGGCCTGGTCGATCGCATGGCCGCGTCCATGGCCCGTAACAACCACTCTTGAACACTTTGGTAACAGGAACAGATTGCATGAACCCGAATCGTCAGCGTATTGCTGTGATTGGTGCCGGTGTATCCGGCTTGACGGCGGCCTGGCTGCTTAGCGAAAAACACGACGTTCAACTGTTTGAGGCTGGCGATTATGCGGGTGGCCACACCAACACAGAGCAGGTAGAAGCTGGCGGGCGTATCTGGCCTGTTAACACCGGTTTTATCGTATTCAATGACTGGACCTACCCGAATTTCATCAAGCTGATGGACCGCCTGGATGTGAAATCGGAAGTCAGTAACATGAGCTTCAGTGTGGACTGCCACGTTTCTGGCCTCCAGTACAACGGCACCAGCCTGAATACGCTGTTCGCCCAGCGCAAGAATTTGCTGAATCTGAACTTCCTCAAGATGATCCGGGAAATCCTCCGGTTCAATAAAGAGACCCGCGCCGACCTCGCCGCCGGGCAAATTCCGGAAGGCGAAACCCTGGGCGAATACCTCAACCGTAACCGCTACAGCCGCTATTTCCGTAACAACTATATCGTGCCCATGGGGGCTGCTATCTGGTCTGCCCCGGAAATCGTATTGGAGCAGTTCCCGATCCGTTTTTTCCTGCAGTTCTTCAACAATCACGGCATGCTATCGGTGGACGACCGCCCAACCTGGCGGGTAATTTCAGGTGGTTCCGCCACCTACGTGAACAAGATGATGGCACGGTTGGGCGATCGCACTCACCTGAACAGCCCGGTGACGGCCATTGCCCGGGATGAAGAGGGGGTCACCATCGTCGTCAACGGCCAGCAGCACCGGTTCGATCAGGTCGTTTTGGCCTGCCACAGCAACCAGGCACTGGCGATGCTGAACGATCCAACCGACCAGGAACGGGACATCCTTGGAGCCATCGGATACCAGAAGAACGACGTGGTGCTGCACACCGATGCCAGCGTTTTGCCCTCGACTCGACTGGCCTGGGCTGCCTGGAACTATATGATTCCCGAACACAGTACCCAGCCGGTATCGGTCACTTATAACATGAACACCTTGCAAAACTTTGACGATGCGCCGGAAACGTTCTGCGTTACGCTCAATCGAAGCCACGACATCGACCCTGCCAAGGTGATCAAGCGTTTCGAATATGACCATCCGGTGTTTACCCTCGAAGCGGTGGCCGCTCAGGAACGCTATGATGAGATAGGCAACCGGAACCGGACCCATTACTGTGGTGCCTACTGGTTCAACGGCTTCCACGAGGACGGCGTGCGCAGCGCATTGCGCGTTACCCGAGCACTCGGGGTGGAGCTCTGAATATGGCCAGCCAGTGGCTAGAAGGCACTATAAGACATCGGCGTAAGATTCCGGTTTTACACGAGTTTAAGTACAAGATAGGCATGCTGGCGTTAGACCTGGACGACTGGGCCACCATCACGTCTTCAAGTCCGTTCTTTTCCCTGGAACGCTTTAATTGGATGTCGCTGTACCGCCAGGATTACCTGAATCCGGAAGTGCCCAGCCTCCGCCAGGCAGTGTTCAACCAGGTAAAAAGCGCCACTGGCTGGGCACCGGATGGCCCCATTGAGCTGATCACCCACCCCCGATACCTGGGTTATATCTTCAACCCGGTGAGTTTCTACCTGTGTTATAACCGGGGTGAGAGCGCCCAAAACGGTGACGTTCCTCGGGTTATCCTGGCCCAGATTACCAACACACCCTGGAAGCAGCGGCACGTTTACTGCCTGGAATGCCGCCATCCCGGACCCGGCCAGTCGGGAACGTGGCACACAGAACGTTTTGCCTTCAGCAAACGCTTTCATGTGTCACCGTTCAACGGCATGGATCAGGAGTATCAGTGGCTGTTCGGCTTCAAGGGCCCCGAGTTGAGAGTTCACATGAATGTTCAACAGGGCCAGGAAAAACATTTTGATGCCACCCTGGTAGTCCAACGCCACCCGTTTGATCGTAAAACCCTGCATACAAGCCTGAGACGTTTTCCGCTGGAAACCCTCAAAGGCACCGCCGGCATTTACTGGAATGCCCTGAAGCTCAAGCTCAAGGGCGCACCTTTTTACACCCACCCGGACAAGCTGGACGCAAAGGACAGCCAGTACCGCAAGGGGCTGGGTGATAAAGGCGCAGAGATCACCTTAACGCCGGCGCCTACGCACTCAGAATCGGATATTGCAGGAAGGGTAAGCTCATGGAGAACCTGAACACATCTGTCGACAGCCAGCGCACAGGTAACATGCCTCTGGTGAGCCGGATTGCAAGGCAGCTCGTCTGCCAGCAGCTATCGCAACTGGGTCACGGCAAACTGATCGTCAGGGAGAACGGAACTGACGACCGGGTCTACGGTGATGGCGATTCACAATATCCGGTAGCAGAGCTGGTCATCCATGATCACACCACCTGGCGGGATCTGGTCACCGGCGGTAGCGTGGGTGCCGCCGAGTCCTTTGTTGCAGGTGACTGGAGCTCTCCAGACCTGACCGCACTCCTGCGTTTTTTCAGTCGAAATCTGGACACCATGAACGCCTTTGAGGACAAATTCAGTTGGGTGAGCAAACCCACACTGAAAGCGCTGCACTGGCTGAATCGCAACACACCGGCCGGTTCCCGCAAGAACATCAGCGCCCATTACGATCTGGGCAATGATCTGTTTCAGCTCTTCCTTGACCCGACCATGATGTACTCATCCGCCATCTACCCCAGTGCAGACTCGACACTCGAACAAGCTGCTGTCCACAAACTGGACACCATCTGCAAGAAACTCGACCTGCAGCCGACGGACCGGGTCATTGAAATCGGCACCGGCTGGGGCGGATTCGCCATCCACGCTGCCAAACATTACGGCTGCCACGTAACCACTACGACCATCTCCCGCGAGCAGCTCGAGCTGGCCAAAGAGCGGGTTAAGGCGGAGGGGCTGGAAGACCGGATTACCCTGCTGTTTGATGACTACCGCGACCTGACAGGCCAATTCGACAAACTGGTTTCGATCGAAATGATCGAAGCCGTCGGGCCGCAGTTCCTGGACAGCTACCTGTCTCAGATCAGTACCTTGCTCAAGCCAGACGGCCTTGCTCTGGTGCAGGCCATCAACATGCCGGAGCAGCGCTACGATCGGGCGTTGAAGAACGTGGATTTCATTCAACGGTACATCTTCCCGGGTAGCTTCATCCCCTCCTTCGGAGCCATTATCACGTCCATGCGCCGCGGCTCAGACCTGGTGTTGACCCATTCCGAAGACTTCGGCTTCCATTACGCTCGCACCCTTCGTGACTGGTGCGACCGGTTCATGGCAAACCGGAATACACTGCTTGAGCGCGGCTACGACGAAGCTTTCCAGCGGCTGTGGCACTTCTACTTTGCCTACTGTGAAGCCGGCTTCAGTGAACGGGCCATTGGTGTGGCTCACCTGTTGCTGGCCAAGCCCGCCAACAAACGCGCCAATATACTCAGTTTATGATCGCCTCAGACACCGCCCGCAATATCCTGAATTTTGTCCTGTTCCAGGCAGGTTGGCTGACGTGCGTTCTGTTTCCTGGCCTGGCAGCGGCTGGCCTGGTGCTGCTATTCCTGGCCATCCACTTTGCGCTGGTGAGCCAGAAGCGCTTCGCAGAACTCCAGTTCATCGGCTTTGGAGTGGTACTTGGCAGCCTGATGGATACACTCTGGTTCCGGACCGGTGTGCTGGGTATCAATGGTGCCGATGAAGTGCTGGTTGCGCCCCCGTGGCTGGTGGCTATCTGGGCCATCTTCATGACCACCCTGTGCCACTCACTGGGCTGGATAGCGCAACGCAAATGGCTACCATATGTGTTCGCGCCGATCGGAGGACCATTCGCCTACTGGTCCGCCAGCAAACTCGGTATCGTTACGCTGCCAGACCTGACGCTTTCTCTGGCAGCCATGGCGATTGGGTGGTTCGTTCTGTTCCCTTTGCTGCTTTACGTTCGCAGAAGTCTGTACTCGGAGTTGCAAGCATGATCCGTCGTGTCATTGCCCTCTTTGCCCTCACCGCTCTGGTTTTTCCGGCAAGCGCCAATCAGTTCCGCTTCACGGGAACAGCCAAGAGCAACGGGAGCACTGTACTTTACCAGGAAGTCCATCGGGTTGACGGTCATTGTGCCGAGGGTGTCTTTGAACCCCAGTCGCACTCCGTTAACTACCGGAAAGGTCCCGGTGACAACCCATTCGCAACCAAGCAACTGGTTTATGAAGATTCGGCACTCCGCCCGGCGGTTGACTTTCGTCAGCCTGACTTCAACGAGTTGATGAAGATCAGCTACCCGGACGCGGAGCGGCTGTCCATTGAGTGGCAAACGCCCTCGGGAAAGGTGGAAACATTCACGGTGAGTTTCGATGAGCGGCTGGTGGTGGATGCCGGTTTCGATCACCTGGTCCGCGCTAACTGGGAAAAGGTCACTCGCGGTGAATCCGTGGAGTTTCGGTTCCTGGGGCCAACACGGGGTGAACATTATGGGTTTGTACTGGAACCCACCAGCAATGACCAACTGAACTCTGATGTGGTGCTCAGGATTCGCCCAACCGGACTGGTTCTCCGTTTTCTGGTCGATCCCATCGTGCTCGGATACAACAACGATGGTGCACTGACCGAATACCTGGGGCTGACCAACATCCGTGAGAACGCGAACGCCAACTTCACCGCTCACATTCGTTACGAGGTAGAGCAATATCCGGATTGTGAACTGACGCCCTGATCCCGGCCCACGCGCCAAACAGATACCCGCTCACTGTGTGATAAACTCTCTGGCAAAACGTACCGGAGACTCCGCACCCATGATGTTTGTGTCGTTTAACGTCAACAGTATCCGCACCCGTCTGCACCAGCTTGAAGCCGTCATTGAGCAACTCAACCCGGATATCATCGGGCTTCAGGAAACCAAGGTCACCGATCAGGAGTTCCCGGTTGATGCCATCCGTGAGCTTGGCTATCACGTTCACTTCCACGGTCAGAAAACCCACTACGGTGTTGCCTTGCTGTCCCGGACGGAACCCGAGTCCGTGCAAAAGGGCTACAGTTCCGATAACGACGATGCCCAGCGCAGGCTGATCACCGGCCGATTTACGGTGAACGGAGAGCCGCTGACGGTGATTAACGGTTATTTCCCCCAGGGCGAAAGCCGGGATCATCCGGTCAAATTTCCCGCCAAGCAAAAGTTCTACAGCGACTTGATGGCGTACCTGGATGAGCTGAACAAACAGCCGGGCCATGTGGTGGTCATGGGTGACATGAATATTTCACCGACCGACAAGGACATAGGCATTGGCGCCGACAACGCAAAGCGCTGGCTGCGCACCGGGAAGTGCAGCTTCCTGCCCGAGGAGCGCGAATGGCTGGCGCAGGTTGAATGCCGCGGCTATACCGACGTCTTCCGGCATCTGCACCCGGAAGAAGCCAATACATACAGCTGGTTTGACTATCGCAGTAAAGGCTTTGAACGAGAACCGAAACGGGGCCTGCGAATCGACCTGATCATGGCCAGCGACAGCCTGCTGCCCAAAGCCACCGAGGCCGGCGTATCCTATGATATCCGTGGTATGGAACGGCCCTCAGACCACTGCCCGGTGTGGGCACGGTTTGACCTTTGATGGATTGATCGGGCAATTATGAAAAAAATCAAAACCAGGGACAGGATTCTCGGCACCAGCCTGGCGCTGTTCAACAGCCTGGGCGAACCGAACGTTACCACCTTGCTGATATCGGACGAGCTGGATATCAGCCCCGGCAACCTGTACTACCACTTCAAAAGCAAAGGCGACATTGTAGAAGAACTGTTCGAGAGCTTTGAAGCGGAAATGGTGGACCTGCTCGGAGTGCCAGACGACGCCGACATATCATTGGAGCAGTTCAGTTTTTTTCTGCACCTGCTGTTCGAGGCAGTCGCCCGCTATCGGTTTCTGTACCAGGATCTGGTGAACGTGCTATCGCGCTACAGCCAGCTTCAGGTGCGTTTCCGGCGGGTTCTGGCCAAGAAGAAAAACGCGTTCCGGGTTTTGTGCGAGAGTTTTCAACGCCAGGGTGTTATGACCATCAGTAAAGATGAGCTGCTGTCTCTGTGCGACCAGCTCACCCTGACAGCCTGCTACTGGAGTAGTTTTGACACACTGTCTCACCTGGATGATCGCGAATCGGTTGATCCCGGCAAAGGGGTGTATCAGATGCTGCACCTGATACTCCCCTACCTGGCCGAACAGGAGCAGCAGGAGATTCGGCTGACCAGCCGCAGTTATCTTTGAGGGTTATTCTTCTTCGTCTGAGACTGGCGAATCTCCCCGCAATCTGGCCAATTCGCTTTCCAGCGCTTCAATCCGGCGTTCCATGGCTTCGATTTCTTCACGCCGATGAATCCCAAGACGCCTTAACGCACCCGACACGCGCTGGTCGAACATATGCTCAAGTTTGTCCCAGGTTCCCGTGGCCTTTTCTTTGACTTCACCAACCCGGCCTTCCACTGTCTTGATCTGTTTTTCCACTACGCCCCGGGTTTTGGTTTCCAGTTGCTCGCCTTCTTGCACCAGGCGCTCAAAAAACTTGCCCGCGTCTTCCTCTGCCTTGGTGTACGCACCCAGACCCGCAAGCCAGATCTGGCGGGCGGAATCCTTGATTTTGTCCGCAAGCTGCGGATCAGTCTCTGGGTTCTTATCGTCGTGTTCAGACATGAATACCTCTTGGCAACAAAGCGGGAACGTTCAGGCCTATTGTATTACAGCCATACGGGGATTTCAGCGCTCATCCTCATCGCCCTGTAACCCGCATAACGAAAGGGCGCAGTATAAACACCCAGGGCATATGAAAAAATGTTTTCAAACGAAAGCCACTCTCACTTGAAGTGTTCATATTATGGTCAATACTTCCCGTTACCGGCATCCCAGTTGATGTCGGTTTGTCTGGAAGTCTTTCATGGATACTACTCGCACGCCTCTGCCCGGCATCCCTTGCCGGGCTTTTTTTTGGTAATATCGCCCATACTTATAAGCTTATTCCCCGAGCCAAAACCTGGAGTACGTAAATGATTGAGATTGCCTGGAGCCAGTTTACCCCTGGCACTGCACTAACTGGCGGCATTCTGATTGGGCTGGCCGCCGCCAGCTTCCTGCTTCTGAACGGCCGCATTGCTGGCATCAGCGGCATACTCGGCGGTTTGCTTACCCCCACCAGAAGCGACATTCTGTGGCGAATTGCCTTTCTTGCCGGGCTGATTGGGGCGCCAGCGCTTTGGACACTGGCAGGCCAGTTGCCACCTATCGAAATCAACGCCGGTTACCCTGCCCTGATCGTCGCCGGCTTGCTGGTGGGCATTGGAACACGCTATGCGTCCGGCTGCACCAGCGGTCATGGGGTTTGCGGTTTGTCCCGACTGTCTCTTCGATCTCTGGTGGCAACCCTCAGCTTTATGGGCATGGGGTTCGTGACCGTTTATGTTATCCGTCACCTGATTGGAGCCTGAAGCTATGAAATATCATATTGCTTCCCTGTTTGCCGGCCTCATTTTTGGTCTTGGTTTAATTGTTTCCGGTATGGCCAACCCGGAAAAAGTCCTCGGATTTCTGGATATCGCCGGCGCCTGGGACCCCTCCCTGGCCTTTGTCATGGGCGGTGCAGTTATTGTTGGGTTGGTAGCCTTCACCATCGCCCGCAAACGCACATTGTCATTCCTGGGCTTCAACATAAAGCTCCCCACCAACACCCAGATCGATAAACGGCTGATCGTCGGTAGTATGATGTTTGGGGTCGGCTGGGGTATTGCCGGGTTCTGCCCTGGGCCGGCTTTGGTTGCCTTTGGTGCGGGCGAAATCAAAGGCGTGGTCTTTGTTGCGTCGATGGTCGCAGGTATGATGCTGTTTGAAATTGCCGAACGCATGCGGGCATCAACTGGTAGCTAATGCCTGCCCCGGCGTTCAATCCCCGGCCATCGACCATTGGAGCGCTAAGTGGAAATCAGAAAAATTGATGAAACCTTATCGGTAGCCCCCCAGATTTCGGTGCAGGATGTCGCCGAAATTGCCAAACTTGGTTTCCGGACCCTGGTTGCTAATCGCCCGGACCGTGAAGAACCTGGCCAACCTGCCATGGCGGACATAGAAGCCGCGGCGCGGGAACATGGCCTGGAGTGGGTATACCTTCCGGTGGAGTCTGGCAATATTACCGATCAGGATGTTGATCAGTTTGCCCCGATGATCCGGACTGCCGAGAAACCCGTACTGGCCTTCTGTCGGTCTGGAACCCGCTGTACTGTACTGTGGGCCCTGAGCGCCGCACGGGAGACCCAGCCGGAGGAGATTCTGTCCAAAGCTCATCGCGCCGGATATGACATCACTGGCCTTATACCGCGACTGGCACAGCAGGCTGGCAAGCATTAACCCACCACCATCGGATAGCATCAATGCCATATAAAGGGACGGATCAGTTCAGCCATAACGAGCCTGAACGCCTGGGGGTACTTGTGACCAACCTTGGCACACCAGACGCCCCCACCACACCAGCACTGAGAAAGTATCTTGCCGAGTTCCTCTGGGACCCAAGGGTGGTGGAAGTACCCCGCCCCATCTGGTGGTTGATCCTCCATGGCATCATCCTGAGAATACGGCCCAGAAAAAGCGCCCAGGCCTACGCCAGTGTCTGGCAACCAGAGGGCTCTCCCCTGCTGATACACACCGCCAATCAGGCGGAGGGCATCCGGGAAGCACTTAAGCAGAAGTATGGCAACAACGTGGTGGTCGGTTTTGCCATGCGCTATGGCAACCCGTCGATTTCCCGAGTACTGGAAGAAATGCAGCAGCAAGGCGTTCGCAAGCTGCTGGTTCTTCCGCTTTATCCCCAGTACTCAGCGTCCACCACTGCGTCTACCTTTGATGCCATTTCAGCGGACTTTACCCGCCGCCGCTGGCTGCCGGATTTCCGCTTTGTTTCCCATTATCATGACTACCCGCCCTACATAGAGGCCATGGCACGCCATATCGAGGCCCACTGGGCTAACCACGGCCGGCACGACAAGCTCATACTGTCTTACCATGGAGTACCGCTTAAGTACCTCCTCAAGGGCGACCCTTACCACTGCGAGTGCCATAAAACCTCTCGGCTTCTGGCCGAGCGGCTTGGGTTGGCCGCGGATGACTACCTGACCACCTTCCAGTCTCGCTTCGGCCGGGAGGAGTGGTTGCAGCCTTACACCGACGACACCCTTAAATCCCTGCCGCAAAAAGGTGTAAAATCCATAGATGTCTTCTGCCCGGGGTTCTCTTCAGACTGCCTCGAAACCATCGAGGAAATCAACGAAGAGAACCGGGAATACTTCATGGAGGCCGGCGGTGAAGGTTTTGGCTACATACCTTGCCTGAACGCCGCACCCGGCCATATCGACGCATTGGTTCAACTGGTGGAAGACAACCTGAAAGGGTGGGCCGTGCCTGACAACAGCCCGGACAATCTGGCTGCCAGGCAGAAATGCGCAGAAGCCCGGAAACAGGCGACGTTTCCCGGCCGGACGGATATCTGAGACGACCGGTACGCTATGAAACTGAATTGCGATCTCGGCGAGAGTTACGGCGCCTGGCAGATGGGCCAGGACGACCTGGTCATGCCCCTGATCGACATGGCTAATGTGGCCTGTGGGTTTCACGCCGCCGATCCCATGGTCATCAGAAACACCCTCGCGCTGGCGTCGCGTTACCACGTGGAGGTTGGCGCTCACCCTTCTTATCACGACCTCAGCGGATTTGGCCGGCGGTCTATCCACCACACCCCGGAAGAAATCGAAGCCCTTCTGCTGTATCAGTTGGGCGCCCTGGAGGGCATGTGTCGTAAAGAAGGTTTAAGCCTGAGTTACGTGAAGCCCCACGGCGCCTTGAACAACGACATGATGCGAGACCCAGCCCTGTTGCACGCAGTCATGGTTGCCACCCGAACCTTCCGGCAGGATCTGCCCCTGATGATTCCGGTCACCCGGAAATACCGGGAGCATCAACAAATGGCCGCCGATGTCGGCGTTCCCCTGCTGCTCGAAGCCTTCGCCGACCGAGCCTACGACGACGAAGGCCAACTGGTGTCCAGGCGCCAGGCTGGAGCGGTGCACGAATCCCCGGAGCTCATTGTGCGCCAGGCCCGGTCCTTCGCTGAAAAAGGTGGCGTATTCAGTGCCACCGGTAACTGGCTTGAACTTCCGGCAGACAGCCTGTGCGTTCATGGCGACAACGACGCCGCGCTTGAGGCGATCAAGGCCATCCGCAAGGCTCTTGGCAAATCCGGGCAATGATTGAAGCGGTTTCGGAAGATACCATCCTGATCACCCTGGCCGAGGCCATCGACGAGAGCCTGCCCGCCCGCATCGCCGGACTCGCCGACGACATACACAGTGCCGGTTTCACCTGGTTAGTCGATTGTGTTCCCTCATACACCACGTTGATGGTGGTCTATGATCCATTGAAGATCGATTTTCGGCAGGCCGTGTCTGAACTAAGACCTCTGTTTGACCTTGAAGGCACCCACCAGCGTGCGCAGGATTTGAAGGGCCGATTGGTTGAGCTGCCCGTTTACTACAGCACCGAGACCGGGCCTGACCTGCAATGGCTGGCCTCAGAGTGCGGCCTGGATTGCGAGGACATCATCCGCAAACACAGCGCCGTTGAGTACCGGGTCCATGCCCTTGGGTTTGCTCCCGGGTTTGCCTTTATGGGGCAAGTGGACCCCACCATCGCCGCGCCCCGAAAGACCAGCCCCCGCAAAAGCGTGCCCGCTGGCAGTGTTGGCATTGCCAACCGGCAGACCGCGGTATACCCGCAGGCGTCCCCGGGCGGCTGGCAATTGATTGGCCGGTGCCCGACACCCTTGTTTGACCAAAACAGCCTGTCGCTGCTCAGGGTCGGCGACCGGGTGAGATTCAAAGCCATAAGCCGGAAGGCGTTTCTGGCCGCAGGCGGGGAACTGACCCCATGAGTTTTCTGGAAGTCGTCCGCCCCGGCGTACAAAGCACCATTCAAGACAGCGGTCGACGGGGTTATCGCCACCATGGGCTGGCGGCAGGCGGCGCACTGGACCTGATCAGTTATACCTGGGCCAACAAGCTGCTGGACAACCCTCGCAGTGCGGCCTGCCTGGAGATCGTGCTGGGCGGCTTCCATGGGATTGCCCGCGGCTCGCTTCAGATTGCCATCACAGGGGCCGCAACCTGCGTAACGATAAACGGACAACCCGTTGAACAATGGCAAACCCTGAACCTGAATGACGGTGACGAGCTGGCGATTGACCATTCAACGCACCATCGGCTTGTCTACCTCGCCGTGGCGGGTGGGCTGGATTCGCCGGAGCAGTTCGGGAGCCGTTCGGTGGTTGTTCGAGAAAAGCTCGAGGGCCAGGGCCCGGTGCAGGCGGGAGACCGATTGATGCCGTTGCAGCCAAAGCGCCAAGTGCCAGAGCGGAAAGTACCGGATCACCAGCGTCCCGACCTTGATGCAGAAGCGGTTATCCGGCTGATTCCGGGCTATCAATACCCTCAGTTTCAGCGAGCGGATATCATCCGGCTGACAACGAACAGTTACATCGTTGGCGACCAAACCGACCGCATGGGTTTTCGGCTTCAGGGAACGCCCCTGTGTTCCCCGCCACCCGGAATTATTTCCGAGGGCATCGCCCTGGGGGCCGTACAGATTCCCGGTGATGGTCAACCTATCGTCTTGCTGAACGATTGCCAGACCATTGGTGGCTACCCGAAGCCCGGCGTGGTTCCCGCCATGGATTGCGGGCTTTTGGCCCAACAACTACCCGGCGCCCAAGTCCGGTTTGAATTATCTGACCTGGCTACTGCGCAGAATCAGCGGCGCCTGTTTGAACTCCATTACCAGCACACTCGCTGGTGTCGCCGCGGCCGGGCACTTGAGTGGCTCTGATGCCACCGGCATGGTTTAGATCGGGAACGGCCTGGCAAAACGTGCACTCTTCAGTATCCACACCGGCACCACCGGTTTCCACATAACGCACTCGATGGCTGGCCGCCCCACGGTTGGCGGAGACGGCGTAGCGCCGGTGCTTTCGATCCTGCTCTGAGCTCTGATTCTGATTTTGATCCATGGCGGCACCTGTTAGAACGCTTATGGTCAGAGGAATACCAGTGTACTGGATTGGGAAGGCGGTTCGATACGAAGGACTTTACGCAGGTGCGGATATCGGTCTGGGGAGGTCAACGAGACAAAGATTGGAAGAAAAATGGCGGTGGGCCAGGGATTCGAACCCCGGGACGGCTATTAACCGTCGGCGGTTTTCAAGACCGCTGCATTCAGCCACTCTGCCAGCCCACCGTCTTACCGAAAAAACACCGAAAGGTGCGTTTCCGTTGCTGCCATTGCGACAGCGGGTGGAATGATACCGGATTTGCCCTTACTGTCAACGCCTTGAAGAAAAAACGTTGGAAATTCCACTGGTTCTGGTTACGCCGCGAACAAGATTACACCAGTTTAATGGAATCCATTGGGGTATTTTCTGTCGTAAATGATTGAAAGTTGCGGATTCGACATTATCATGGGACTCAGTATCCAGTTGCAATAAACGGAGATGACAATGGAAGACAGACGTTTCGGCGTTCAGAACAACCAGGCTGCCTACCCGCAGTCCGGTCAAGCCACCGGCGTAACAGCGGGCATTGATGAAGATGCGCTGAAGGTACTGCGCAACACCTACATGCTGCTGGGCATGACCCTGGCCTTCTCGGCCCTGACTGCGTTCCTGAACATGAACGGCACGCACCCGGGCTTCCTGATCACCATCGTTGGCTATATTGGCCTGCTGTTCGCGACCTATAAGCTCAAGAACAGCCCCTGGGGCATCGTCACCACCTTCGCCCTGACCGGCTTCATGGGGTACACCCTGGGCCCGATCATCGGCGCGTTCGTGGCCGCGGGTGCCTCTCAGATTGTCGCCCAGGCACTGACCCTGACAGCCGTAGCCTTTGTTGGCCTGTCAGCCACCGCGCTGATCACCAAGAAAGACTTCAGCTTTATGTCCAGCTTCCTGACGGCCGGTGCGTTCGTGCTGATCGGTGCCATGCTGCTGGCCTTCTTCATGCAGAGCTCTGCCCTGCATCTGGCGGTATCCGCTGGCTTCACCATTTTCGCCTCCATCATGATCCTGTTTGAAACCAGCCGGATCATCAAAGGCGGCGAGCGTAACTACGTGATCGCAACCGTTGGCCTGTACGTGGCCATCTACAACCTGTTTGTCAGCCTGCTGCACCTGCTGGCGGCATTCAGCGGCGACGATTGATTCGCCAGAGCAATGCGTTGAACAGGAACCCCGGCCTTTGCCGGGGTTCTTGCTTTCGGTAAACTGAAATCCGATCCATTTCTGACCGGCAACCTATCGTTATGTCCCCTGGCCTTTCTTACACCCTGGTTATTACCGGCGCTCCCTGGTCTAGCCAGGCACCACAAACAGCACTGGCATTCGCACAGGAGCTGATTGCAGCCGGCCACCACATCGACCGGGTGTTTCTTTATGGCGAGGGCGTACACCTAGCTTCAGCCCTGAGTACGCCCCCCTCCGATGAACCCCACTGGCCTGGCCAGTGGGCAGATTTCCTTGCTGACAACCAGACGCCAGGGGTCGCCTGCATTGCCTCGGCCTTGCGCCGGGGAATCGTCGACCAGGGCGAACAGGCGAGGTATGAACTCAGCGCCAACAACCTTCGCCAGCCATACCAGATAGCGGGCTTGGGGGAATGGGTGGAAGGCAACCTGAAGTCTGACCGCGTGATCTACTTTCATGGGAGCCACTAAGATGACCACCTTGATTGTGATTGATCAGGCTCCGTATGGCTCCTGGTCCGGTCGCGAAGCGCTGGATATGGTGTTTTCCCTGGCAGCCTTCGATCAACCAGCGGCATTGCTCTTTATCGGCGCTGGTGTTAACTGGCTGCGCAAATCCCAGGATGCCGGAGGCATCGGCCAGAAAACGGTTGAAAAGAATCTTGCTGCGGCACCGGTGTTCGGAGTCGAACAGATTCTCGCGGAACAATCCGCCTGCGAACGTTTTCGGCTTGGTGAGGAAGACAGGCTGAATGGCGTGGAACTGATTCCATCGGTCAGAGACGCCCTTGATCGCTTTGAACGGATCGTTTTTGCAGGCTAAGGATGACGGAATGACACAGGAACAAACGATTCAGGCGACACTTCATATCCTGAACAAATCACCCAGTCACCCAAGGTTCGCAACCTGTCTGGCAGCCGTTCACGAAGGAGACACGCTGGCACTGGCGGAAAATGCGGTACTGGCGGTAACAGACAGCACCACTAGCCTGCCCCGAAACTGTGTTGCCCTTGGCGCAGACCTTGAGGCCAGAGGCCTGGCAGGCAACCCCAATGTACAAATCATCAGCTATGGCGATCTGGTGCGCCTGACTGCCGAACATTCACGCACCGTGAGCTGGTAATACAATGACGACTTTGCCGTTACGCAACAACGAGGGTTTTCTGGAAGACGCTGGCAGCTGGACCCCTGAGGTAGCACAAGAGATTGCCGCCGAGGACAGCATACAGCTAAATGAAAATCACTGGGAGATCATAGATTTCCTGAGGGAATTCTACAAACAACATGAAATGTCTCCGCCGTCAAACCGGTTATTTGTGAAGGCAGTGAAAGAAGCGTTCGGGGACGACAAGGGCAACAGTATCTACCTGATGCAGTTGTTCCCAGGCACACCCGCCAAAACCGCCTGCCGGATTGCCGGGCTACCCAGGCCAACCAACTGCCTTTGATCAGCGATCGCCCTGCCCGGGTGGCCGGCTACCATTGCTGGATTGGGATTTCTGCATTTCGGCAGTCGAGCCCAGAAAGCTGCTGAGCCCGTTCTCGAACAGATTGGAGCCAAACTTCAGGAATTGCTTGGTCGACTCCTTGGTCGCGCCTTCCCATGCATTTTGCGGGAGCTGCCGGACGGCATCGGCGACGCCTTTGTTGACGCCCTTGGCCACCTTGGGCTCGATCTGGTCAGCGGCTTCCACCAACTCCCGCATGCGTTCAGCCAGCCAGGGCCGAACCACGAGGTACCAGAACGCAAACAGAACAGCCGCCACCGTACCAGCGGTCAACAGCACCTGAACAATCATCAAAACCCACACAGACATTACCTGTCTCCCTTGTTAGCCACCC
Organism: Marinobacter sp. MBR-99; assembly: GCF_040547575.1. Taxonomy (NCBI): domain Bacteria; kingdom Pseudomonadati; phylum Pseudomonadota; class Gammaproteobacteria; order Pseudomonadales; family Marinobacteraceae; genus Marinobacter; species Marinobacter sp. MBR-99. The sequence goes on along the minus strand of NZ_JBEPPY010000001.1, from coordinate 276,691 downwards.
AGTGGCGGCATCGGCAGCTGGTTCATCGCGATAAACTGAATCAGGCCGGCCACTGCGCCGAACAAGCCCCCAACAAACATCAGCTGGAGCTCTTCTTCTCTGAACGCCGGCCGCAATATGTCCTGGAACTCCTCCGGACGGAGCGATTTCATCTGGCCCGCCAGCACACCGGCCACAATGGGTGCCCGCTCCTTGTTAAAAGCGGGATCGTTGAACACATCCCGGGTGGCGATCACCGCCTTCTGGTTCATCACTCGCTTGAGATCAGTGTAGCCAGTCATACCAACCGTCACCTGTGCCGCCAGCTTCATAACCATGGAGTTATCGAGCATTGGGCGCAGATGCTTCTGGATGATCGCTCGGGTTCGTGCTCCGTGCTGGCCATTGATCATGGCGTCCGCCACCTTCTCAACGGTGATCAGTTCCTCGGCCACCAGACGTGCCCAGGTATCACTGATCTGCTCCTGACGGCGCAGAAACAACCCCTGAATCCGCCAAAACAGAACCCGGCGAGGGCGAAGCGGTGCAAAAATCAGATTAATGGCGATCCAGTTGGTGATAAAGCCAATGGCAAAACCACCGACCGGCAGCAGCCATGGCTCCGGATAGGCCAGCCACAGCGGCGCCAGGATGGCACCCAGCAAACCGCCAATGATGGCACCACGGTTAATGACCGATTGCAATTCAACGGAACCGGCTTCCCGGAAAATGCGATTCATCAGGTCAGGATGATTTTGCAATTCGCGGCTGAGCAGTGCTTTCAGATCCACCAGCTCATTCAGGTCGTCACCGAAATCCTCAACCAGCTCTTCAATCCTGTCCGGCAGCTGCTGCCTGGCCCATTGGTAGATCCTGGCGCGAACAAACAGCGGCAGGTTATCCCACAACACCGGCTGCACTTCGTACATGACTTCGTCGATGTATTCATCCATCCGTGGTGAAACCTGTGCCACCACCTGTTGAACAATGCGCTGGGGCTCCAGCTTTTGATAGACGGTATTCAGATCACCAAACTGCTGCAGCGTCCGGTCGATACAGATGTGCGCCATCTTCTCGGCTTTACGGGGGATAACACCCTGCCAACCAATAACGCCAATGCCGATGAAACGCACCGGGTGAAATGACATCTGTATCGCAAGCCAGTTCGTAAACCAGCCGACGACAGCAGCCATCACAGGTACGGATAAGAGAGCAAGGTCGAGCAAGTGTTACCCCGGTTTCAAGTCTGGCGGCAATGGCGCCGCTGATATCACTGTTTTTTATGGCACGGTACAGCAACCGTGCACGGTTCTGTTAATCAACAGGATAATGGAGTATTGCAGATATCAGGACATTGGCCGTGTAGCCACGAAAGACAGGCATCTGCGGCAGCCGCCGCGGTGAACGACGGCCTGGCAGAGGTAATGCAGAAATTACTGATAGTAGGCGTTTTCAGTGTTCGAGTGGTCGGTCACATCACGAACCGCAGTGATCTCCGGAACCCGCTCCTTGAGGGTTTTCTCAACACCTTGCTTGAGGGTCAGGCTGACGGCGGAACAGCCCTGGCAACCGCCACCGAAACGCAGCACTGCCACCGACTCCTCAACGATCTCGACCAGCGATACATCACCGCCGTGGGCCGCCAGATTGGGGTTGATCTCAGACGCCAGCACGTAGTTCACCCGCTCAGGAAGGGGGGCGTCATCAGACACCTGGGGCACTTTGGCGTTCGGCGCCTTGATGGTCAACTGGCCGCCCATCTGGTCTTTGGAGTAGTCCACGTAGGCATCTTCCAGAAACGGTACCGAGTTATGGTCCAGGAACAGGGTGAATTTCTGCAGATCAACCTGCTCGTCTGTAGGGACGACTTCGTTTGGCGGGCAATAGGCCAGACAGGTCTCGGCATTGCGGGTACCCGGCTGGGTGACGAAAATACGAACGCCCATGCCCTCGACATCCTGCTTTTCAATCAGTTGCGCAAGATAATCCCTTGCGGAATCAGTGACAGTTACCAAAGCCATGCTTCCTACCTGTTTTCAAATGTAGTCTCTATTTTAGGAGAGTTCGCAGGAACTTAAAAGACCAAGTAAAATAGTCGGGCTTTAACAGGATAATGAATTGCACGTATAACCTCCCGCCAGGAACTTTGTGGTCAGTGCTCGATAATGATCATCTGTATTAAGACGTATACGTACAATTTTGCTATGATCCCGCGCCGTCCGAACAAACACGACGTTATTAATGACCCCGGAAGAATTCCCTATGACCGATCGTACTACCCGCCTGGAACAGCTTCATAAGGCCCTCAAGGAACGCATCATCATCCTCGATGGTGGCATGGGCACCATGATCCAGAACCAGAAGCTGGACGAAGCCGCATTCCGGGGCGACCGATTCAAGGATTTCGACCGGGACGTTCAGGGCAACAACGATCTCCTCAACCTGACCCAGCCGGCCCTGCTCCGCAATATCCACGCAGACTACCTGGATGCCGGCGCAGACATCATCGAAACCAACACTTTCAATTCCACCCGCCTTTCCCAGGCGGACTACGGCATGGAAGATCTGGCCCGTGAATTGAACGTGGAAGCGGCCAGGATCGCTCGGGAAATCGCTGATGAGTTCACCGCCCGCAATCCGGACAAACCACGGTTTGTTGCCGGCGCCGTGGGCCCTACATCGCGCACCGCCTCCATCTCACCAGACGTCAATAACCCGGGTTACCGGAATGTGGATTTCCAGACCCTGGTGGATAATTACTATGAAGCGGTCTCCGGGCTGGTGGAAGGCGGCTCCGATCTGATCCTGATTGAAACCATTTTCGACACCCTGAACGCCAAGGCCGCCATTTACGCGACCCAGCAGTTCTTTGAGGACAACGGTTTTGAACTGCCGATCATGATCTCCGGCACCATTACCGACGCGTCTGGTCGAACACTGTCGGGCCAGACCACCGAGGCCTTCTACAACTCCATCGCCCATGCGAAACCCATCTCAGTGGGTCTTAACTGCGCCCTGGGTGCGGACGCGTTGCGCCCTTATGTGGAAGAGCTGGCCAACAAGGCAGAAACCTATGTGTCAGCCCACCCCAACGCCGGGCTGCCCAACGAATTTGGCGAATACGACCAGACCCCCGAAGAAATGGCCGATATCATTGAGGGCTTCGCCAAGGACGGGTTCCTGAACATCATCGGGGGTTGTTGCGGTTCACGCCCGGATCACATTGAAGCCATTGCCAAGGCGGTATCCAAGTATCCACCCCGGAAGATTCCCGATCGCCCCAAGGCACTGCGCCTGTCAGGCCTCGAACCCTTTACCGGTGACGAAAACACGCTGTTCATTAACGTGGGCGAACGCACCAATGTGACCGGCTCCAAGCGATTTTTGAGACTGATCAAGGAAGAACAGTACGAGGAAGCGCTGAGCGTGGCCCGGGACCAGGTGGAAAACGGCGCCCAGATCATCGATATCAACATGGACGAGGGCATGCTGGATTCAAGGGAGGTTATGGAGACCTTCCTGAAACTGGTGGCATCCGAACCTGACATTTCCCGCGTGCCGATCATGATCGATTCTTCCAAGTGGGAAGTGATCGAGGCCGGTCTTCGATGCATTCAGGGCAAGGCGGTGGTGAACTCCATCAGCCTCAAGGAAGGCGAGGAAGAGTTCATCAAGCGGGCAAAAGACTGCATGCGCTACGGTGCGGCCGTTGTCGTCATGGCCTTTGACGAAGACGGCCAGGCCGACACCTTCGAGCGTAAAACCGAGATCTGCAAACGCTCTTACGACGTGCTGACCAGTATCGGCTTTAACCCGGCCGACATTATTTTTGATCCGAACATCTTCGCCATCGCCACCGGCATCGAAGAGCACAACAACTATGCGGTGGACTTCATCAATGCCACCCGCTGGATCAGGGAAAACCTGCCCCACGCGTCCATCTCCGGTGGCGTGAGTAACGTCTCGTTTTCTTTCCGCGGTAACGATGCGGTGCGTGAGGCCATTCACTCCGTTTTCCTGTATCACGCGGTCAAGGCCGGCATGAACATGGGCATAGTGAACCCGGGCCAGTTGGTGATCTATGACGAGATCGAGCCAGACCTGAAGGAATTGGTGGAAGACGTCGTCCTGAACCGCCGCGATGACTCAACAGATCGCTTGCTTGAGGCGGCCGAAAAGTTCAAAGGCAAAGGCGGCCAGACCAAAGAAGAAGACCTTGCCTGGCGTGAATGGCCCGTCGAGAAGCGTCTTGAGCATGCCCTGGTGAAAGGCATCACCAGTTACATTATTGACGACACAGAAGCCTGCCGGCAGAACGCCAGCCACCCCATCGAAGTGATCGAAGGCCCGCTGATGGCGGGTATGAATGTGGTCGGCGACCTGTTCGGTGATGGCAAGATGTTCCTGCCCCAGGTGGTCAAGAGCGCCCGGGTAATGAAGCAGGCCGTCGCCCACTTGATCCCGTTCATCGAGGCTGAGAAAACAGAAGACCAGCAGGCCAAGGGCAAGATTCTGATGGCCACCGTGAAGGGCGACGTACACGACATTGGCAAGAACATCGTGGGCGTGGTCCTGCAGTGCAATAACTACGAAGTCATCGACCTAGGCGTGATGGTGCCCTGCGAGAAGATTCTGGACGTTGCGAAAAAAGAGAATGTCGACATTATTGGTCTGAGCGGCCTGATCACACCCTCGCTGGATGAAATGGTCCATGTTGCCCGGGAAATGCAGAGGCTGGATTTCAATATCCCGCTGATGATTGGCGGTGCCACCACCTCCAAAGCCCACACTGCGGTGAAGATCGAGCCCCAGTACAAGAACGACATTGCCCTGTACGTATCCGATGCGTCCCGGTGCGTAAACGTGGCCTCTCAGCTTCTGAGCAAGACCGCAAAGCCCACGCTCGTGGAAGCCGCCCGTACCGAGTACGACGAGATCCGTGAGCGCCGCAAGAACCGTGGCGACCGTACAAAGCTGGTGTCAATGTCAGAAGCACGGGCACGGGCACCGGAACTCGATTTCGAGACTTACCAGCCACCGAAACCGGCCTTCACCGGGGTGCGGGCGTTCAACGATTACGACCTGAACGAACTGGTGGACTACATCGATTGGACGCCGTTTTTCATTTCCTGGGACATTGCCGGCAAATACCCGGCAATCTTCGACGATCCGAAGCGGGGCGAAGCTGCACGCACCCTGTTCGACGACGCCCAAAAACTGCTCAAGAAGATGATCGTAGATAAACGCATCACCGCCAGAGGCGTGATTGGCTTCTGGCCGGCCAACCGTCGCGGAGACGACATTGTCGTTTACACAGACGAGTCCCGCACCGAGGAGCTGACCACCCTGCACCACCTTCGCCAGCAAGACGAAAAAGCGCCCGGCAAACCCATGATGGCCCTGTCTGATTTTGTGGCCCCTGAAGACTCCCACGTGGGTGACTATGTCGGCGGCTTTGCCGTAACCACCGGTATTGGGGTGGACGAACTGACCAAAGAGTTCAAGGATGCCCACGACGATTACAGCGCCATTATGGTCCAGGCCCTGGCAGACCGGCTTGCAGAAGCCTTCGCCGAGCGCATGCACGAACGGGTTCGCAAAGAATTCTGGGGCTATGCAACCGATGAACAGCTGGCCAACGATGACCTGATCAAGGAACGGTACCAGGGCATCCGCCCGGCCCCCGGCTATCCTGCCTGCCCTGACCATACAGAGAAAGCCACCCTGTTCAAACTGCTGGATGCAACAGCCAACACCAGCCTCCAGCTGACCGAACACTTTGCCATGTACCCAACGGCAGCGGTCTCTGGCTGGTACTTTGCCCACCCGGAATCCAAATACTTTGCCGTCGGCAAAATTGGCGTGGACCAGGTTGAAGACTATGCTGAACGAAAAGGGCTGTCCAAAGCAGAAGCTGAGCGCTGGCTGATGCCCAGCCTGGCCTACGATCCGGCCGAATAAATCAGGGTGACTCAATGAACGATATGGCTGACAACAACAATAATAGCAGCAAGAAAAAGCCCGGTTCGCCGGGCGTTCTGAAAATCATGCAAAGTATCCTCGCCGGCGCTTTGGGGGTGCAGTCTGAAAAGCGCCGACAAGAGGATTTTGCCAGCCAAAGCCCGGTGCCCTACATCATTGCCGGGCTGCTGTTTGGCGCTGCGTTTGTGGGCGGGCTAATACTGGTGGTAAAGGTGGTGCTGGCAGGCCAGTAGCGCTACTGGCCGGCAACCCACACTACCGCAAAGGCAACAGCCAGCAACACCAGTAACACTGCTGCAACGGCATCGGCCTGGCTATCTGAATCCGCTGTCTTTTTCATAGCTTACTCCTCGGTTATCCAGTCTTGTTGTTGTTTCAGTACCCGGCTTTTATTAAAGCAGGAAATTGATATTCGTCCAGTCCTGCCCGCCGCTGCTGATTTTCCTGCTTATCACCTGAATCGATAATGATATTTTGAAATAATCATTTTAAGAATAAAAACCCAGTGATATCCTCCGCTTCAGGAATAAGGCCCAATGTCATTTTGGCGCCATTCAACAACCGCATTTCAGAAGTTACCAGGCAGGACGTTACCCTATGTACGTTTATGATGAGCACGACCGGCAAATTGCCGCGGAACGTGTCGCACAGTTTCGGGACCAAACCGAGCGGGCCCTGGCGGGCGAGCTGGCGGAAGAAGAGTTTCTTCCACTTCGTCTGCAGAACGGTCTCTACGTTCAGCGTCTTGCACCCATGCTGCGTATCTGTGTGCCCTATGGCATGCTCCGTTCAGACCAGATCCGCCGCCTGGCCCGCATCACCCGTGATTACGACAAGGGTTATGCGCATTTTACAACCCGTACCAACATCCAGCTGAACTGGCCAAACCTGGAAGACGTTCCGGATATCCTGGCCGAACTGGCCGAAGTGGAAATGCATGCCAACCAGACCAGCGGTAACTGCATCCGTAACACCACCACAGACCAGTTCTCCGGTGTTCAGGCCGATGAAATCGCCGACCCTCGCCCTTACTGCGAGATTATCCGGCAGTGGTCTACCTTCCACCCGGAATTCGCTTTCCTTCCTCGCAAATTCAAGGTGGCGGTTAATGCCTCCGAAAAGACGGACCGGGCGGCCATTCAGGTACACGATATCGGCCTGCAACTGGTCCGGAATGATCAGGGTGAGCTGGGCTTCCGCGTACACGTAGGTGGCGGCCTGGGCCGCACGCCCATGGTGGGGCCAGTCATTCGGGAATTCCTGCCGGAACTCGACCTTCTGACTTACCTGGAGGCGGTCCTGCGGGTCTATAACCGTTACGGCCGGCGCGACAACAAGTTCAAGGCACGCATCAAGATTCTGGTGAAGGCACTGACCCCGGAAGGTTTCGCCGAGAAAGTCGAAGCTGAATGGGCACACATCAAAGACTCCCCGACTCGGCTGACCCCGGAAGCGATCCGCAAATTCCAGGGCTATTTCACCGAGCCTGACTACGAGACACTGGAGAACGCCACTGCCCTGCTGAGTGAGCAACGATTTGAGAACCGCGAATTCGACAAGTGGCTGACTCACAACGTCAGCGAGCACAAGAAGCCCGGCTATGCCAGTGTCACCCTGACCCTGAAAAAAACCGGGACCCCGCCGGGTGACGTGACCGATTATCAGCTTGAGCAGATTGCCGACCTGGCGGACCAGTTCAGCTTTGGTGAGGCCCGCGCGACACACGAGCAGAATGTGGTTCTGGCCGATGTTCGCCAGGACCAGCTGTTCGAGCTCTGGCAGCGCCTCGTTCCCTTGGGCTTTGCCACTGCCAACCTGAACACCCTGACCGACGTCATCTGCTGCCCGGGCGGCGATTTCTGCGCCCTGGCCAACGCCAAATCGATTCCCGTTGCTGAGGCTATCCAGCGTCGCTTTGATGATCTGGATTACCTGTACGACCTCGGCCCCATCGACCTCAACATCTCCGGCTGCATGAATGCCTGTGGCCACCACCACGTTGGTAACATTGGCGTGCTGGGCGTTGACAAGAAAGGCGAAGAGTTCTACCAGATCAGTCTCGGTGGCGACTCCCATCATGACGCCGCCATTGGCAAGATTCTGGGGCCCTCGTTTGCAAGGGACCAGATGCCCGAAGTGATTGCCAAGATCATTGATGTATATGTCGACAAACGGAGCGAGGAAGAAACCTTCCTGGATACCTATCGCCGTGTTGGTATTGAACCATTCAAGGAGCGGGTCTATGCCTGATGTAATCGCTGCTGACGGCAGCATCCGTAACGACAGCTGGGTGGTCGTAGAGCGCCCTGCCGAGGGTGAATCCCTCAATGTAGCCGCAGGCCAGCCTGCGCTGATTCCCGCGGATCTGTGGCTTGCAGGCTACGAGCACTACGTAGGGCGGGATGATATCGGAGTCTGGTTCGACAGCCATGACGAGCCCGAAATGCTCGGGGAAAAGGTTAAGGAATTACCGTTGATTGCGGTGAACTTTCCACGCTTTGTGGATGGCCGGGGTTACAGTATCGCCCGCCTGCTGCGGGAAAGGTTTGGCTACCAGGGAGAGCTGAGAGCCATCGGTGATGTACTGCTGGACCAGTTGCAGTTCATGAAACGGTGCGGCTTCGATTCCTACGTGCTGCGGGCCGACAAGGACATCAGCAAGGCAGCTCGCTGCCTGAACTTCTTCAGCCAGGCCTACCAGGCTGCCACCGATACCGACCAGCCCCTGTTCCGTCGCAGGGCTTCCTGAGCGATCACGGGTGGGCGCAGAGCGTTAAACTCTCTGCGCCCGACCCTGACTTACTGAATTTTCTGATTACGGAAAGCACTGAGCACCCGCCAAACGGTATGCTCAAGCGCCGCACTGGTGGCCAGGCCAAGCCGTTCCGGCAGGGTTCTCTTACGCTGGAATGACACCGAGACCACCTCACCCCGATCGCAGGCCTCGATCAGGTATTCGTCCGACGTCTTGATATCGTCAATGAGCTTGACCTCAAGGGCACGCTTGCCAAACCAGATGTCGCCATTGGCCACCGCCTGGATATCCAGCGCAGGGCGCCGCTCGCTGACGTATTCCTTGAACAGGCCGTGGGTATCTTCAAGGTCCGCGAGAAATTTCTGCCGGCCCTTTTCGGTGTTCTCTCCAAACACGGTCAGTGTGCGCTTGTGCTCACCGGCGGTCAGCACTTCAAAATCCACATCGTTCTTCTGCAGAAAACGATGGAAGTTCGGCAGCTGGGCAACCACACCAATCGAACCCAGAACTGCAAAGGGCGACGCAATGATCTTGTCGGCAACGCAAGCCATCATGTAACCACCGCTGGCCGCCACCTTGTCTACGCAGGCCGTCAGGGGAACCCCTTTACTGCGAATCCGGTCTAGCTGTGCGGCTGCCAGACCATAGGCGTGCACGAGGCCGCCACCGCTTTCCAGGCGAACCACCACCTCGTCTGTCTCCGGGTTGGCGACACTGAGCACCGCAGAGACCGACCGCCTGAGCGTGTCGGTATCGCTGGCTTTGATGTCGCCATCGAAGTCGATGACATAGATGCGTGGTTTGGAGGCCTTTTCTTCCTCAGCGGTTTTATCCTGTTTGGCCGATTTTTTCTCGGCTTTCTCTTCTTTCTTCTTTTGTTTCTGCCAGGCCTTGTGTTCGGCGTCTGACATCAACCGGGACTGGATGGATTCTTTCAGTTTCCGGTACTGGTCGTTCAGTTTGCGAATTTTGAGCTCGCCCTCTCCTTCATGATCACTCCGGTCCCGCTGGGTGGCGGAGAAAATCACCGAGGCCAGAATGATGGCGGCCACCACGAAGGTCACCACTTTAGCGAGGAAAAGTCCGTATTCGGTCAGAAATTCCAAAATGCAGTCTCCAGACGTCGTTGCAAAGCCATGAGTGTACCCCCTCACAGGGGGCGTGATAAGTCCAAAAGAAAATTAAAACAAGCGTTCGATCAAGCTTGACACAACCGTGTTCTAACCATAAAGTCGGATGGCGAGGTCGGCGCTACCCGGGCTATCAAACAGGCTTCTGAGGCCAGGGATTCCAAGCCGTCACCATGACAAGACAACCACTCAAAAGGGTAAAACAATGTCTGTAGCTCAGGTATTTGAAAAACTCGAACAGAATTTCAACGCAGACGCGGCACAAGGCCTGGATCTGGTGTTCCAGTTCGACATCGAAGATGACAAAACCTACCACCTGGTGATCAACGACGGCACTTGCAAGCTGCACGAAGGCGCGAACGACGATCCTTCCGTTACCCTGATCATGAACTCCGACACCCTGCAGGGTATCGTTTCCGGCGAAACCGACGGCATGCAGGCATTCATGGCTGGTCAGCTGCGCGCCGAAGGCGACATGATGCTGGCAACCAAGCTGGGTGAACTGTTCAAGATGGGCTAAGCCCCGCTTAACAGGCCATAAAAAAACCTGCGCAAGTCGCAGGTTTTTTTTGGTCGCTTCAACGACACCGAAGCCGTTATTACAGCCCGACGTCGCCCAACGACGATTCCGCCAGTTTCAGCAGGTCGCTGTTGCTCTCTTCGCGGCGGCCAATGCTTTCAATGTAGTACTCCAGCGACGTAAGCGCGTCCGCCAGCGCTTCAAGCACCTGAGGTGCCGGCGCTTCCCTCGCATCCAGTAGCTGCTCCTGAATGGATGCCGCTACCCGCGCAATGACACTGGCAGCCTGGGGGTCGTTCACCATCTGCAAACCACCCCAGATACTGCGCAGGGTGCCCGGCAGGTTGGCCAGGTGCAACTTGTCGTAGTCGGATTCGATAAACGCGGTAATAGCACGCTTGGCCAGGGTCAGGGCGCTACGCGCCTCGTCTGCAACCACCCAGATGGCTTCCTGCAGGTAGACGGACTCGTCCCGCTTGCGTTCACTGCCTGCCAACGCATCGGTCTCCGAGGTAATACCTCGAATGACGATCTGCATGACGGCATCCTCCACCCCCAGCACCGAATCGGCCAGGCGATAGAGTTCGTCCTCTGCCGGCAGGCGCTTCTCCTCCTCCCACTGACGGAGTTTCGTCGCTTCCTCACGGGCAATACCGGCCAGGCGATTGAGATCGAGCATCACCAGGGTGTTCGCCAGGCGCTCGAGGGCGTCAGCGATGGACGCCAGCTCGGCCAGGTCTGGCTCGATACCCCGTTCGATGATGTCCAGCTTATCCTTCAGTTGATTGAGCTCTTCCTGCAGCGCTTCCGACAAGGATTTCAGTACATCCGAACCCGGGCCGTACAGCCGGCGCGAGTGGGCTTCAAGGATAGCATCGGGAAACTCAGAGGGCGCCAGCCGGTAGGCGGAAAGAACGCTCGCCACCTCGGGATTAGCGGACCCGCTGCGGTACAAAAGGTAGACAAGGTCTTTGATGACCGAGTCAGGGGCATCTTTGGTGGTGGCCACTTTGCCAACGTACACCACTTGGCGGGCATACTTCTCTATTCGCATAAGCAGACGTTTTCGGGCTTTATTGAAGCCCATGGCCCGGTCCAGCATGGTGTCTGCAACCACAGACAGCAAGCACCACATCTGGCCCATTGGCGCGCCCTGGCAAAGTCTGGCAAAGCCACGGGAAGCCCTGGCCACCAGCTTTTTGCTGACCACCTCATTACGCTCACGAAGAATGCCAAGCAGAGCGACCTGGAGGGTCAGGCGCATACGCCTGGCGAGAATTTCGTATTCGGCATCGCCGCCTTCAAGCGGCTGAAGCGAGAGCCCGGAGCAGAAATCCGGACGCTCTTTCACATCCACATCAAAGAAACAGGATTCGGGATAGGGTTTCTCGCGCCGCGCCTCGCGTAGATCATTGATCACCGGCAGCAGCAATTCCGGATGGTCCTCCCGTTGCTGGTGGTAATATTCAACGTAGCGACGCAAGATAAACAGGGCGCTGTTGAGGGTCGTCAGCAGAATGTTCTTGTCGTCATTGGCGCCAACGGGCACGTCGTTGGCCAGGTTCACTGCCTCCTGACACAGCAGGGTTCCACCACGCAATTCCACCAGAATGAAGATGCCCCGCAACTGATTGAGATAATCAACACAGTTCTGCAGGTCTTCCCCACTCTCACGATTTTCCTGAAAGCGCTCAAGGCTGGATTCTGCCTGTTTGATGGTCTGTTCGATTTCGCTTTTGACCAAATCAAACGACTGCGATTTCGTCGCCAGAGACGATTGAACCATAAACGCTTCCTGTTACTTTGCGGAGACTACCGCATCCTGTTCGTGAACTAATGCCGGGGACATGGGGCCGGCGTTTGTTATGGGCCATGCACCCTGCCGGCCAACATTCAGCTCGCAGAAAACTGGCGAACTTATCATTACTTATAACATAAAACTCAAGTACCTCAAGAAAGGCGGAATGTAACAAATGGTACACCCTGACGTGGTTCTCATTCCGATTGCTGTAATTTGCTCCAGACGGTGTGGCCGGCCTGCTTCTCCATCATCGCCAGAAATTCTTCATGGGCCGAGGCCTCGGCGTCATCAGCACGGATCACAGCCAAAGCCGGTCGGTTGCCAGTCAGGCGGCGGATGCCACCGGCAGTTCCATCATCGCCAGCCCCGGCATCCAGGGATAACGCTGTTTGCCCGCCGGTCATCAACAAATAAACGTCAGCCAGAATCTCCGCATCCAGCAACGCGCCGTGCAGTTCCCGGTTACTGTTATCTACTCCGTAGCGTTTGCACAGGGCATCCAGGTTGTTCTTCTGACCCGGATGCTTGGCCCGGGCGATGGCGAGCGAGTCGACGATGCCGCAGTGGTCAGCGGTTTTCCGGACCGGCTTGAGGCGCGCGAACTCGGCGTCCATGAAGCCGACGTCAAAAGCCGCGTTATGTATAACCAGCTCCGCACCCTTGATAAACTCGAAAAATTCGTCGGCAATTTCGGCGAACCTGGGTTTGTCGGTCAGAAACTCATTGGTGATGCCGTGAACGGTGATAGCTTCGGCCTCAACCTCCCGTTCTGGATTGATGTAGACGTGGTAATTACGGCCCGTCAGCTCACGCTCAATGACTTCAACGCAGCCAATCTCGATAATGCGGTGGCCGTCGTTCGGGTCGATACCCGTGGTTTCGGTATCCAGTACGATCTGTCTCATGTCTCTGTGCTCTCTGTTTCCGTCGTCGCCCACGCCACAGGCCGCGTCAGGCGCTGGTCAGTTCGTCAACGCCACGGTTGGCCAGTTCATCCGCAAGCTCGTTGTCCGGGTTACCGGAATGGCCCTTGACCCAGTGCCAGTTCACCTTATGTCGTGCCGTTTCGGTGTCCAACTCTTGCCATAAGTCGGCGTTCTTGACTGGCTTCTTCGCCGAATTCTTCCAGCCGTTTCGCTTCCAGCCCGCCATCCATTCCGTGATGCCCTTGCGGACATACTGGGAGTCTGTATACAGCTCAACCTCACATGCACGGTTCAGGGCCCTCAAACCGCGAATAGCGGCCATAAGCTCCATACGGTTGTTCGTGGTCTGGCGCTCACCACCATGCAGGGTCTTGCAGGCATCTCCGTATCGCAAAACCACACCCCACCCACCGGGACCAGGATTGCCTTTACAGGCACCATCGGTGTACATCACCACCTTGCCAACCATTTACTCTCCCAATTATTCATTGATTCTCTGTCGCGCCAGCGCTCTGGCTTGAACACCCCCGCGAGGCACCCACCGTGCCGGGCATTGAGATCACTTTGCTCTTGCGCCAGGGCGCCCGCCTGCGGATGGGGGCGTACACACGCTTGCGGGCAAGGATACAGTAATACGCGCCGACCGGCAGGAAATGACCGTTCTCATTCAGGGTACGGTGATTCCTGGTGGTGTAGCCTTCCTTTCTCTGAACCGGCAGGGTGCAAAAATGGGTGCAGGAAGTCTCAAGCTCAAAGCCGAGCAGCTGGAGCCAATCCTCCATCCGTGAACGCATCAGGAAGCGCCCTCCCCAGGGCCCTTGATGATGTCTTGAAAGCAGACGCCTGACACCCCAAAGGCTCAGTGGATTGAATCCAATCAGCGCAATACGCCCCTCGCCCCTCAACACCCGGGCCGATTCCCGTAATACCTCGTGGGGATCCGGGGAGAAATCCGCTGTGTGGTGCAGTATCACCAGATCCATGGAGTCCCCTGGAAACGGCAGTTCGTCAGCATCACACACTGCTACACCATCCGGCATCTGCGGGTGCCAGCCAGGCGTGGTGATGATTTTCTGGACGAAATCGGCGCCGCTGGCAAGCGGCAGCCTGTGGCTTAGCCCCACCTGCAGTTGCCGGGCCCCGGCCAGGCCTTCGAATGCATGATCAAGTACCCGGCGCTGGCTGGCCAGCAACGATCTGCCAAGCGGAGTCTGGAACCAGCGCTCGAAACTCTCATGCCTTTGTGAGTAGTCCACCGCCCCTGAGGCGCCCAATCTGAATCTCTGCATTAACCGGATTCCCCTGCACCGCCTTTTGTTCCCGGCTCACGAACGACCCTTGGGATAGAAACGGCGTTGGACTATCATAACAGCCACATCCAAAGAGCACATGGGGTCATGCATGTTCGATATCCAGGCCATTCCTGCGTTTTCCGACAACTATATCTGGTGCCTCTGCGACCGGTCATCCGGCAAAGCGCTGGTGGTAGACCCTGGGCAGGCCCAGCCGGTGGAAGACTACCTGGAAAGTCAGCAGCTGGTTCTGGATACCATACTGGTCACCCACCACCACCCCGACCACACCGGCGGCATCGCCAGCCTGGCAAAGACCTTTCCGGATGTTCGCATAACGGGCCCGGAGGATTCCCCCTTCAAGGGCACCACCAACCCGATCCATCCCGGTGACGAAGTGGTCTGGCAAGGCCTGACCTTCGAGGTCATGGCGGTACCGGGCCACACTCTCGACCATGTTGCCTACTACTCGGAAACTGAGATTAATGATCGCCCTGTGCTGTTCTGCGGCGACACGCTCTTCGTTTGCGGCTGCGGGAGGCTGTTCGAGGGCAAACCCGAGCAGATGCGACAGTCTCTCGAGTCGTTGCGCGCCCTGCCCGATCAGACCGGGGTTTACTGTGCACACGAATACACCCTGGCCAATCTCAGGTTTGCCCGCAGCTGGTTGCCAGACGACAAAGCCCTCGAGCAGTTTGAGCAGGACTGTCAGGCCAGGAGGAACCGTGGTGAGCCGACCGTACCCTCCAGTATTGGCGCAGAAAAAACCCTGAACCCGTTTATGCGCTGGGACCAGCCGGAAGTGATCGAAAGTGCCCGGCAATATGCTGCAAGGCAGGGTTTGCCATGCGATTCAGCGGATGCGGTGTTCGCGGCCATTCGACACGGCAAGGACCATTTCTGAGCTGTTAATGCTTGAGTTCTTAACATTTCTTCTCACAGCCGTAACATCAGCCGTATTGACCCCCGGAAAAGGGCTCCCATAGAATCCAAGCCTGTTTGTTACCGTAACTCATTAATGTGCCGGGTTTCTGTCCATACCCGGCCAATACCCGGAAGCTGTGTTTATGTCGGTGAAACGATTGTCTTATGTGCTGATTGCCAGCACCCTCCTCTCAGGTTGCAGCACCAGTCAGGTTCTTGAAAACTGGCACACTCCGTCAGCCTGGTTTGGCGAAGACAACAACACCGCAGACAGCAACAACCCCCTGGATTCTGACGAAGTCGTTGTTGCGCAGGGCGACGAGGGCCTTAAGAAATCGGTTGCATCCGGAAACGGTGATCAGGCCAGCGACGCACCGCTGGACGACGCCATCGCCCCCGAACTGCGCAAGCAAGCCAGGGAAGCGCGGGAGAAACTGGATAACCCCCGTAGCAGCCAGGACGTTGCCACTTCGGAATCCGATTTATGGGACCGGCTTCGGGCCGGATTCCAGATGGACCACTCCGTTGACAACGCCCGGGTTCAGGCACAGCTGGACTGGTATGCCCGCCACCCCCGCTACATTGACCGGGTGGTTGAACGTGGCTCCCGATACCTCTACCACATCCTGGAAGAAACCGAAAAACGTGGTCTACCCAACGAACTCGCACTGCTGCCCATTGTTGAAAGTGCCTTTGACCCCTTCGCCTATTCACACGGGCGGGCTGCGGGTTTGTGGCAGTTCATCCCGTCGACCGGCAAGTATTTCGGGTTGACTCAAAGCTGGTGGCACGATGACCGCCGGGATGTCATTGCGGCAACCGACGCAGCCCTGACGTACCTTGACCGCCTGGCCAACCGCTTTGACGGCGATTACACCCTGGCCCTGGCTGCCTACAACGCGGGTGGCGGCACAGTATCCAGCTCCATTCGCCGTAACCGCAACGCCGGTAAGTCCACAGACTACTGGTCGCTGAGCCTGCCCACCGAGACCCGGCACTACGTACCCAAGCTGATTGCGCTGGCCAAGATCTTTGACGACCCAGAAGCCTATGGCATCGAGTTGCCTGCCCTGAAGAACGAACCGTTTTTCGAGGTGGTTGATACTGGCTCGCAACTGGATATCGCTCAGGCCGCAGAACTTGCTGGCGTCGAAATCAATGAAATCTATTTGCTCAACCCCTCCTATAACCGCTGGGCCACCAATCCGGATGGCCCTCACCGGCTGCTGGTTCCGGTCGAGAAAGCCGAGGGCTTCCGTACAGCGCTTGCCGATTTCCCGACCGAGCAGCGGGTGTCCTGGCAGAATTACCGGGTGCAGAAAGGCGATAGCCTGAACACCATCGCCCGAAAGTTTTCGACAACACCTTCCGTCATCCAGCAGGTTAACAAGCTGAACAGCGATCTCATCCGCATCGGCCAACAGCTGCTGATTCCCTCGGCCACCAAGGGTTCGGAGACCTATGCGCTGAGCCAGAGCCAGCGCCTGCAACGCACCCAGGAGCGGCAACGGGATGGCAACAAGGTTAACTACACGGTCCGCCGTGGCGATACCTTCTGGGACATTGCCCGGGAACACCGGGTTTCGGTACGGGAAGTGGCGGCCTGGAACGGTATGGCGCCGGGCGACCCACTGATCCCGGGCAAACAACTGGTGATCTGGTCTAAAACCGCACAACCCACCAAGAATGTTGCCAGTAGCCAGCGGGACAGCGCCATGGTTCGCAAGGTGGGATATCGTGTGCGCCAGGGTGACTCGCTGTCTGCCATTGCAAGCCGCTTCTCGGTGAATGTGCGGGATATCGCATCATGGAACGATCTTAATACCAACCGTTATCTGCAACCCGGCCAAAGTCTGGTACTCTACGTGGACATAAGAAACAGCCCATAACGTGCGAGAACCATGACAAAAACACGGAAAGCACCTCACCTGACCCTGTCTGGACTGATCACATCCCTGGCCTTGATGGCCACTCCGCTTTTTTCCGCTGCTGACGATCACCATGAAAACGGGCCAGCGCCCGTTCATGGGATCGCCATGCATGGTGAGTTGAAATACCCGGAAGGCTTCAGCCACTTCGATTACGTTAATCCCGAGGCGCCCAAAGGCGGCTCCCTGAAGCTGTCCGTGGTATCCAACGGGTTCGATAGCTTCAACCCGTTTGTGATTCGCGGCGTGGCGGCCGCCGGCGTCAGCACCTACGTCTACGACACCCTGATGGAATCGTCCTCGGACGAGCCATTCTCCGAGTATGGGTTGATTGCCGAGAGCGTGGAGTTTCCCGAAGACCGCCGGTACGTCATATTCAATTTGCGGGAAGAAGCGAGATTTCAGGACGGCACCCCGATCACCGCCAAAGACGTCGAGTTCTCGCACCGTATCCTGACCACTGAAGGGCACCCCTTCTACCGCAACTACTACGCGGATGTGCGCAAGGTCACGATCGAGAACAGTCATCGTATCCGATTCGATTTCGGCGAAACCGATAACCGTGAGCTGCCTCTGATCCTGGGGCAAATGCCTATTCTCCCGGCCCATTACTGGGAAGAGCGGGAGTTTGGTCGAAACGGTCTGGACATTCCGGTGGGCAGTGGGCCCTACCGCATTGGTTCGTTTGATGCTGGGCGCTCTGTTACCTATGAGCTGATTGAAGACTACTGGGCAAAGGACCTGCCCGTACGTGTAGGACGTTTCAATTTCCAGCGCATCCAGTACGAATACTACAACGATGACACGGTAGCGCTGGAAGCCTTCAAAGCAGGCAACTTCGACTTCCGCCAGGAAACCTCCGCAAAGAACTGGGCAACCGCCTACACCGGCCGGCGTTTCGAAGATGGCCGAATCGTTCGCGAGGCCATCCCTCATCAACGCCCAAGCGGTATGCAGGGTTTTGTCTTCAACACCCGAAAGCCGGTATTCAGTAACCCGAAGGTCCGCCAGGCCCTGGCTTACGGCTTTGACTTCCAGTGGGCTAACCGTAACCTGTTCTTTGACCAGTACACCCGGACCAACAGCTATTTCGAAAACAGTGAACTGGCCTCATCCGGTCTACCTCAAGGCCCTGAACTGGACATCCTTGAACGCTTCCGCGATCAGCTGAACCCGGAGGTCTTTACCCGCGAATACACTCCGCCTGACACCAGCGACAGCCGGTCCATGCGCGACAATCTGCGGGCGGCCATGGAACTGCTGAACGAGGCCGGCTACAGCATCCGTGGCGGTAAGATGGTGCACGAGGAAAGCGGTAAGCAACTGAGCTTTGAAGTGCTGCTGTTCCAGAAGAGTTTTGAACGCGTGGTACTGCCCTTTACCCGCAACCTGGAACGTCTGGGCATAGACGTCACAGTGCGCCTTGTTGACAGCAACCAGTACATCCAGCGAGTACGCAGCTTTGACTTCGACATGATCACCCAGGTGCTTCCGCAATCCGACTCCCCGGGCAACGAGCAGAGGGAATACTGGCACTCCAGCACCGCGGACGTATCCGGCTCCCGAAACTTCATGGGTGTTAACGACCCCGTGGTAGACCAGTTAGTCGACATGGTGATCCAGGCACCGGATCGGGAACAATTGGTGCACCGTGTGCGCGCGCTCGACCGGGTACTGCTGCACAGTCACTATGTGATTCCGCACTGGCACCTGACCAAAGACCGGGTAGCCTACTGGAACCATTTACAGCGACCTGAGGTCACACCGAAAAATGGTATCGACCTGAACAACTGGTGGATCAACCGCTGATCCATCGACTGTCACCAACGCTGTAATGAAAGGATTCCTCCCCTAAATGGGCATCTACATTCTCCGGCGGCTTGCTCTGATCATCCCCACACTGGTGGGGATAATGCTCCTCAATTTCATCATTGTTCAGGCCGCACCGGGCGGCCCGGTTGACCAGCTTGTTGCCCAGATGGAAGGCCACGGCAGCAGTGCCCTGGCACGGGCGGGCGGTGGTGATACCGGTGGCGAAGTCGTCACCAGCTCCGGCGACAGCCGGGGTTCCCGGGGCCTGCCACCGGAATTGCTGAAAGAAATCGAGGTGATGTACGGTTTCGACAAGCCCGCCCATGAACGCTTCCTGAAGATGCTCAAGGATTACGCGACCTTCAATTTCGGCGAATCCTTTTTCCGGGACCGTACCGTCGTTGAGCTGATCATCGACAAGATGCCGGTTTCCATTTCCCTGGGGCTCTGGTCCACACTGATCATTTACCTGATTTCCATCCCCCTGGGCATTCGCAAAGCCGTGTCTGACGGCTCCCGATTCGATGTCTGGACAAGCTCTGCCATCGTGGTGGGCTATGCCATTCCCGGCTTCCTGTTTGCCATTCTGTTGATCGTGTTGTTTGCCGGCGGCAGCTATTTCGACTGGTTCCCCCTCCGGGGCCTGACCTCTCCGAATTTCGATGAGCTCAACTGGTACCAGAAGATTGCCGATTACTTCTGGCACCTGGCCTTGCCGGTTACCGCCAATGTGATTGGCGGCTTTGCCACCCTCACACTACTGACCAAGAACTCGTTCCTGGATGAAATCGGTAAACAATACGTGGTGACGGCCCGTGCCAAGGGACTGGAAGAAAAACAGGTACTCTATGGCCATGTGTTCCGCAACGCCATGCTGATAGTGATCGCCAGCATGCCCGGTGTTCTGGTGTCCCTGTTCTTTACCGGGTCTTTGCTGATTGAAGTGATTTTCTCCCTGGACGGCCTTGGCCTGCTCGGCTTCGAGGCGGCCCTGAACCGGGATTACCCGGTGATTTTCGGCACTCTCTACATCTTCACCCTGATGGGTTTGATTCTGAAGCTGATCAGCGACATCACCTATGTGCTGGTAGACCCGCGCATCGATTTTGAAAGCCGGGAGGGCGCATAATCATGCCCCGACTGACGCCCATCCAACAGCGCCGGCTGCGGAATTTCAGGAATAATCGCCGTGGTTTCTGGTCACTGTGGCTTTTCCTGGCCCTGTTCGGTCTTTCCCTGGTGGCAGAGCTGATCGCCAACGACAAGCCACTGGTGGTCTCCTATCAGGGCGATGTCTATTTCCCGGTAGTCCAGATGGTGCCCGAGGAAACCTTTGGCGGCTTTCTGCCCACGGAAACCGACTACCGGGATCGCTTCATCCGGGACGAAATAGAGGCCAACGGCTGGATACTCTGGCCGCCGATCCAGTTCAGCTACAACACCATCAACTATGAACTGAGCGTACCCTCGCCCGCGCCACCCAGCGCCGAACACTGGCTGGGGACCGACGACCAGGGACGGGACGTGGCTGCCCGGGTCATCTACGGCTTCCGGATTTCCGTGGTTTTTGGTCTGACCCTGACCATCGCCAGCTGCATTGTTGGCGTGATCGTCGGCGCCATTCAGGGCTTTTACGGAGGCAAGGTGGACCTGTTCGGCCAGCGCTTTATCGAGATCTGGTCGGGCCTGCCAATGCTGTATCTGCTGATTATCCTCTCCGCCATTGTTCAGCCCAACTTCTGGTGGTTGCTGGGCATTATGTTGCTGTTCAGCTGGATGGGGCTGGTGGATGTGGTTCGTGCTGAATTCCTGCGGGCGAGAAACTTCGAATACGTTAAAGCGGCTCGGGCGCTCGGGTTGGGTAACCGGCACATCATGTTCCGGCACATTCTGCCGAACGCCATGGTGGCCACCCTCACCTTTCTGCCGTTTATCCTGACTGGCGCGATTACCGGGCTAACTTCGCTGGATTTCCTGGGCTTTGGCCTGCCATCCGGTTCACCATCCCTGGGGGAGCTGATTGCCCAGGGCAAGGCCAACCTCCATGCCCCATGGCTGGGTATCTCTGCCTTTGTCTCCCTGTCGGTGATGCTGACGCTGCTGGTGTTTGTAGGTGAAGCCGTACGAGATGCCTTTGACCCGAGAAAGAACTGATATGAGTGAACTCCTGACCATCTCGGACCTGTCCATTCGCTTTGATAACGGCCCGCTGGTCGTAGACAGCCTGTCGCTGCGGGTTCGCCTTGGGGAAACCCTGGCGCTGGTGGGCGAAAGCGGCTCTGGCAAATCGGTGTCGGCCCTGTCTGTTCTCAGGTTACTGGATGCCCGGCACGCCCGTTATCCCTCTGGCAAGATTCTGTATCGTGGCGAAGATTTGCTGACGGCTGCGGATAGCCGGTTGCGACAAATCCGCGGCCGGGAAATCAGCATGATCTTCCAGGAGCCCATGACCTCACTCAACCCCTTACATACGGTTGAAAAGCAGATCACCGAAACTCTGGAGCTACACAAGGGCATGCGCGGCCCCCAGGCCCGAAAGCGTTGTATTGAACTGCTCGACCTGGTGGGCATTCCCGAGCCGGAGCGGCGCCTGAACAGCTACCCACACCAGCTGTCCGGTGGCCAGAAACAGAGGATCATGATCGCCATGGCCCTGGCCAACGAACCGGATCTGCTGATCGCCGACGAACCCACCACGGCTCTGGATGTGACCGTACAGAAACAAGTACTGGAGTTGCTGGAATCGCTGAAACAGAAACTCGGCATGGCCATTCTGATGATCACCCACGACCTGAGCATTGTCCGCCGCTATGCGGATAGAGTGGTGGTTATGGAACAGGGTAAATGCGTTGAGGAAGCCGCCACCGAGCAACTGTTCACCGCGCCTGCGCACCCCTATACCCGGAAGCTCATTGATGCGGAACCACCAGAAAACCCTCTCCCACCGACGGATGGTGGTAGAACACTGATGGAAGTCACGGGGCTGAATGTTCAGTTCCCTATTCGCAAGAACCTGCTGGGCAAGGTCAAGGAGAGTTTCCACGCGGTTCAGAACGTGAGTTTTGCCCTGCAACCAGGCGAGACACTGGGTATTGTCGGTGAAAGCGGCAGTGGCAAAACCACCATCGGACATGCGCTACTGAAGTTAACCGCCAGCACCGGTAGTATCCGGTTGGCGGGAACCGAACTTGGGCCTCTGTCCCAGAAGCAGTTCCGACCCTGGCGCAAGCGGGTCCAGATTGTCTTTCAGGATCCTTTCGGTAGTCTGAGCCCCCGGATGTCGGTGGCTGAAATTGTCCGTGAAGGGCTAGAGATACACGACACCAACGATGCCGAGCAACACGACGCCAGAGTGATTCAGGCACTGAAGGATGTGGGGCTGGACCCAGACGCCAGGCACCGTTACCCCCACGAATTTTCCGGCGGGCAGCGACAACGCATTGCCATCGCCCGGGCACTGGTGTTGCAGCCGGAACTGATCATTCTCGATGAGCCTACCTCCGCCCTGGACCGGACCGTCCAGAAGCAAGTGATTGAGCTTTTACGGGAAATTCAGGCCAGATATAAGCTAAGCTACATCTTTATCAGTCATGATCTGGCTGTCGTTCGGGCACTCAGCCACAAATTGCTGGTGCTGAAGAACGGCCAGATAGTGGAGTACGGGGCCGCTGAGGCTATTTTCCGGGCACCGAAACAGGACTACACCCGGGAACTGCTGACCGCGGCTTTCTTTTATCAGCCTACGACCAATTGACCGTTACCCCAGCCGACGCATGTCGGGGATAATGCGCTGAAACCAAGGAACACAGGGAGCAGATACCCATGGGAATCCTCAGTGGCAAGAAAGCACTGATTGTTGGTGTAGCCAGCAAACATTCCATCGCCTACGGCATCGCCGAGGCATTCGCCCGTGAAGGCGCTGAACTGGCCTTCACTTACCAGAACGAAAAGCTTCAGTCCCGGGTTGAGAAATTCGCGGATCAGTGGGGCAGTCAGCTGACGTTCCCCTGCGATGTGGCCAGTGACGAGCAGATTGACGCTGTGTTCACCGAGCTCAACAAACACTGGGACAACATCGACATCATCATCCATGCCGTTGGTTACGCGCCAGCGCATGAACTCGACGGTAACTATGTGGATGTGACCACCCGTGACGGCTTCCGTATCGCCCATGACATCAGCTCCTACAGCTTTGTCGCACTGGCCAAGGGTGCTCGCAAGATGATGCACGAAGGCAGCAGCCTGCTGACCCTGAGCTACCTGGGAGCCGAGAAAGTTCTGCAGAACTACAACGTGATGGGCCTTGCCAAGGCGTCGCTGGAGGCCAATGTTCGCTACATGGCGGCAAGCCTGGGCAAGGAAGGTATTCGGGTAAATGGCATTTCTGCAGGGCCAATCAAGACCCTGGCGGCCTCCGGCATCAAGAGTTTCCGCCGTATGCTCGCAGAGAACGCGAAGCGCGCTCCGCTGCGCCGCAATGTAACAACCGAGGAGGTAGGCAACGCAGCCGCGTTCATGTCTTCCGACCTGGCCTCCGGTATCACCGGCGAGATTCTTTACGTGGATGGCGGCTTCAACATCACCGGAATGGGTGAACTGGAAGACTGATTCAAGTCTTCACAGCCACAAAAAAGCCGGCTCCACGCCGGCTTTTTCTTTACTCAGCTGTCCGATAACGCAGACGCAACCGCCTCCATCCAGTCCAGGTAATCAGTCTCGTCCGAATCCAGCACGTGAACACCTACGATATAGTCCGGACCTGCCTCCCGGCACCACATCACCTCAACCATCAGGCGAAATCGCTTCGGCTGATGCCCAAGGCTGATCTCAGCCATAAGCAAGGAGTGAAGCGCCAAAGGCTCTGACGAGACAAGACTCAGCCCTCTCGCCGAAATATCGCGAACCTGACATTCGAGAAGTGCGGTATCCGGCACCTCCAGGCCCGGTTCCGGTGACTCGATCCAGAGCCAGGCCCGGGCTCTGGCGGTTAAACGATAATCCTCACGATTGTCATGCCCAACGGGTAACCCCTGGGAGCTTCCGAACTCGTAGTTATCATCAACCATAAGCCATCCTCAGTTACGGCCTACCCTGATCCGCCCAACAACACGGCTCAGGGTATCATCAAACTCCGCAGCGCTGCCCAGTACCCGGATACGGCCAGAGACAATCCCGGAGACCAGGTCATCATGCAAGAACTCCCGGCGATTAAGCCCCAGACGATCAACGAACACGAACTTCCGGGAGGCGGAGATCTTCACTGCCAGTTTCAGTCTGGCCGGCTCCTCACCTTCACCCTCTGGCGCCAGGACAATCCAGCCACCCAGAGCGATGCTCTCAACCTGTTTGGCAGCGGCCACTTCCCGCTCTTTCAGGAGACGATCCTGCTCCGCCTGTTCATCTGCCTGGCGTTGCCGTTCCGCTTCGGCCCGTTGCTGCTCAAGCGCTGCCTGCCGGGCTTCTTCTTCAGCCTTTCTCGCACGCTCGGCGGCTTCTTTTTCTTTGCGTAAGGCCTCTGCCCGAGCCTTGGCTTCCCGCGCGGCCTCTTGGCGTTGCTTCTGTTGTTTTTCGCACACTTTAAACAGCAGGTTCACGGTTTCCGAGAGCACTTCGCCAAACGCTGTGGGGGATGGTAAGGGGCGCAGAATCTGAGCCTCAAGATCTGCCAGGAAAGACGCCCAGTCCTGAAGGCCTAGCTTGACCCCGGCACCGTTGGTCCAGAGTATTTCGCCACTATCCTCCAGCAGCGTAAAAAAGTAACGTCGCTGCTCAGCTGTTCCTTCGCCTTCAACAAACCAGCAACCGGTGTAGCCTCTGGCCTGTTCCGGCTCTACCGGAGCCAGCGACAGCCACCGACTGTCCCAGGTCAGACTGGTACCGCTACCGAGGGCTGGTTTTAGCTCTGGCACCTCGCCGCGGATGCGCTCAACAATAACCGCCTGGATATCTGCCAGTGCACTGTCTGGCAATCCATGGCCCAGGGCTCGGGTCCACACATCCTGTATCCGGTCACCTATCTGTTCCCCCACATGATAGAGCCGGTTCCGGTCCCTGTCTGACAACGCCGGATCTCCCAGCCAGACCAGCCATTCGAGCAGCTTGTTGGCATGCCGGTACAGCTCACTGTCAGTGCCTTCAGACCAAACGCTTTGCTTCAGAACCTTGTACCAGTCTTCTACGATGAATCGGCTGATCACCGCCGGCAACTCCCGCCCGGTCAGGGCCCGTCCGATAAGCGCCCGGGAAACCTGATCAGCAACACGCTGCCGCGAAGCCCCACGCTCAGTCTCAAGCAGACGTTCACGCAACCGTCTCACCTGGCTTTCGCCCTTTTCTCTGTCACCCAGCCACTGTTCACAATAGTTTTCAACCGGCTGACGGTGACCACTTTCAAAGCTACCAGACACTGCAATAACCAGGCTGTCCAACTGGTCCAACAAAACCCTTGATGATCGACCCCCGGTATCACTCCAACCGCGCCATTCCTGTAAGTTGTCCAGCCAATCGAGCACAGTATCGCTGAACACATCGGCACCACTGGCATCCAACTGCCATGCCAGCCAGAACCTTAATCTGGCAATTCGACTGACCAGGGCACGATGCAGGCCACTGGTTTTCAGAAACACGTCCATTATCCGGTCAGAAAGGTAGGCTGCATTGACCTGACTCACGGTCCATTCAATCTGCACCGAGCGCAAAACGTCCGTAACCCGCTCGTCTCGCTGCTCCGTCCAGCAGGAAAAAAGCAGGGGCCGCCAGTCGGCTGTGGACTCCGGCGAAGACTTGCCTGCCGGGTAGGGTAAATCCGGCACACGGATGCCCGACAGAACCTGCGTGATCCTCTCTGAAACCACCTTTCGGGAGGAAGAGTCTGCTTGTGGTTTCCTGGCTGGAGGCGACATCCGTTACCTGTTGACTGGAAGCGTTGAAAAGGGTCTTCAAATAACGCAGTATAACCAACTCGCCGGGGTTTACAGCAACTGCAGACCGGCACCATTCGCGTTAATTATTAAACACCGGGCCCATAATGACAGCGTTACCCGGTGATGCAACGATCTGATTCGGGGAAGCACAACAAGATGTCGGGCAAGAAACTGGAAAACCTGAACGTGGCCAGCCAGGAACCACTGATCACTCCTGAAGCGCTGAAGAACGAGATGCCGCTGTCAGACGAGGCCGCTGAAACCGTCGCCTCTGGCCGCCAGGCTATATACGACATCATGGATGGTAAAGACCACCGTCTGTTTATCGTGGTTGGCCCCTGTTCCATTCACGACGTGGAGGCAGCTCGCGATTACGCTGCCCGGCTGAAAAAACTCGCCGACGAAGTCAGCGATACCCTGCTGCTGGTGATGCGGGTATATTTCGAGAAACCGCGCACCACCGTTGGCTGGAAAGGCCTGATCAACGATCCACACCTGAACGATACCTTCGATATTGAACAGGGCCTGCACATTGGTCGTCGTTTGCTGCTGGATATCAACGAGATGGGCCTGCCAACCGCCACCGAGGCGCTGGACCCGATCTCCCCCCAGTACCTGCAAGACACCATTGCCTGGTCCGCCATTGGCGCCCGCACCACCGAGTCTCAAACCCACCGGGAAATGAGCAGCGGACTGTCCATGGCCATTGGCTTCAAGAATGGCACTGATGGCAGTCTGGACGTAGCCGTTAACGCCATGAAATCGGTGTCTCACCCCCACAGTTTCCTGGGCATTGACCAGCAAGGCAAGGTGGCCATCATCCGCACCAAGGGCAACAACTACGGCCACGTGGTGTTGCGCGGCGGCGGTGGCAAACCCAACTATGACTCCGTGAGTGTTGCACTGTGCGAGCAGGCGCTGGACAAAGCCAATCTGCGCAAGTCGATCATGGTGGATTGCAGCCACGCCAATTCCAGCAAAGACCCGGCCATTCAGCCTCTGGTCATGCAGGATGTGACCCATCAGATCCTGGAAGGCAACCAGTCTATTCAGAGCCTGATGGTGGAAAGCCACATTAACTGGGGTAACCAGTCCATCCCGGAAAACCTGGCAGACCTGAAATACGGCGTCTCAGTCACCGACGCCTGTATTGACTGGGAAACCACCGAAAAAGCCATTCGCGATATGCGCGAAAAGCTCAAAGACGTGCTGCCCAAGCGAACCGCCTGAGCGTATTGACAGCATTCACGGGGCAGCCCATCGACCTCGGCGCCCCGTGATACCCAATGACTGGCTTACTGCACTTCCCTGCCCTCAGGCAATCTCCACAGCTCCTCGCCAATCCAGGCGACTCCGTAGCCCGACGACGTGACCAATGATTACCAGCGTGGGCGGTTGGACGCCACTGTTTTCAACCTTGCCAACAATATCACTGAGTGTACCCACTACCACTTTCTGATCAGCGGTCGTGCCTTTGGATACCAACGCCACCGGCATATCCGGCGTCATACCATGTTCAATCAACTGCCGGCAGATGATCGGCAGGCCGACCAGCCCCATGTAAAACACCAGTGTCTGATTGTTCTGAACGAAATCTGACCACGGCAAGTCGCAGGTATCGTTCTTCAGATGACCGGTGATAAAACGAACTGACTGGGCGTGGTCGCGATGTGTCAGCGGAATCCCCGCATAAGCCGCACAACCGGAAGCTGCCGTGATGCCAGGAACCACCTGAAACCGGACACCGGCTGCGGCAAGCGTTTCAATTTCTTCGCCACCGCGGCCAAAGATGAACGGGTCTCCACCCTTGAGGCGCACCACTTTGTGGCACTGCCGGGCCAGCTCCACCAGGCGCTGGTTAATCTGATCCTGCGGCAACGTGTGATTTGAGCGCTGCTTGCCGACATGAACCATTTCAACGTTAGCGGGGATCAGGGAGAGTATTTCCGGAGAAACCAGCCGATCGTAGAGAATAACGTCCGCCGACTGGATCAGGCGCCAGGCCTTGAGAGTCAAAAGCTCCGGATCACCCGGGCCGGCACCCACCAGAGCTACCTCGCCCGCAGAGTTGTTCGGGTTTGACGTTACCGGGTTGGGCCTGTAACGAACTGGTGCAGGCCCTGCCTTGATGCCCCTTCCTGGTGCGTCCGTTAATGGTTCGCTCATTGGATCCGATCAATGCCTTTCATATAGGGTTTGAGAACCTCCGGAACCAGAATACTGCCGTCTTCTTGCTGGTAGTTCTCCATCACCGCGATCATCGCACGGCCCACGGCCAGCCCCGAGCCATTCAGGGTATGAACAGGCTCCGGTTTTCCGGTTTCCGGGTTACGCCAACGTGCTTGCATACGCCGTGCCTGGAAATCACGGGTGTTGGAACAGGACGAAATTTCCCGATACTTACCCTGCCCTGGCAGCCACACTTCCAGATCGTAGGTCTTGGCCGCAGAGAAGCCCATGTCGCCGCCACACAGGGTAACCACCCGATACGGCAGCTCCAGCAACTGCAGCACCTTCTCGGCATGGCCGGTAAGCTGCTCCAGAGCCTCGGTGGAATCCTCGGGGCGCACAACGTGCACCAGTTCAACTTTGTCGAACTGATGCTGCCGGATCATGCCACGCACATCCCGCCCATAGGAGCCCGCTTCGCTGCGAAAGCAAGGGGTGTGGCAGACCATACGCAAAGGCATCTCACTGACCTCCAGAATTGTGTCCGCCACCAGGTTGGTCGCCGGTACTTCAGCCGTCGGGATCAGGTACAGCGGGTTGTCACCGGCGGTACGGAACAGATCCTCTTCAAACTTGGGCAACTGGCCGGTGCCGAACAGCGCGTTGGCATTGACCAGGTAAGGCACATAAGCCTCGGTATAGCCGTGTTTTTCAGTGTGCAGGTCGAGCATGAACTGAGCCAGTGCGCGGTGTAGTTTCGCCAGTTGACCGCGCATGACGGCAAAGCGGGAATGCGCCAACTGGGTGGCCTTTTCAAAGTCCAGTCCCTTGAGTTGCTCACCCAGGGCAACGTGGTCTTTGGGCTCGAAATCAAAGCTGCGCGGCGTACCCCAAACCCGGGTTTCCACGTTGTCGTCTTCGCTGGCACCCGGCGGTACGTCTTCGTCCGGCAGGTTGGGAATGCCGGCAAAGAAGCCATTCAGGGATTCCTGTACCGAGCGCAACTCGTCCTCTGCCTCAGCCTTTTGTTGCTTGAGGTTGTCCACCTCTTCAAGCAACGGCTTGATGTCTTCACCTGCGGCTTTGGCCTTGCCAATAGATTTTGACCGTTTATTCTGCTCGCTCTGCAGCATTTCCGCACGAACCTGAATGGCTCGACGGCGTTCCTCAAGGCGTTCGAAGGTGGCAACGTCAAACTCGAAGTTTTTGATAGCCAGCCGACGGGCAATTTCTTCAGTCTGTGAACGGACACGTTTCGGATCGAGCATGATCTTCCTGAATTTTCCGGTTAACGAATAGTATGGATATCACGGCATTATACCTGCCGTGGTTCTGCTGACCACCATCCCCGGGCCGAGGGCCAGGTAATTTGCGGCATGAGTGTTACATCAATAACGCTTTTTGCCGCTTCGGGCATCGAGATCATCCAGACGCTGGCGCTTTTCCGCCAGTTTGATCTCCAGTCCACGCATGACAGGCTGATAGTATCGGCGTTGGTGGATAGCTTCAGGCAGGTAAGACTCTCCGGCCGCGTAAGCGTCCGGTTCGTCATGGGCGTAGCGATATTCATCGCCGTGGCCCAGGCTTTTCATCAGCTTGGTAGGGGCATTACGCAAGTGCACCGGCACTTCGTAATCAGGATCCTTTCGGATGTCCGCCATGCACTCGTTGAACGCCTCGTACACGGCATTACTCTTTGGTGCCAGCGCCAGGTAGGTGACGGCCTGGGCCAGCGCCAGCTCCCCTTCCGGTGACCCCAACCGCTCCTGGGCATCCCAGGCCTGCATGGTAATTTGCAGGGCACGGGGGTCGGCGTTGCCGATGTCTTCGCTGGCGATCCGCACCAGGCGCCGCGCCACATACAGGGGGTCACAGCCACCGTCCAGCATACGGCAAAGCCAGTACAGGGAACCATCGGGGCTGGAGCCCCGCACGGATTTGTGCAAGGCGGAGATCTGGTCATAGAACACGTCGCCGCCTTTGTCGAAACGGCGCAGGCTGGTTTGCAGTACCTGTTCCAGTGTCTGGACGGTGATAGCGTTCTGCCCGCTGTCATCCGGCTCGGCCAGGTCAGCGGCCACCTCGAGAATGTTCAGAGCACGCCGGGCATCGCCTCCAGAGGCTTCGGCCATGTTATCCAGCACCCCGGCTGGCACCTGAAGGGTGCCGCCGAAGCCCGCTGGCGAAATCAATGCTCGATTCAGGAGCTCAAGGATGTCCGGCTTGTCCAGGTTTTTGAGCACATATACGCGGGTCCGCGACAAGAGCGCGCTGTTCAGTTCGAAAGAGGGGTTTTCCGTGGTGGCACCCACAAAAATGAAGGTGCCATCTTCAATGTGGGGGAGAAAGGCATCCTGTTGGCTTTTATTGAACCGGTGCACCTCGTCAACGAACAGCAGCGTGTCCCTGCCCTGGGACTGCTTGCGGTTGCGTGCCCGCTCGACCACATCCCGGATATCCTTGACGCCGCTGAGCACGGCAGAGAGCGTTTCATAGGACAAGTCACCCACGTTGGCCAACAGCCGGGCAAAGGTGGTTTTACCCACTCCGGGTGGCCCCCAGAGAATCATCGAATGCAGTTGGCCCTGCTCTACGGCGCGCCTGAGCGGTTTTCCGGGGCCGACCAGATGAGACTGGCCAACGTATTCGTCCAGGTTGGCCGGCCGCATTCGCGCCGCCAGGGGCTGAAATCCGGCCTCGGGCTCAAACAGGTTGTCCTGCATCAGGCGCCGTCCCGAATAATATCCACCTCCTCGGGGTATTCCAGGCGGAACGCACTGTTGTCCAGTTCCTGATTCAGTGTTATCCGGTCAAAGCTGAGAATACTCAGTTGAGACAGCGAATCTTCCATTCTCATTTCCTGAAGCTCACCGTTGTAAAAGCTCAGGCGCAAGGATGTAAACAGGGAATCGGCGCCCCTGGGAACCAGGGTAAACTCACGGGTATTGTCACCCATGCGGCGTTCGCTCACATCGTAGGTTTCTTCAAGATTATCCACTTCGCCACTCAAAAGCAGCGCCGGCGTTGTCTGTACCCGATCATCCAGGGTGTGAATGGTGACCTGTTCAAGGTCCGGGTCGTATACCTCCACTGTATTGCCGTCACTGACAATAAACTGGGACAATGGCGCACCGGTCTCCCAGTAGAACAGGCCGGGGCGCTTGGCCTTCAGAGAGCCGCGGGTTTCCTGAACCCGGTTGCCGTTTGCATTGACCACGATCTGGATAAAATCAGCCTGGTAGGTTTGGTAGCTGCGCAACACCGAAGCCAGCTCCTCAGCGGCATCGCGGGAGCCATTGCCCTGCTCCGCCGACGCAGTGACAGTGATTGCCATCATGCACAGCGCCGCAATCGTCGTATAGACAGATCTGATCATAAATATGCTGCTCCTAGTCTCTTGGCGGCGGCGGTGCCAGAACTTCCCTGGCTCCATTATGACCCGCCGGACTGACCACTCCCGAGGCTTCCATGGCATCCACCAGGTTCGCCGCACGGTTGTAGCCGATCTTGAATTTGCGTTGCACGGACGAGATCGACACCCGCCGGTTCTCGGTCACAAAGGCCACTGCCTCGTCAAACAGCGCGTCGCCTTCGTCACCGCCGCCTGCCCCGCCTTCGCTCAGGGTAGGTACGCCCGGCAGGTGCTCACCTTCGGCACCATTCAGCACATCGTCCACGTATTCAGGCTCGCCCCGGGCTTTCCAGGCACTGACCACCCGGTGTACTTCATCGTCGTCAACAAAGGCGCCATGTA
Source organism: Marinobacter sp. MBR-99 (assembly GCF_040547575.1). NCBI lineage: Bacteria > Pseudomonadati > Pseudomonadota > Gammaproteobacteria > Pseudomonadales > Marinobacteraceae > Marinobacter > Marinobacter sp. MBR-99. The sequence continues at coordinate 244,796 of NZ_JBEPPY010000001.1, read as the reverse complement.
CCCGAACCGGCAGCCCGGAACCTGGCGGCAGGTATAACATGTCGCCGTGGCCCAGCAGTTGCTCGGCGCCGCCCTGATCAAGCACGGTGCGGGAGTCAATCTTTGACGACACCTGGAACGACATCCGGGTCGGGATATTGGCCTTGATCAGGCCGGTAATCACATCCACAGATGGCCGCTGGGTAGCAAGAATCAGGTGAATACCAGCGGCCCGGGCTTTCTGGGCAATACGCGCAATCAGCTCTTCCACTTTCTTACCGACAATCATCATCATGTCGGCAAATTCGTCGATAACGACGACTATGAACGGCAGGGTTTCCAGCTCTGGCCGCTCCTGTTCGTCGTTGGCCAGGTATTCATCCGGTTTCCAGAGAGGATCCAGTAATGGCTCACCCTCGGCTCTGGCGTCCTTCACCTTCTTGTTGTAACCGGCAATGTTGCGCACGCCCAGGCTGGCCATCAAACGGTAACGACGCTCCATTTCAGCCACACACCAGCGCAGTGCATTGGCGGCTTCTTTCATGTCCGTCACAACCGGTGCCAGCAGGTGCGGGATGCCGTCGTAAATGCTTAATTCCAGCATCTTCGGATCAACCATGATGAAGCGCACTTCATCGGGGCTAGCCTTGAGCAGCATGCTCAGCAGCATGGCGTTAACCCCAACCGATTTACCGGAACCGGTCGTACCCGCCACCAGCAGGTGCGGCATCTTGGCCAGGTTGGCCACCATCGGATTACCACCGATATCGTTACCCAGCGCCAGTGTCAGCGGCGATGACGACTCCGTAAACACCCGGGCCCCAAGAACTTCGCTCAGGCGAACGATTTCCCGCTCTTCGTTGGGAATCTCGATGCCCACCACGGATTTTCCGGGAATAACTTCCACCACTCGCACGCTCAATACGGCGAGGGACCGGGCGAGATCCTTGGCCAGGTTGGAAATCTTACTGACTTTTACCCCGGCGGCGGGCTTGATCTCGAACCGGGTAATAACAGGCCCGGGATTGACCTCGACTACCTCAACGGTCACGCCGAAATCCGCCAGCTTCTCTTCGAGCAGGCGGGACATATGTTCGAGGGACTCTTCAGAGTAGCCCTTCTCTTTATGCTCCTCAGGCGGGTCCAGCAACGATATCGGCGGAATCAGGCTCTCAATATCTTCCAGCAAAGAACCCTGCTTACTGTTGGTTTTCTTGTCCGCTGGCCCCTGATCATCTTTCTTGAACGGAGCGATTTTCAGAGCGCGACTGGCAGGCTTGGGCTGCTGAGGCGCGGCCGCCTTGCGAGGCGTTTCATCCCGATCCCCCGAGCTGAAACTTTCCAGTCTTGCGGGTTCTGGTTCAATATCAGGAAGCCCGTCAATCGCCGGCTCCTTACGAGCTTTGCTTCTGTCCTTCTGTGTCTCTTTATCGGCCGATTTTAGTTTGCGGCGGAATAAACGGCGCCACCAGGCGTCTTTCTGAGGCGCCTTCTCTGCTACCGGATTGGTCTGTGCCACCCGGTCCTTGATAACCGGAGGCTCTGGCTCAGGACGGGCAGTAGGAGGCACACCAGGGCTTTTGACCTTGCGCTCGCCGCCCTTGAACAGCGACTGAAGCCAACGACCGGTTCTGAGCGTCAACCCACCAACATGGTCCATCAAGCGGAACCAGGACAGGCCGACGGTCACGGTCAGGGCGAACAGGAAGATTGCGATCAGCAACAGCGTGGTGGCAGGCAGATTAAAAAAGCGCACCATCGCTTCGGAAACCGCTGTGCCCAGTACACCGCCGGAGGAGGCACCAAGGCCGAACACCGAATACAGGGATAGCAGGCTGGTGGAAGACAGCAAAATCAGCAGGAAACCGCCAAAGCGAACCATGAACAGTGGCCAATGGAGGTCCAGTGACTCATGCCTGAGGCGGATCAGCATGACAGCGTAGCCGGCAATCATCACCGGGAAAAGCCAGGAAACCTGCCCGAAGAAGTCCACCAGCAGGCTTGCGAGCCAGGCGCCGGAGCGCCCGGCGGCGTTATCCACGCGGGTGTCGTGGCCGATACTGGCCCATCCGGGGTCAGACGCACTGAAGGTAAACAGCGCCATCGCCAGATAGATGCACAGCACAATCATGCCGATAACGGCACCCTCTCTGGCCCCTTGGGCCATCAGGCGGCGAAAGCGCTGTTGTTTTTCTGTCAGTTCCGTCGATGCTGCTTGTTTCGCTTTAGCGGATTCCGCCATGAATGCTCAAACCGTCAGTGAGTTTAGTCTTTCAGCGCCTGAAAACCCCGTGTCAGATCGGTTTTCAGGTCATCAATGGCTTCAATACCAACAGACAACCGGATCAGATTCTCGGTAATGCCCGCCTTATCTTTATCTTCAGGAGATAACCGGCCATGGGTCGTGGTTGCAGGGTGGGTAATGGTCGTTTTAACGTCGCCCAGATTCGCCGTGATCGAAATCATCCTGGTAGCATCAATAAATCGCCAGGCCTCTTCCCTGCCCCCTTTGACCAGGAACGACACAATACCTCCGAACCCGGCCTGTTGCTTCTTCGCCAACTGATGCTGGGGGTGGCTTTCAAGACCCGCGTAGAACACCCTTTCCACGCTTGGCTGGTTTTCGAGCCAACTCGCCAACTCTAACGCATTGTCGCAGTGGGCTCGCATACGGATCGGTAAGGTTTCAAGCCCTTTCTGGAACACCCAGGCATTGAACGGGCTCATGGTGGGCCCGGCAGATCGCAGGAATCCGTATATCTCATCCAGGTACCTGGCAGGCCCTACCACTACGCCGCCAACGCACCGTCCCTGTCCATCCAGATACTTTGTAGCGGAATGGATCACCAGATCCGCACCTTGCTCAAGCGGTCGTTGCAATACCGGCGTACAGAAACAGTTATCCACCACAAACAGGGCCTCGTTGGCCCTGGCAAGCGCCGACAGTGCTTCCATATCAGCAATTTCACAAAGCGGGTTGGATGGGGTCTCGATAAAAAGCATCCGTGTTTGTGGCCGGACCGCCGCCTTCCAACCCTCAAGATCCGTCAGGCCAACAAAGGTGGTCTCTACGCCGAACCGGGCCATGTATTTCTGGAAGAGAACGTTGGTGGTACCAAACACCCCGCGGGAGCAGATAACATGATCACCGGACTGTAAAAGCGACATGCAGGTACTCAGGATGGCAGCCATGCCCGATGCCGTAGCCACCGCTTTCTCACCGCCCTCCATGGCAGCAATACGGGCTTCAAAACCCTGCACGGTCGGATTGGTAAAGCGGGAATAGATGTTGCCAGGCTCCTCACCACCAAAACGGGCTGCCGCCTGTGCCGCACTGCCATAGACGAAACTGGACGTTGGAAAGATGGCGTCACTGTGCTCCAACTGACCGGTACGTACCTGCCCAGCCCTTACTGCCAGTGTATCCACTGACATACCGTCCAGATCCGATTCGGGAATCCAGAGATGTTCTTCACGGCCGACTGTCATAGCGTTCTCCTGGCACGAGCCTTGGGGTTTCAATCTTCGTCATTATGGAGATCGATAATGGCATTATCACCGTCAATGATCTGCCCGCCAGAGCGCTTTTCGTCTTTGCGCAGATCCTCAAGCCGGCGCAGGTAGGCCTCGTCGACATCACCGGTCACGTAATCACCGGTGAACACCGAGCACTCCCAGCCATCGATGTCGTCGTTAACATCGTTTACGCAGGTAATCAGGTCTTCCAGGTCCTGGTATACCAGCCAGTCAGCACCAATCTGCTCCCGAACCTCCTCCACCGAACGATCGTGGGCAATCAGCTCGCTGGCCGAGGGCATATCAATGCCGTACACATTGGGAAAACGCACAGGCGGCGCTGCTGAGGCAAAGTAGACATTCCGGGCACCTGCGTCCCGGGCCATCTGAACGATTTCCTTGCAGGTGGTGCCCCGGACGATGGAATCATCAACCAGCATGACGTTTTTGCCACGGAACTCCAGATCTATGGGATTGAGCTTCTGGCGCACCGACTTCTTACGCATTTTCTGACCAGGCATGATGAAGGTCCGGCCAATGTAGCGGTTCTTGATAAAGCCTTCCCGATATTTAACGCCCAACTGATAGGCCATCTGCATGGCCGAGGTACGACTGGTATCCGGGATCGGGATCACCACGTCAATGTCGTGATCCGGCCGTTCCCTGAGCACCTTGTCCGCAAGGGTTTCACCCATGCGCAGTCGTGCCTTGTAAACTGACACCCGGTCCATAATGGAATCAGGGCGAGCAAAATAGACGTGTTCAAAGATACATGGGTACAGCTTTGGCGACTCGGCACATTGCTCGGTGTAGAGCGTACCGTCGGTTTCAATGTAGACCGCCTCGCCCGGTGCGATATCACGGACGATCTCAAAACCCGCGGCGTTAAGAGCCACGCTCTCCGAGGCAATCATATATTCTTTCTGGCCATCTTCGCTTTCCCGCACGCCATAACAGGCCGGGCGAATGCCATTGGGGTCGCGGAAGCCGACAATACCGTAACCGGTGATCATCGCGATAACCGCATAGGCACCTCGGCAGCGCTTGTGCACGGCGCGGACGGCGGCAAAAATCTCGTCTTTGGTAGGGTTCAGTTTCCCAAGCTTCTGCAACTCATGGGCAAACACATTGAGCAGCACTTCTGAATCGGAATTAGTATTAATATGGCGCAGATCGGTGCGAAACAGATCGCTGCTCAGGTCATCGGCATTGGTCAGGTTGCCATTGTGAGCCAGAGTAATGCCATAGGGGCTATTCACATAAAACGGCTGGGCTTCGGCGGAACTTGAGCTGCCAGCGGTGGGATAACGGACATGCCCTATGCCGACATTACCCACCAGCCTGCGCATATGCCGGGTATGGAAAACATCCCTGACCAGCCCGTTATCCTTGCGAAGAAAGAAACGGTTATCCTGAAAAGTCACAATACCCGCCGCATCCTGGCCACGGTGCTGAAGAACAGTCAGTGCATCGTAAAGAAGCTGGTTGACGTTTGAAGTACTGACAATACCGACAATGCCGCACATGGCTGGGAAACTCTCCGAGTATTAAATCTGAATGTTAACGGGATGCAGGCGCAGGTTCCACGCCTTCCTGTTCTGTTGAGGATTCGGTGCTGGACCCGGCCCCTGCTTCGGGACCCAGGAACCGGGCAAATTCATCGCCCAGGGTTCGGCGGGACCAGTCTTCGACCACGGCCAGGCGGTCGATCATAACGGACGTTCTCCACCAGGTATCTTCAGCCAGCGGTGTGTAGCGGGTGAACGCAATGCCGACAATGACAACCACCACACCCCGCAGCAACCCGAAGCCCATGCCAAGAACGCGGTCGGTGGCTGACAATCCGGTAGCCCGCACCAGATGACCAATCATATTATTGATAATAGCGCCCACAATCAGGGTGCCGAAAAAAAGAATCGCAAAGGCAGCAATCAAACGCACCAGTGGTGTTTCCACGGTGGACTCAAGCAACGACTGCATCTGAGGGTGGAACGTGCGGGCAATGATGAATGCCCCAACCCAGGTCACCAGCGACAGGGCTTCGCGAACAAAGCCCCGCTTCAGACTGATAAGCGTGGAAACGGCAATCAGAGCAATGATGACCCAGTCAATCCAGATCAGCGCGTCCATGAAAAACCCGATGGAGAAAAGGAAGCGCGAATTCTAACAGGAAACCGGGCGTCACCAAACCGCCTGAAGCTCATAAATTGCAAGTCACCGGCCTACTTTCCGCCGGAGGTGACCAGGCTGTTCAGTGAGAAGGCATCGTCCAGGGCTTTCTTGGCGGCCTCGGCATCGGACTTGTTGACAAACGGCCCGCTGAATACCCGGGTCAACGTGGTGTCACCACGCTCCACTTGCTGAAGGTGGGCGCCGTACCCCATGTCCCGAACATTGTCACGCAGCCGGCGAGCATTGTCGGTATTACCAAAGCTGCCCAACTGGACAACCCAGGCACCCTCAAGCGACCGCGTGAATTCAGCGGATTCAGTGGCGGGACTGGCAGAAGGTGCCGGCTCGGATGATGGAGAGACTTGCGGCTGGGACTGTGAACCAGCGGCACTGCTATCCGCGGGTGCAGATGGTTCTGCCACCTGAGCCGCGGGCTCGCGGGCGCTGGATAATTCTGGCGCGGACTCCTCAACACCTTCGATCAGTCGGTAGCCGGGAGCCGGATCGGTGGCGGATTCCTGAGGCGCGGTATTCATACCATAGTCGCTTCCGCCAAGTGCCGGCTCCGGTGGAACATCCACTTCAGGGAATGGCGGCTCCTCTGGGATAGTGACAGGCCGGGACTGGCGCTCGGAATGGGGCTCGTCAAATATCATCGGCACAAAAATCACAGCCAGGGAGACCAGAACCAGCGCGCCAATGATCCTTTGTTTCAATCCGTTCACGAGAAAGGGCTCCCTTTACCTACCAGTTTGATACCGATACTAACCGCCGGCTGCCATTAACACAAAGCCCCGGTACCTGCCATGGACAAAGTTTAAGAGACTCCACCGAGCAGTCGGGCTCGCGCCTCGGCAACGGTGTAGAACGAACCGAACACGACTACGGTGTCATCCTGACCGGCCTTCGCCATCGCTGCCGACAAGGCATCGGCAACCGTATCTGCGACAGCATAGTCAGTAATTCCAGACGTTTGTGCCCGCTCCACCAAGTTGCCCACAGACAGACCGCGCGGCACATCGAGGCCTGCAAACCACCAATGATCAACCGCCGGAGCCATGGCCCGCATCACACCCTCCACGTCTTTGTCTGCCAGGGCTGCATATATACCCAGCACCCTTCCCTGCCGTGAACGGCGATCTCCAAACCGTTGCGCCAGCCAATGCGCAGCATGCGGATTGTGGCCAACGTCGACAATGACATTCGGGGTGCTGGCCAAGCGCTCAAAGCGCCCCGGCACAGTCACGGACCTCGCCGTATCGGCCAACACGTGGACGGGCATGTCTGGCTCCAGAATCCGAGCCAGCACAACTGCTGCTGCGACACTTTCAACGGGCAATGGGCCGGAGGGAAGGCTAATGTTATGACCAGCCACCGCTAATTGAACGCTGTCGGTTCCGGCTGTCAGTTGGTAATCCCGCCCGGTCACGAGGAGGTTGACCTTCTGCGCCGCAGCCTGCTGCAGAATCGAAGCGGGCGGATGGGGATCCGAACAAACCGCTGTTATTCCGGGCCGCAAAATACCCGCCTTTTCGAAACCGATCACTTCCCGGTTATCCCCCAGAAATCCGATATGGTCGATATCAATGGAGGTGATCACCGCGAAGTCAGCATCCAGCACATTAACGGCATCCAGGCGCCCACCCAGGCCCACCTCCAGAATCCAATCATCGACGCCTGCCTCGGCAAGCGCGACAAAGGCAGCGAGGGTTCCGAATTCAAAATAGGTCAGAGAAACCTTACCTCGCGCCGTTTCGACTTGTTCGAAGGCCGATATCAAGGCTGCGTCACTGATATCCTGACCGTTGATCCTAACCCGCTCGTTGTAACGCTGGAGATGGGGAGACGTGTAGGCGCCGGTCGTTCTCCCCGCCGCCCTCAGCAAGGATTCAAGCGTGGCTACGGTTGTACCTTTGCCGTTGGTACCCGCTACGGTGATGATTCGGGCCGCGGGCTTTCGCCGAAACAGGCGCCGCAAAACCATCAGGACACGATCCAGACCAAGGTCAATTTCGGTGGGGTGGATGGCTTCCAGGTACTGAAGCCACTGTTCAACGGAGGCACCGGCCCCGGGAGGGACCGGCGCAGGCCTTGCGTCAGTGCTGGGAGGGTTCATCTGTGTCGGGTTTTTCCGTGATCTCGAACTCGATGGGCGCTTCTGTACCGGGCTTTTCCTGGCCAGTAAACTTCGCCAGAACGTGTGCAACCCGTTCGCGCATCTGGTGCCGGTGCAGAATCATGTCAATAGCACCGTGTTCCAGCAGGAATTCACTACGCTGAAAACCTTCAGGCAACTTCTCGCGGACGGTCTGCTCGATTACCCTGGGGCCCGCAAAACCAATCAGGGCATAAGGCTCGGCTATGTTCAGATCACCCAGCATCGCGAGACTGGCGGATACCCCACCAAACACCGGATCCGTCATGATCGAAATGTAAGGAATACCTTCCTGCTTGAGCTTCTCCAGAACAGCAGCCGTCTTTGCCATCTGCATCAACGACAGAATGGCCTCCTGCATGCGCGCGCCACCGCTGGCCGAAAAGCAGACCAGGGGAATACGGTGCTCAAGGGAAACGTTCGCCGCCTGCACAAACTTCTCGCCAACCACCTGGCCCATGGAACCACCCAGGAAGTTGAATTCGAACGCACAGGCCACCAGCGGAACGCCCATGGTTGAGCCCTTAAACGCAACCAGCGCGTCTTTCTCCCCCGTTGCCTTCTGGGCCGCTGCCAGGCGGTCTTTGTAGCGTTTACTGTCCTTGAATTTGAGACGATCTGAAGGCTCGAGCGATGCGGCTATTTCCTCGCGGCCGTCCTTGTCGAGGAAGATGTCCAGCCGGCGCCGGGCAGACACGCGCAGGTGATGGTTACATTTCGGGCAGACGTCCAGATTTTTCTCGAGCTCAGGCTTGTATAAAAACGCCCCGCACTTGGGGCATTTCTTCCACAACCCTTCCGGCACCCCGGTACGTTGCCGCGATTCCGAGCGAATCTTGCTCGGCATGATCTTGTCCAGCCAGTTACTCATGCTTTCATCCTGTCCTATGATGCCTGGAGGCCGGCCCGTCAGGACGCCAGGCTATCCAGGGCTTCACGCATCGGGTGCAACAGATCGGTCAGCGCCTTGGCCAGGGCTTCCGGATCTGTCTGGTGTCGGGCTATTGTATCGACCAGTACGCTGCCGACAATTACACCATCGGATACTTTGCCAACGGCGGCAGCTGTCTCCGGATCCCGGATTCCGAAACCGACACCCACCGGCAGCGCCGTCAGCTCGTGCACGTGGGCCACTTTTTTCGCCACTTCATCAACATTGATGGTTGCCGACCCGGTCACGCCCTTGATTGAAACATAGTACACATAACCGGATGAGTGTTCGCTGATTGCCTTTATGCGCTCATCCGTGGTCGTGGGTGCCAGCAGGAAAATAGGATCCATGTTCCGTGCAGAGAACAGCGGCGCTACGTCCTCGGCCTCTTCAGGCGGCAGGTCAACCGTAAGGACCCCATCGACACCGGCGTCCGCGGCGGCGTCCGCAAACGCCTCGTAGCCCATGGCCTCCATAGGGTTCAGATAGCCCATCAGTACCACGGGTGTGGTGGCATTGGTCTTCCGGAACTCCTTGACCATCCCGATCACCTGGCGCAGGGACGTGCCATGCACCAGGGCCCGCTCACAGGCAAGCTGGATAACGGGCCCGTCCGCCATGGGATCGGAAAAAGGCACGCCCAGCTCAATGATGTCCGAGCCAGCATCCACCAGCGTGTGCATCAGGCTGACGGTCTGCCCCGGATCAGGGTCACCGGCGGTGATATACGGAATCAGCGCCTTACGACCCTGCTCTTTCAATGATTTCAGTACACCTTCAATTCGGCTCATGCCTGCTCCTGATACCTTCAGATCTCAATGCCATCCAACTGGGCAATGGTGTGAATATCCTTGTCGCCACGGCCGGAGATATTGATCACGATCATCTTGTCCTTGTCCATGGTTGCAGCCAGTTTAAGCGCGTAGGCAACCGCATGGGCGGTTTCCAGAGCCGGCATAATACCCTCAACCCGGGTCAGCTTTCGGAAACCGTCCAGCGCTTCGTCATCGGTGACCGAAACGTAATTGGCGCGACCGATGTCTTTCAACCAGGAATGCTCCGGGCCTACGCCCGGATAATCCAGGCCGGCGCTGACCGAATGGGTCGCAGCTATCTGTCCGTTGTCGTCTTCCATCAAGTAGGTACGGTTACCGTGAAGAACCCCCGGGCGCCCGGCGCACAAAGGTGCTGCGTGCTGCCCGGTTTCGATACCCAGCCCCCCTGCTTCAACGCCGTAAAGCTCAACGTTTTCATCAGACAGGAATGGGTAGAACATACCGATGGCGTTGGAACCGCCGCCAACACAGGCTACCAGTGCATCCGGCAGTTTACCCGCCTGCTCAAGGGCCTGGCGACGGGTTTCGCGGCCAATCACCGACTGAAAATCGCGAACCAGCAATGGATACGGATGCGGGCCGGCCACGGTACCGATGATATAGAACGTTTCATCAACATTGGCCACCCAGTCACGCATAGCATCGTTCATGGCATCTTTCAGGGTTTTGGTGCCGCTCTGGACCGCATGCACGGTGGCCCCGAGGAGCTTCATCCGGTAGACGTTGAGCGACTGGCGTTTGACGTCTTCCGCCCCCATGAACACATGGCACTCAAGCCCGAGCCGAGCGCAGACTGTTGCGGTTGCCACACCATGCTGCCCAGCCCCTGTTTCTGCAATAATTCGTTTCTTGCCCAGGAAACTGGCCAGAAGGGCCTGACCAATGGTGTTGTTCACCTTGTGAGCACCGGTATGGTTCAGGTCTTCACGCTTCAGCCAGATCTGGGCGCCACCGGTTTCCCGGGTCAGTCGCTCGGCAAAATACAATGGACTGGGACGCCCCACGTAGTCCGCCAGGTCTTTATCGAAAGTGGCCTGGAATTCGGCATCATCTTTCAGCCGGAGATACTCTTTCTCCAGCGTCATCAGCGAGTCCATCAGGGTTTCTGAAACAAACCGGCCACCGAAGGCACCGAAGTGACCTTTCGCATCCGGAAGCGCCTTCAACATCTCTTCAGTCAGTTTTACAGACACGGTGAACCTCTTTCATAAAATCGGATAGTTTGGTGGCGTCTTTCTTGCCCTTGCTCTGCTCCACCCCTCCGCTTACGTCGACAGCCCAGGGCCTGACTTCTTCAATGGCGCGGGCTACGTTAGCAGAAGACAACCCACCGGCCAATATCAGGGGCATAGGCCGATGTTCAGGAATCAGTGTCCAGTTAAAGGACTGGCCAGTGCCCCCATAACGCTCGGGGTCCCAGGCATCGACCAACAGCCCTGACGCCTTGCGATAGTCGCCAAAGGCTTGCTCTATCTGCCCTTCTTCGCGAACCCTCACCGCTTTAATCCAGCGGCGGCCGAAGCTGGCACAGAAATTCGGTGATTCATCGCCGTGGAACTGAAGTAGGTCCAACGGAACCTGAGCCAGCACAGTCTCGATGAAGCGGACATCTGCATTCACAAACAAACCGGTCAGCGTCACAAAAGCTGGGACTCGTTCGGCCAGGGCAATCGCTTGCTTAATAGTGACCCAACGCGGGCTCGGCTCATAGAAAACCAGGCCAATGGCATCGGCGCCACACCTTACCGCGGCGTCAATATCTTCGGGCCTGGTCAAGCCGCAAACTTTCACACGGGTGGTCATGCTTCTGACACCGGTTGTTTGGGATGAATGTGCGATGGATCAATGGGACGGTTTTCACCGTCTGTGAACCAGGGGCTTACAAAAACAGGGCCACACAGAGCCCGCGGTATTCCGTACTGCTCCGGATACCCAACATCAACAAGATAGAGCCCATCAGGTGGTGCGGTAACTCCCGCCAACTTGCGATCCCTGCTGGACAGCACCTCACCAATCCATGATTCAGGCTGCTTGCCCGCCCCCACGGCCATCAAGGCCCCGGCAATGTTGCGCACCATATGATGCAGAAAAGCATTTGCCTGCACATCTATTACGACATAGTCGCCCTTTCGGGTTACCGAAATCCGTTCAAGATAACGAACGGGCGTTCTGGACTGACAACCGGCCGCACGGAACGAGCTGAAGTCGTGTTCACCAACCAGCGCCTGAGCGGCCCTGTGCATACTCGAAACCTCCAGTGGGCGAAACGTCCAACTGACTTGTCCTCGTTGAATTCCCGGCCGGACTGGGCGATTCAGAATAACATATCGGTAACGCCTATATACTGCAGAGAATCGGGCGTGAAAATCTGCCACCCCGTTACCCGCCCAATGTACTGAGATATCATCCGGCAACGCAGTGTTCATGCCCATCACCCAGGACCGCAGGTTCCTGACCGAGGAGGTATCGAAATGTGCCACCTGGAAGCTGGCGTGGACACGTGCATCTGTGCGTCCTGCACACACAAGATCAACAGGATGGTCCGCTACCCGGGACACGGCCTTGGCCAGCTCACTTTCTACCGACCGGACGCCACTCTTCTGAAGTTGCCAGCCATGAAATCCACGACCGTCATATTCGAACGCAATGGCAACCCGACCGTTTCCGATCGCGTTATCTGTGGTCAAGGGCTCAGAATTGAGAAACAAGAATCGATCCGCTGAAAAGGGTTTACTGAAAAACAAAGCGCCGGCCCTATGGCCGGCGCTGTTGCCGATATAGCGAGATTATAACGGATCAGGAGAGATTTTTAAGGAGCTCCTGAGCTTCCGCTTTCTGCTCATCATTTCCTTCCAGAGCCACCTCTTCAAGGATGTCACGGGCTCCGTCACTGTCCCCCATCTCGATGTAGGCACGGGCCAGGTCGAGTTTGGTGGCGGCTTCGTCCGTGCCGGCAAGGAAATCGAAATCATCGTCCTCACCCAGCGACTCCTCATCGATATCCAGCGCGGAGTTCTGCTCAGGCTTTCCATCGAGAGATTCGGATGCCAGCGGAACCAGTTCGTCGCCCACGGAATCAGTCTCTTGCTCAGTGGCTTCCGGCTCAGACTCCTGCTGTTCACCCTGAGGTTCAGAGACAGCCGACTCGTCGCTACTGAAGGCGTCCTCCAGGCCGAGTTCTTCATCCAGAGAAGTCGTTTCCTGCTCCGGACCTGCGGGCTGATCGGATTCAGAGAACTCTTCCATCAGGGCGAGATCCTCATCAGACACATCAAGCTCCAGGTCATCCAAAGTGGACTCATCAAGATCCAGCCCCTCAGGCTCGCCCTCTTCCCCGGCCACCTTGTCCAACTCGGCATCCAGCTCATCAAGGAAAGATTCATCCAGAGCATCCACATCACCAGACAATTCATCCTCAGCCGTTTCAGTCTCGATAACCGGTTCGGATTTATCAGATTCCTCTTCCAGACCGAAATCGAAACTCAGATCCTCTTCTTCAGATTTCGCTGGGCCGGTGTCATCAAGCTCCATCTCAAGAGACGAGAAATCCGTCTCTTCCTTGGATTCGAGGTCGTCTGTCCCGTCTTGATCGGATGAATCGAGGTTCGACAGATCGTATTCGATCAAGTCGTCCGAATCGTCAGTCTCTTTCTCGACGTCTGATTCCAGCTCTCCGAATTCATTTTCCAATTCCGGCTCTTCACTCGCCTCGAATTCATCGGCCTTCAGATCATCCGAAAGCTGCCATTCCTCATCCGACGGCAACTCACCGGTCATATCAAGCTCTGAATCCTTGTCGGCGCCATTTTCCCCGGCCACCGCAGTGCTGAAGGAATCGGAACGCAGCTGAGACTCAAGCTCGTCAATGCTCGGCGTGGCCTCGGCTTCTTCAAGACGCTCACGAAGAGCGGCAGCCTGCTCGATAGCGGCTTCGTCGTCCAGGGCTTCGATTTCGCCAAACTGCTTCTCGAAGGATTCACGATCCTGGCCATCCGCGTACACACCAAGCAATTTAAGCCTGAGGTCCGTGCGGCTCGGCTCGCGGGAGATAGCCGTTTCAAGCACCTGCGCCGCCTGATCATGACGACCGTATGCGATGTAGGTCTCCGCCTCTGCCAGAGCATCAGCACCTTCTTGCTGATCACCGGATTCTTCTTCCAGGCTCAGGTCGAAGGAATCACCTTCACTACCGTCCTCACTGTTCAGCTGGTCGTAAAAGGCTTTTTCGCGATTGGCGTTCCGTCGTGCAACTAACAGGAGCAGCAATAGCAACAGCACCAGACCGCCCCCCAAGGCGATCTGATACATCGGGTTATTGGAAATCGCCTGAATCACATTGCCAGGAAAACCCTTTTCCGCTGCCGGAGGAGCAACCGGAGCTGGCTGGCGAGGCTGCTCACGGGGCTGATCCGCAGCTGGTGCAGCGGCCACCTCGGTCTCATCTTCTTCCCGCGCAGCGGCTTCATCGGCTGATTGTGCGGCCTCCACACGGGCCGTTTCGTCATCAGCACGTTCCTCAACCGCATCGTCCATGACAGCCTGTTCGTCGCCGGCAGCCACTGACATGTCGTCGCTCGGCTCCAGATCCGCCACAGCGGCATCGTCAGCGCCGTCTTCCTGTACCAATTCTTCTGCGGGCTGCTCGCCTTCAGAAATCGCAAGCCCATCTGCCGCAGCGGCCTCTTCAGCCGTCATGCCCTGCAAATCTGCAAGCTGGCTGTTCTTGAGTTCCAGCAGCCGCTGAAGTGTGGCTACCTGATCCTGGAGATCAGACAACCGGCTGTTCAGTTCCTCGTTTTCGCGGCGCGTGGCTTCCAACTCTTCCATTGCTACCGCAGAGCCTACGTCACTGCCGCCCGGCAAGTCGCCATCGCCACCGGCAGAACCACCTTCGGTGACGTCACGGGATTCGCCATCGGCGACCAGCAAGCGCAGCTCGTCGCCGGCAGCGCCAGCCTGGGTCGGCGCCGGGGCTGATTCAGCTTCAGCGGTACGGGTAGCATCAACGGTGCGGGACTGGAACGCTTCGTTTTGCTGTGCGACAACGCGGCTGGCTTCTGCCTGGCTCCGGCTGCGAATCTGTTCCATGGTCGGAACTCTCAGCACCTCACCACGCTTCAACCGGTTGATGTTGCCGCCCATAAAGGCATTGGGGTTCTGGTCCTGAAGGGCCAGCATAACCTGCTGCATGGACACAGAGTTGTCCGGGCGAACGCGCTGGGCGATGGTCCAGAGTGTGTCTGACGGGCCGGTAGGGCCGAACGTGTCAGCCTGATAGCCCCTGGCAAGTGAACTCTCTGCCTGGGCCTGGCGACGCACAGACTCCTGGCTACGGGGCGCTGCCTGTCTTGGACTTGCTGGCGCTGCCGAAGGCGCACTCACCTGCTCCTGAACACCGGAATCTTCGGCATACACTGGTGGATCTACCAGCACCGAATATTCCCGCATCAGTCGGCCATTGGGCCAGGTTAGCTCCAACAGGAAATTCAGGTAAGGTTCCCGGAGCGGCTCCCGGGAAGAGACGTTAACAACGAGACTGCCGTCGGAAGCGGTAACCACCTCAAACCTCAGCCTGCTCAGAAACTGGTGGCGATCTATGCCAATCCGCTGATAAGCGGCTTCCGGTGCAACATTAACAAATACATCACCGGGATCCACCCCACGACTTTCACGGAGTGATATTTCCGCATCCAGGGGCTCATTCAGCCAGGACTGCAGTTCAATTTCCCCCAGCCCCAACGCCTGAGCGACACCGGAACCGAGCCCTCCCGCCAGCGCCATGGCAACCGCAAGCTTGCGTACCTTCATGCTTTTTCCTTTCCAGTCTCCGTTATTCTTTACTGCTGTATCTCAACAGAATCGGACGAGGTTGGATGACTTCCGTCTTTTTAGTTCTCGTTGTTATATCGCAATTATACCGTTCAGTTTGGCAAGTATTGTTGATAAAGCCTCTTTTATCAATCAATCAGCCGCAATCCTTGCACCGTTTTTTTACCAATCGGGCGGAACTCCTTAACAGCCCTGAAAATAACAGGGGCGGACGCTGAAATCAGCCTCCGCCCCACTCCGGCATACGAAAAACCGGACACAGTTGGCATTAATTACCACTGTGTAACACTATTTAACGTTCCTGCAGAATCCGCAGCATGCGACGCAGGGGCTCGGCGGCACCCCACAGCAACTGATCACCCACAGTAAACGCGGAAATGTATTCCGGGCCCATGGACAACTTGCGGATTCGGCCGATGGGGATACTCAGGGTACCAGTCACCCTCGCCGGCGTGAGCTCCTCCATGGTGGCATCACGATCATTCGGAACGACTTTTACCCAATCGTTCGCCTTAGCCAGAATACCCTCGATCTCGGCAACCGACAGGTCTTTCTTGAGCTTGATGGTCAGTGCCTGACTGTGGGAGCGCATGGCGCCGATACGAACACAGATACCGTCAATCGGAATCGGATTATCGCTGCGGCCAAGAATCTTGTTGGTCTCAACGCCCGCCTTCCACTCTTCCTTGCTCATGCCGTTATCGAGCTGCTTGTCGATAAACGGAATCAGGCTGCCCGCCAGGGGCACACCGAAGTGCTCGGTGGGGAAATCACCGGAACGCATGGTATCGGTTACCTTGCGGTCGATTTCCAGAATGGCCGAGGAAGGGTCCGCCAACTCGGACTTGACGCTCTCGTTCAGCGCGCCCATCTGATTCAGCAGTTCCCGCATGTTCTGGGCACCGGAACCGGACGCCGCCTGATAGGTCATCGGAGAGACCCATTCGATCAGATCCTGCTCCAGCAGACCACCCAGGGCCAGCATCATCAGGCTCACGGTGCAGTTACCGCCGATATAATCTTTTACGCCTTTGTCCAGGGCCGCATCAATCACGTTGCGGTTAACCGGATCCAGCACAATGACGGAGTGATCCACCATCCGCAGGGACGATGCCGCGTCAATCCAGTAGCCGTTCCAGCCTGCATCGCGCAGCTTCTGGTAAACCGCTGAGGTGTAATCACCGCCCTGACAGGTCAGGATAACGTCCATGCCTTTCAGGATGTCGATATCAAAGGCATCCTGGAGTGGCGGAACGCCTTCTTTGCCTACGTCCGGGGCCGGCTTGCCCGCCTGGGAAGTGGTAAAAAACACCGGATCGATGTCGGCAAAATCGTTTTCTTCACGCATGCGCTGCATGAGGACTGAGCCCACCATGCCACGCCAACCTACAAGTCCAACTCGCTTCATGTGCGACCTTTGAACCTCACATTATGCCCGCCCGCTACCGTTATCGCTGGCAGGGACAGGATGGATGATCCCGCAGTGGCAGCATCGCGCCACTGTCGGGTCTCGGTTTAGCGAATCAGGGCTGACTCAAAGCGCATTGAGAACAGCTTCACCCATTTCCCGGGTTGAAACCTTCTTACCACCGTCTGACATGATGTCTGCGGTGCGCAGCCCCTGATCCAGTACCTTGCTGACCGCCGCTTCAATCGCTTCTGCGGCTTTTTCCTCATTCAGGCTATAACGCAGCATCATGGCTGCACTGATGATGGTGGCCAACGGGTTGGCAATGCCCTGCCCGGCAATATCCGGCGCCGAACCGTGGCAAGGCTCGTACATGCCCTGCTTTTCAGAGTTCAGCGACGCCGACGGCAACATGCCGATGGAGCCGGTGAGCATAGCCGCTTCGTCAGAAAGAATATCACCAAACATGTTACCAGTCACAATCACATCGAATTGCTTGGGTGCGCGCACCAGCTGCATGGCGGCGTTATCCACGTACATGTGGGACAACTCGACATCCGGGTATTCCCGCTTCAGATCTTCCATGACTTCGCGCCACAGCACGGTTACTTCCAGTACGTTGGCCTTGTCTACTGAGCACAGCTTCTTGCCACGCTGTTGGGCTGCCTCAAAGGCGACGCGGCCGATGCGGCGAATCTCGGACTCAGTGTATTGATAGGTGTTGTAGCCCTGGCGTTCACCATTCTCCAGCTCGCGTACACCGCGGGGCTGCCCAAAATAGATACCGCCGGTCAGCTCGCGCACGATCAGGATATCCAGGCCAGAAACCACTTCCGGCTTCAGGGAAGAAGCGGAGGCCAATTGCGGGTACAGGATGGCAGGGCGCAGGTTGGCGAACAGCTGAAGGTTGGACCGCAAACCCAGCAAGCCCTTCTCCGGGCGCTTGGCCATCGGCAGGCTATCCCACTGAGGACCGCCGACGGCACCCAGCAGAATGGCGTCGGCATTGCGCGCCTTCTCCAGGGTTTCGTCCGGCAGCGGCGAGTCCGTGGCATCGATCGCCGCACCACCCACCAGAGCCTTGTCAAAGGTCAGGCCAAGATTGAACTGATCATTGACCTTGTTCAGAACCTTTTCCGCTTCAGCAACAATCTCCGGACCAATGCCGTCACCCGGCAGAAGCAACACATTACGGGACATATCAAAATCCTTGTTTATCAGTTTCCAGCGTTAAACAACCAGGGGGCAGTCTGGCGGCGAGCATCTTCGTAGGCGCGAATGGCATCGGCATCTTCAAGGGTCACACCGATATCATCAAGGCCATTGAGCAGACAGTGACGACGGAAATTATCGACATCAAAACTGTAAGACTCACCAGAGGGGGTCGTTACTGTCTGAGCTTCCAGGTCCACCGTTAATTCATAGCCTTCGTTAGCCTCGGTCTCCTGAAACAGCTTATCAACTATTTCTTCATCCAGGACAATGGGTAACAGGCCATTCTTAAAGCAGTTATTGTAGAAAATATCGGCAAAGCTCGGGGCAATAATCACCCGGAAGCCGAAATCATCCAGCGCCCACGGGGCATGCTCCCGACTGGAACCGCAACCGAAGTTTCTGCGAGCCAACAGCACACTGGCGCTCTTGTATCGTTCCTGGTTCAGAACGAAATCCGGGTTCACGGGGCGATTGGAACAGTCCTGATCCGGCTTGCCTTCATCCAGATACCGCAGCTCATCAAACAGGTTCGGGCCAAAGCCCGTGCGCTTGATCGACTTCAAAAACTGCTTGGGAATGATCATGTCCGTATCCACATTGGAACGGTCCATGGGGGCAACAATACCCTGGTGTTGCGTAAATGCGCGCATGGTCTCTCTCCTGTGGATCAGTTCAACAACTCACGAACATCAACAAAATGGCCAGACACGGCTGCCGCCGCCGCCATCGCCGGGCTCACCAGGTGGGTACGCCCACCAAAGCCCTGACGGCCCTCGAAGTTCCGATTGGACGTGGACGCACAATGCTCGCCCTGCCCCAGCTTGTCGGCGTTCATGGCCAGACACATGGAACAACCGGGATCACGCCATTCCAGGCCCGCCTCGATGAAGATCTTGTCCAGACCTTCCTGTTCTGCCTGGGCTTTCACCAGACCAGAACCCGGCACAACCATCGCCTGTTTCAGGCTGGCGGCCACCTTGCGGCCTTTCACCACGGCCGCAGCTTCGCGTAAGTCTTCAATGCGGCTGTTGGTGCAGGAACCGATAAACACCCGGTCCAGCTGGATGTCGGTAATCTTCTGGTTCGGCTGCAGCCCCATGTATTTAAGCGCGCGAACAATGCCTTCACGCTTGATCGGGTCTTCTTCCTTCGCCGGGTCCGGCACATTGCCATCAACACCGGTCACCATCTCCGGAGACGTACCCCAGCTTACTTGCGGCTTGATGGCGGCACCGTCCAGCTCAACCACCTTGTCGAATACCGCATCGTCATCGCTGTGCAAGGTGCGCCAGTACTCAACCGCCTTGTCCCACGTTTCGCCTTTTGGCGAGAACGGACGGCCTTTCACGTAGTCAATGGTGATGTCGTCCACCGCCACCATGCCCACGCGGGCACCGCCTTCGATGGCCATGTTGCAGATGGTCATCCGGCCTTCCATGCTCAGGCCACGAATCGCCTCACCACCGAACTCGATGGCGTAACCGGTACCGCCAGCGGTGCCGATCTTGCCGATGATGGCCAGAACCACATCCTTACCGGTCACACCCGTGCCGAGCTTGCCGTTCACTTTCACCAGCATGTTCTTCATTTTCTTCTGAACCAGGCACTGGGTCGCCAACACGTGCTCAACTTCAGAAGTACCGATACCATGAGCCAGGCAACCAAAGGCGCCGTGGGTAGAGGTGTGGGAATCACCACAGACAATGCTCATACCCGGCAAGGTTGCCCCCTGCTCCGGCCCGATCACGTGCACAATGCCCTGGCGCTGGTCTTTGATCTTGAATTCCAGAATCCCGAACTCGTCGCAGTTCTTGTCCAGAGTCTCCACCTGGGTGCGTGACACCGGGTCAACAATACCGTCGATGCCTTTGTCACGATCGGTGGTCGGCACGTTATGATCCGGCGTCGCGATGTTGGCATCAATCCGCCAGGGCTTGCGGTTGGCCAGGCGCAGACCTTCAAATGCCTGCGGCGATGTTACTTCGTGCAGCAACTGCCGGTCGATGTAGATCAACGCGGAGCCGTCGTCCCGCTGTTTGACCAAATGGTCGTCCCACAACTTGTCGTATAAAGTCTTGCCCGCCATGGTTGCTCTCTCACTCTCTGGGGGTTTCTGTTTATGCTCTCATGTCCCTATCTTACTCTTTCGCCCAGAATAACCTCAATTCATGTTTTTCATTCTTTGCATTCCTTTGGGTTATGGGTCTAATATTCCCGGTGTTTAGTGCACAGCAGAATGAATTCCCCGAGTTCGGTGGCAGGCACAACTGGGTGGGATAGGCTGTAACCCAAAGCTGGAGTTCCGGCTTGCGGGGCACCTTTCCAAAAATCTCGTAGGCCATGGATGGCCGGAGCGAAGCGCACATGGATGTGCTCGTAGCGTTTTTTGGGAGGGGCTCAGTGAAGCTGCTCCCAACTCCAAACAAAGCGGCAAGAGAAGAACCAAAATGGACGCAAACGCCTTAAAAGCCTTCCTGACCATAGTCGACCAGGGCTCCTTCTCAGAAGCCGCAGAAACCCTGCACCTGACACAACCGGCGATCAGCAAACGCCTCGCCGCCCTCGAAACCCAGCTTGGCACCAAACTCATCGACCGAAGCAACCGCGAAATCCGCGTCACCGAAGCCGGCGCCAGACTCCTGCCCCACGCACGCAAAATCCTTGATGAAATACACAACGCCCGCCTCGCCCTCAGCCCAAACGCCGACACCATAGAAGGCGAACTCCAGCTCATCGCCAGCCACCACATCGGATTGCACCACTTGCCAAACTGGCTCCGGCGCTACCGGCGCGAATACCCCCAGGTAACGCTGGACCTCCAGTTTATGGAATCCGACGCTGCCTACCACCAGATGAACAAACGCAATGCCGAGATTGCCTTCGTCACCCTCAGCGACAGCATGAACCCGGAATTCCGGATACTGGTGCAATGGCCAGATCCCATGGTGTTCGTCATCGGTGCGGAACACCCCCTCGCAGATCTGGACAATCCCGGCCTTGCAGACCTGGCCAAACACGCGGCACTTCTGCCGGACACCAGTACCGCAACCTATCGGGTGGTCAGCCGGCTGTTTCTGGAAGCAAACCAGCCGCTGAAACCTCTGATGCCCACCAACTACCTGGAAACCATTAAAATGATGACCAGCGTTGGCCTGGGCTGGAGTGTGCTACCGGTAAGCATGCTGGATAACAGCCTTCGGATACTTGACGTTGGGCACTCGGTTTCCCGGGTGCTTGGCGCGGTTGCACTGACAGGACGCCAGTTGAGCAATGGCGCCCGGGCGCTGCTTGACATCGTCGAGGCTGAAGAGATCGGCAGTTAATTAATGATCAGAATGGTCGCCCGGTGCCGGCATTGGCTGTAAACCACGCCAGGTCACCACAATCGCGATGGCCATGGCGAAGGCGCCGCCCCAGAACGCGGCGGAGGTGCTGATACCTTCCACCAGGAAACCGGACATCCAGGCGCCCAGCGCACCGCCGGCACCAAAGGTCAGGCCGCTGTACAAGGCCTGCCCCTGGCCATGATGGTGCTTGCCAAAGAACCCCTGAATGTATTGCACAGAAATCGCATGCAACGCACCGTAGGACGCTGCGTGAAGCAGCTGGGCGAAGATAAGTATGGGCACGACCATGGTCAATTCGGCAATGAGTATCCAGCGAATCATGGTCAGGAACAGAGCCCCGATAACAATCTGGCGCACACTGAACCGATGCGACAACCGGTGCATCACCAGAAACAGTCCTATTTCCGCCAGCACACCCAGTGACCAGAGCAAGCCAATCGACAGCTTGCCGTATCCATGTTGTTCCAGATGAATACTGAAGAAGGTGTAGTAGGCACCGTGAGATACCTGCAGCAGGAAATTCATCAGGAAGAAGGCAATCACAGCAGGATGGGTGACGATGGCTTTCAGGCTGCCTTTGGGAGCCGGCGGTTTACGCTCGCCCCGCTCTGCAGGCACCAGAAACGCCGATACCGCGATGCCCGCAAAGACGGGCAACAGCAGCCAGGGCAGATAACTGACCGGAACCCACTCCAAAATGGCTCCCACGACAGCCACGGCACCGATAAAACCCACCGAGCCCCAGAGCCGAACCTTGCCGTACTTGTCTTTCCTCGTGCCAAGTGCCCGTAGGGTAATCACCTCATACAGCGGCAGGATCGCGTTCCAGAAGAAGGTGAAGGCCAGCATCACCAGAAGCAGGCCATAGAACCCGGGTTCCATGAACACGCCGGCAAAGAACAGCGAGCCGGTAATGGCGCCAAAACGGACCAATCGCACCCGCTGGCCGGAACGATCCCCCAGCCAGCCCCAGACACTTGGCGCGACAATTTTGGTGAGCTGAATGGTCGCCATCAAAGTGGCGATTTGCAGGTAGGAAAACCCCTGCCCCTCCAGGTAGAGGGACCAATAAGGTAAAAGCCCTCCAAGGAGGGCGAAGAACCAGAAGTAGAGGTTAGACAGCCGCCAGTAGATGGTGTCGCCTCCCTTTGATCAAAGCTGGCCGATGACCGGAGTGCTCACTTCCACATCGCCATTCTGCCCCCGGTGGCGCAGGTAATGGTCCATCAACACGATGGCCATCATGGCCTCGGCGATGGGCGTGGCGCGAATGCCCACACAGGGATCGTGGCGACCGGTGGTAATCACCTCAACCGGATTACCATGCACGTCAATACTCCGGCCCGGCAAACGCAGGCTGGATGTGGGCTTCAACGCAATGCTGGCAACAATCGGCTGGCCGGAGGAAATTCCGCCGAGCACGCCGCCCGCATGATTGGACAAGAACCCTTCCGGCGTCATTTCATCCCGGTGTTCAGTGCCTTTCTGATCAATGCAGCCAAACCCGGCGCCGATTTCCACACCCTTTACCGCGTTGATGCTCATCAGTGCGTGGGCCAAGTCTGCGTCCAACCGATCAAAAATCGGCTCACCCAGTCCCGGCGGCAAACCATCAGCGACGACGTTAATGCGGGCACCGATGGAATCCCCTTCTTTGCGCAGGGCATCCATATAGGCTTCCATTTCTGGCACCTTGTCGGCGTCCGGACAGAAGAAGGGGTTCTGGTGCACCTGATCCCAATCGTGCTTTTCCGCCTTGATCGGCCCAAGCTGAGACAGGTAGCCACGAATGCGAATGCCCAGACGCTGCTCAAGAAACTTTCGGGCGACCGCGCCGGCGGCAACACGCATGGCCGTTTCGCGGGCCGATGACCGGCCACCACCCCGATAATCCCGTACACCATACTTATGCGTGTAGGTGTAGTCGGCGTGCGCCGGACGAAACTGTTCGGAAATCTTGGAGTAATCCTTGGAGCGCTGGTCGGTGTTCTCGATGATCAGGCCAATCGGCGTCCCGGTGGTTTTACCCTCGAACACACCAGAGAGAATGCGCACTTCATCCGCCTCACGCCGCTGCGTGGTGTGGCGGGAAGTCCCAGGCTTGCGGCGGTCCAGATCCTTCTGCATATCGGCTTCTGATAGTTCAAGGCCCGGAGGGCAGCCATCGATAATGCACCCCAGAGCAGCCCCATGGCTCTCACCGAATGTGGTTACGGTGAACAGTTTACCAAATGTATTTCCCGACATAATTCAGCACTTTATAAAGGTTTTACAAAATATTTTTTAACTGTTTCTGACCTGCCATTCGCGCAGGTCAGCAGCCGTTACCAGAAACACGCCATCGCCGCCGCTATCAAATTCCAGCCAGGTAAGCGGCAGGTCCGGATAGGCATCATCCATGGCACCCCAGGAGTTGCCCACTTCCACGATTAACAAACCGTTCTCGGTAAGGTGCTCCGCAGCCCCGGCAATAATACGATGAGCGATATCAAGGCCATCTTTACCCGCGGCCAGACCCAACTCGGGTTCGTGACGGTACTCTTCAGGCATGTCTGCCATGTCTTCAGCATCCACGTAGGGCGGATTGCTGAGGATCACGTCGTAACGGCCTTCGATGTTCTCAAACACGTCCGAACGGATGGTCTGAACCCGACCTTCCAGGCCATGCAACTCGATATTTGAGTCCGCCACTTCGAGGGCGGCCTCGGAAATATCAGACAGATCAACCTCGGCTTCATCAAAGACGGTGGCCGCGCCGATACCGATACAACCGCTGCCCGTGCACAAATCCAGTATCCGTTGAACGGGCTGGCTCCCCAACCAGGGCTGCAGGCCATTCTCCAGCAGCTCGCCAATCGGCGACCGGGGAACCAGCACCCGCTCATCAATGTTGAACGGCATACCCATAAACCAGCCTTCGCCCAGAAGGTAGGCGATTGGTACGCGCTCATTAATGCGGCGCTCGATGCGCTCAACAATCAGTTCGCGCTCTGTGCGCACCAGGCGCGCATCCAGGAACACATTGTTGTTTTCCAATGGCAGGTGGACACTGCGTAAAACCAGCTGCACGGCTTCATCCCACACGTTGTCGGTACCATGCCCGAAATACAACGGCGATGCCGCAAACCGTGACGCGGCGTAGCGCAGAAAGTCCCGGATGGTGTGTAGATCGTCAACTGGACTGGTCACAAAAACGTCTTCCTGGTCAGGCTAATGTAGCGCGGCATTATACGCCTATTAAGCACAGGCCTGCAGCCCACACACAGATTAAAGGGCCAACGGGCCGGAACTGCTGCGGCTTTGCTCAAACCGGTCCAGTGCGGCAGCCATACGCTCCCGGCCCAACTGAATCAGCTCCGGGGCCTTGTGATAATCGTAACTTCGGCTGGCATTCTTGGGGATATTAACCAGGAGATCAGGCGGATACCCGGCAATCTTGTATTGAACCAGAGCACTCTGCATGGTTTCGATGGTCAGGTTCATCACATCAAATTTACCAATGCCCAGCTTGTCCCAGTCAATGGTCTCGTGGTCATCCCGTTTCTGGTGATGAGCGGCTTTCTCGGGCTCCTCATGCCGGGCTTTCAAATCCTTCTCTTTATGCTTTTTCGCCATCTCCCGGGTGATCTTTTCTTCGGGAGATTCCCCGGTATCGAGTTTCCTTGAGGTCAGGGATTTAATGGCATCCCAGTCAAACCAACGGGAGGCTTTATCCCGGATGGCGTCGACCCATTCATCCATATCGCTGCCGGAGTCTTCATCGGCAAATGCCGCATCGGGAATTCGCCTTGGCTGTTCATCCTCGCCACTCAGGTTGACGGCCATGATCAAATCGGCGTGGGCAGAGATCGTCGGGATAATCGGCAGGGGATTCAGCAATGCACCGTCTACCAGCACCCTGCCATCCAGCACCAGAGGCGTCACAACACTCGGGATGGCAATGGATGCCCGGATGGCGCGATCCAGCGGCCCTTCCTGAAACCAGATTTCCTTGTGGGCAAGGAGATCGGTGGCAACCGCAGTAAACGCAATGGGCAAGTCTTCGATCCGGGTATCGCCCAGAATGTCACGGACCACCGAGAAGACCTTCTCTCCCCGAATAGCGCCGACCGAGGTGAAGGTAACGTCAAGCAGTTTAAGGACATCGAACTGGCCAAGCCCGGTCACCCAGTCCTTGTATTCCTTCATCTTGCCAGCCGCGTACATACCGCCGATCAGGGCGCCCATGGAACAGCCCGAGATCGCGATAATGTTGTAACCCCGCTCCTGCAGTACCTCAATGGCGCCAATATGGGCGTAACCCCGGGCACCGCCACTACCGAGGGTCAAGGCGACCGTTTTGCCGTTTCCGGTTTGCGAGGGCTTGCGTGCAGTATTGGCCGGAGCTTCGGCCGGCGATACGTCAGAACTTGCCAATACTTTGCTGACACCATCCTCCGCAGGCACTTGCTCACTGCCGACCTGTTGGTTGTCTGGCTTGTTGTCCCCGGACATTCCCTTACCTCTTGATTACCAGGATTTCGATGCGGTCACCCGTGCGGTTAGGGTCCGCTACCTGAACCCCCGGCCCGATAGCCAGGGTGCGGACCTGCTCCCGGGAAACTCCGGATTTCGCCAGCACGTCGGCCAGGGCGCCCGCAGCCCTTTCCGCCCTTGCGATCGAATCATTCAGGGTTTCATCATTTTCCAGCGAAGAAAACGCGGCAAGCACCACCTCGGCGCCCTCCTCTGCCGCCCACTCTCCCAGCCGCCGGCGATCCGTAGTCGACAGGTCAAACCGATGGGTAACACCGCCCTGCCAGGGCACAATAATGGGGCCCAGCAGTCGTGCAGCAGACGCCTGAAAGCCGGGAATGTCCGCCCCGGCTGCTACCTGGAGGTGTTCAACCCACACATATTCACGCTGATTGCCACGGGTAACGGTGTACACCAGGGTCAACCATCGGTTGCCATCAACATCTGCCACGGCACCGACGAAGTAGTCCTGGTCCTGATCCCGGCCGAGGAGTCTGGGTTGCTCAAAAATCTGGTTTGCCCAGACGTTGCTTCGGCCGCAGGCCACTCCGGAACATTCAAAAAGGATCTGGCCGCCTCGCGCCTGAAGCTCTCGCCGGTAGTGTTCCTGTGCGGCCCTACGGCTAGCATCCCGGTTGATTTCGAATAACTGACCCTTGCCGTTCACCGGCAGCCTGGCCATGACATCCGAGCGGATCTCTCCGCGTATTTCGCGAACCGGGCTCATAAGCACGAGGTGTCCGGACGACCGAATGTCCAGCGCCGACTGAAGGCTCGACTGGGCGAACTTCTCCAATGGCTCGCCAAGCTCCGATGCTGACGCCACTGAACCGCAAGCCAGCAAAGCAGCCGCCAACAGGCTCCGGAGTTTCATTACAACAGCACGATTATTCATTGAATAGAAACCTTTTTATAGCATGTGCAACCGGCGTGGTGTCACCATCCAGGTGACAATGATGCCCCCCGGGAACGTCCACTGTCGTCAGGTCGGGTATCAGCTCTGCACGCTTGTCCAATCCGCCACGGCTGGCCAACAACCCTTCCGACGCTCTTACGAACAGGGTTGGCGTCTGGATGGCGGCCAGCGAGGCATGAACCTGCTCTTCGGTCATCATTAAAGGCGTGGGATGCCTTAACCGTGCATCGGTGCGCCAGACAAAGCCATCTCCTTCAGCCCGCATGTTTCTGGGCACCAGCAATGCTGCAGCCTCGGCGCTCAATGGGCTAAGCCCGCCCTCACGGATCCTCGCCGCCGTCGCCACATCGGGATAGACCGCCGGAGGTGCCGATCCGTTCCGTTTTTTTTGCAAGGCCCGGCGCAACTGGGGGATGGTTTCCTTGGCGGGGCGACTCAGGGCACCCAGGCTGTCAATCATCACCAGCCGCCTCACCCGCTCAGGGAAAGCTGCCGCATACAGGGCACAAACGATACCACCCAGCGAATGGCCCACCAGATCAAGGGGGTACCGTTCGCTTTCCGGGAAATGATGGTCAATCAATTCACTGAGGTCTGCCACATAGTCCATCAGCCAGTAACCATAGCCCGGTGGTCGATGCCCCGAGTGGCCATGACCAGCCATGTCGATTGCGTGAACACTGGCATCGGAGGCCAGCGCTGGCGCCAACCGGGCGAATGTCATGGCGTTATCAAGCCAGCCGTGCACCATAAGTATGGGGGAGCGAACTTCGTGCGAGGGGTCCGTATGCCAGGTCAGGCCGGCAAGGGTCAGGTTATCGAGCGGCCAGCGTGCCTCCCGGCAGCCGGCCGGAATGTCGTGCCCACTGCCGGGTAACACAGTGTCAGTCATGCAAGGCGAGTCCTACATGGTGTGCGTTGGGCGATCAGAGCTCAGCGAGCCTGCCAGGTAAGACTCGATCTTGGTCCTTGCGGATTCATCGTCACCGTTAAACTGGACACCGATGCCTGCTGCACGGTTACCCTGAGCACCCTTCGGGGTAATCCACACCACTTTGCCTGCAACCGGAATTTTCTCCGGCTCGTCCATCAGGTTGAGCAGCAAAAACACCTCGTCTCCGAGTTGATATTGCTTCTGGGTAGGAATGAACAGACCACCTTGCCGAATGTAGGGCATATAGGCGGCGTACAGAACCGCTTTGTCCTTGATGGTCAGGGTGAGAATGCCGCTGCGTGCGCCAAATCCTGGGCCCATATCACATACCTTTTACGCTGGAAGTTCTTGTGTCGTTAAACATTGCCACAATGCTTCAGGAATTTCCTGACATTTCACAATCATAGCAGCTGAAATTGAAGAAAGCTCAGCTTGCTTTCCGCTTCCTTGGCATCAGTTCCCGCCAGGCAATCAGAAGCTGGCTGGCCTCCAGTTCCGGGCTGGCATTATATACCGCGGCACTGCGACTTTCCCTGACCAGGTCCAGAAGCTGATGAGCCCGCCACGGCGGATTGTTGTTTGCCAGATAGCCAAGCATGTCCGCCGCTTCCGGGTCAGATACTGCCCCCCCCACACTGGCCCGCGCCAGATCCGCGGCCCAGCTTTCAAATAACCAGAGCGAATCGTCCAGGCCAAGGGCCTTGAAGGATTTAGCCGCTTCGCCAACCGGGATCTGCCCTTTCATAAACTGCCGGAATGCTTCAAAGGCCTTGTCCCGAAGGGGCAGAAAATCTCCGAGGGCATAGTCCAGCGCCAACCGCGGTGCATTGCCCGCCAGCATCAGGCTTTTGGCCAAGGTCTCCGCCCCCGGCCGGCTTGCCTCATCCAGCTCAGCCACGCGGGCAGCCAGCCATTGCCCACCCTGCTCTGCTGTCGGCAAGGGTATGGTCAGCGCCTGACAACGGGAGCGAATGGTCGGCAGGACCGGCCGACCGCTCTCCTGCAACAGCAGCAAAGTCACGTCCGGCAACGGCTCTTCCAGGGTTTTCAGCAACGCATTGGCGGCATTGATGTTTAATTGATCTGCCCGGTCAACAATCGCGACCTTGTGGTGACCAACCTGGGGCGAAGCAACAGCAAACGTGGAGAGTGCCCGTATCTGGTCAACCTTCACCATGCGCGATTTTTCCGGGGTATAAACCCGCAGATCCGGATGACTGCCTGCAGCCATCAGCTCACACTGCTTGCAATGGCCACACGCCACCGCCGCGCCGGACTCTGATTTGGCCGGTGCTTCACACAACAGCAATCCGGCCACTGCCTGGGCCCAGGCGCGCTTTCCTACGCCACGCTCACCCACTACCAGCAATGCGTGGGGCAAACGACCCTGTGCCAGTCGGCTTTGCACTGCTGACCAGGCGCGGGCCAGCCAGGGCATTTCCTGTGCGATGTCAGTCATGTTTCGGCATCCGGGATCCGGTTTCCTGATTGCGTTTGAGTTGACGCTTCATGGTTTTCAGTAGCCGCCTCAGCCGCCGTGTATCGTCATCAGCCTGACGGGTTGAGGCAGAGCTATAGTAATGGCTGTTCACTGTCCGGGCAAAGATCCGGGCAGACTCCGCCACCGATGGCCGGGCCTCGGCCATGCGCTCCGCCAGCACCACCGGAGTTTCGCCACTGCGCACAGGCACACCGGCCTGTTCACACAGCCGGTGCCATGATCCGACCACGCGCCTGAAGCCATCCTGACGGGCTCCCCGGGTCATTGAAAGCGCCGACACTAACCCGGCCACAAGAAGGGCAAAACCAACCAGCCCGGCGGTAATGTAGCCAAGCTCCTTCATGCCAATGCCGCCTGGCAGCCGGGACATCAGGTTCATCTGGCTCTGGCCCTGATAGCCCACCACCCAACGCTGCCAGTGGTAGTTTATTCGGTCGAGCTGCAGCGACGCCCACTGCAAAACCGCCAGATCACCATACCGCTGGGGAGAGGTCAGATTGTTCTCCAGGAAGGAGCCCTCTTCGGCCATCGCCTCCCGCAATCCGAACTCAATACGATCAGGAGCAATTGCAGCAGTTGGATCAACCCGAACCCAGCCCCGGCCTTCCAGCCATACCTCAACCCAGGCATGGGCATCGTACTGCCGCACAATGAGATAATCGCCCCCGGCGCCGGCATCTCCACCCTGGTAACCCACCACCACACGGGATGGAATACCAGCAGCCCGGAATACAAAGGTGGCAGCACCAGCGTAATGGGCACAGAACCCGCGCTGCTCCTCAAACAACAGGGTATCCACACCATCGTTGGGCATCGCCGGTGGCCGCAGTGTGTAATAGTATTCTTCGTTACGGAATCGCTGCATGAGCTCGTTAACCACCTGGGCCGGGGAATACTGGCCCGCCAGCTCACTGGCTAATGCCCGTGCGCGCGGGTTCCCTTCGCCAGGCAATTGCAGGTAGCGCTGACGCGCTGCCTGGGTGAGCTCACTACCCGGCCGGGGTTGCCCGGGGTCTACCGCCAACCGGTAGCGCACCGGGCTGTCTGCGGGGCGACGGAAACGGAACAGGTCTTCCCCTGCGTCAAACACGTTGTCCGACACCGCAATGGAATTTTCCAGAGAGAAGGCCCATCGTTGGTCCGTCGGCTCCATCAGTACATCGTACTGGTTGCTCGCCAGCGCCCCAATGCCGCCATCCACCGCCACCCTGCCCGGGCGTTGAAATGGCTCCCGGTCGCGCTGTCGCCAGGTCTCGCCGTCAAGATAATCGAGAATCAGCCCTCGCCAATAGCGATCCCGATACTCCGGAATCGAACCACCAAAACTCACGCGGAACGCCCGCTCACTGCTCTGGGCCAGATTGGAGATATCGCCGGGGCGCATGGTATCGGAGATACCGCTGCGAGCCTCGCCGGAAACCAGTGGGACGCTCCACAGCGGCGCCATACGCGGAAAGAACACGAATAACAGGACGACTACCGGCAGGGTTTTCACCATCAAAAGGCCCAGCCGCTTCCAACCCGCCTTCAATGAACCGGGCAAATCCGGGGCATTGAGAATCTGCAGGCCCACCAGCAGGCAGGCAATGGCCGCAAACGTCAGCAGGGCCCACAGGATGTCCTGCTGGAACAGGAAGTTTACAGCCGCCAGGTACACCAGAATAAAAAACAGTACATAGAAGTCACGGGCGGAGCGGGTTTCCAGCCATTTGAGCCCCACCGCCAACACGAAGAACGACGCAGCAGTATCAACGGTAAAGCGGCCCTGAACAGTGCCCAGGTAGACTCCGATCAACACCAGCATAATGCCCGCACGCAACCAGCGCCCCGGCAATCGCACCCGACCACTCTGGGCTAGCCAGCGCCAACCGGCCAGCACCACACAGGCGGCAATCAGCCACCAGGGTAACCGGTTCCACTGCGGCAACAGTAACAGTGCAAAACTGCCAATCAGCCAGAGTAGCGCAGTGCCAGGAATGGCATCTATCGGTACTTCGGAACGGCGGTTTCTACCAAGGAGTACATCGACCAGGCGGCTCATACGCTGCCTCCCGCCGTAGCGCCGTCCACGGTTTTACGGGTACCAAACGGCAATGCATCCTGCTCTCTCGGCGGCTTTTCGCCCCAGACCGCCAGCGCCCGTAGGCACCGGTCTGTATGGATTGGGCCGGTGTCGGGTTCGATGACCTCCCCCGGCAGGTTCAAACCAAACTTCGCGCCTTTCTGTAGCCGGTCGGCCACCAACCAGGCCAGATAGCTGAGCCTGAGTTCAGTATCCGCGCCCGGGAAAGCGTTGAAATCCAGCCAGTGGGGGCTTCCTTGCTCCCCTTCCCAATCGGCAACCACCATCTGCCCGGAGCGGGCAAACCGTTTCCACATGACCCTCTGGCTAAGATCCCCTTCACGCCAGGGCCGAAGGTCGGCATTATCCTGACCGGCCACAGGCGCGGAAGAGCGGGCCTCACTGCCGTCATCCACCTGGCTGATTACCTCCGGCGCAACCAGTGGCCTGGGATAGGCTATGCCGGCCGAACTCGGGCGTAACCAGGACCAGGCCTTGAGCAACCCGAATGGGAAACGGGTTTCAATCCGAACCTTGTCTGGCCGAAGGTAACCACGATGGGCTGAGGGAATGGGCAAAATGACGTCCAAGGCTTGGCCAGCCGGCACATGGACACCTTCCAGCTTTGAATCCACAACCGACAGTGCAATGGCAAGCCCGCTATCCTTGCCAGCGGTAATCCGAAATCGAAACGGTACATCATCCCCGGCCTCGCCCTCGCCGGGCTGAACAAGGGCGAGCGTCAGCCCCGAGAGATTGCGATGGGTCTGATGCATGGCACCGACGAACAGGGCCCCGAGAATGAAGGTCAGCAGGTAAATAAGGCTGTTCTGGTAATTGATGCCGGTGATCAGCATGATCAGAAGCAGAACACCAAAAACCACCCCAGCACCGGTTGGCAGGATGAAGATGTTTTTCTGGCTGAATGTCTGGCTGTCTCCGCGGGGAACCCTGCGGTTAATCCAGTGCTGCCATCGTTGCCGGAGTTTTCGCGTTATCATGCCCATCAGGCCGCATTCTTCCTCAAAAGTTCACCCGTTACCGGCATGCATCAAACCACATTACCCGGCCGCCCATAAAGCTTTACTGCCCAACTGCGGATTCTGATCACAGACCAGGCACTTTCCGGTTGAAAAACTGTCTGACAAACCGAATACTCCGATAAGGAAGCGTATTGACTGAATAGAGTAGTCTCAGCCGCGCCCCTCAACTGATCCGGTAACGCAAGAGGCTATGCCATGACACGCCCAACACTGCTTGCAACGGCCATCACCGTCACTCTCTCCTCTCCGGCCATGGCCGGCGTTCAGACGATGACATCGGATGAGATGGTGGAAACCTATGTTCAGGATTCCGCGGTCATAGTTGTGCCAAGGGTCCAGCAAAGAAACGAAGCGGATCGCCAGCGAATTATCAGGGCGCTGACCATCTCGCCCGGCGAGCCGGTTCTGAGTGAAGCCGAAGAGGAAGCCTACCGCGAAGCGCTCCAGCGCTATATGGAAGATGGCAAGTCCGACGCTTTGAGCAGCGCCGAGGAGGAATTCCTGCGCAGGGCCCTGCTGCTACCCACTGAGGAGCTGGCCCGGGCCCAACCCCCGGCCAATTTTGCCGAGACGATTCCACAGCTGATTTTCGGTCAGCAGCCACAAATACCGGACGAACCTTTTACCCAGACGTTTCTTAACGACCAACTGGGAATTGGTTTTGACGGCCAGAACCTGAACTTCAGTATTGGTAATCCGCCGGGCATTGATCGTATTGATATTCCCCACGGCATCAACGAAGGGCCGATCCAACTGACCCCAAGACCCGGTGGCGGCTTCGACCTGTCCATTCAGGTGCCCGACCGCTGATTCAGAGCCCGCATCTTTAAAAATAAAACGGCGACCTGCTTCGGGTCGCCGTTTTATTTAGGCCAGATTTTTTCTAACCAACTAAAAACGCCCCGCAATGCGGGGCGCTCATCACCTACTCAGGTGTTCAGGTCAGATTAGTGACCGTAAACAGCCAGACGAGTGTCGGAGATGGTCAGGTTATCCATGGCGATGGAACCGATGGAAGCGCCGCCAATCTCGATCGCACCGATGGACATGTCCATGGTGATGTCGTTGATGTCGATACGCAGGACGTCAGTCATAGTGGATGCACCAAGACCATCGCCTTTATAAACATCTACGTTAGCAACAGCGAAAAGACCGGCTGCGCTAACTGGCTGGCCGTTAGCTGCAACTTCTTCAAAGAAGTTACCACCCATGATAGCCATGTCACGGATACCAACACCCAGGAATTCAACATCGAAGTCCATCTGCTGCACGTTGAATGCAACGTCCAGGTTCAGGGTGTCAGTCGCGGTATCAACACGAATGTCCAGCTGACCCAACGCACCGTAGCCACTCAGGTTGGAAACCAGCGTGGTGCTCTCGCTGCCATCAGCTGCAACCAGTTCCATGGAGCTGGCTGTCATACCCCAGTCGATCGGGGCGCCGGAGATGGAGTGAACGGAGATGACTGCGTCGCCATCAGCCTCTACATCGATATCGATGTACAGGTCGTCCAGCAGATCGGAGCCAGGACCGCCAGCAACACCAGAACCACCCAGAACGATATCGTTCACCGTGAAGCTACCTTCATCGGTGTACACGAACTGACCGATGCTGACTTTGGTTTCCAGTTCGATGGTCACACCAGCCTGGCCAGTAACGTTACCCATTGCGGTATCGTCAAGCGCTTTCAGGTCAGCGTGAGCAGCGAATGGCATAGCGGCAACGGCAGTTGCCAGAGCAATTTTCTTCAGGCCTTTCATTATTATCTCCTTGTGAAACTCATTTTATTCTTGTGTGAGTTTTTTAAGTGAAGTCCTTTACTCCACAGGTCCATTTAAGATTGTTTTACAGTCCTAGTCCGTGACTCCATTCACAGTCTTTTACGTTACATTTACAATTGGAAACAAGTATCGATGAGTTCGCATTCTGCTCAGGACTTTCCGCCTTTACCCTCGTAAAACCATTCAAACGGTTTCTCCTGAGAGACCGGCTCAGCCCAGGAAATCGCTCCATTACGAATCTCATAGCCAATCACCTTGTTTGAGGACACGCCCAAACGATGCTCATGCTCTATCACCAGAACTTCCGTCTCATTCCCCTCACTCACCCTACCGGTGTAGAGGATCGCCGCAGCGTTTATCTGTCCTCGCTGGGCAATCGACTTAATAGCTGCCCGATACATCTTTAATTGTGCGACCGCAGGCATGCCAACAGCCTGAGCATCAATATTGATCCGCTTTACGGTTTCACCATCCTTCATCAGCATCCAGGCTTTCGGCGTATTTGCACCCGGTTCCAAGATGGCTGACTGATATTCTTTCGTTGCCGCCTCCGACAACCGAATCAGCTGCTGCTGCGCGCTGAGAATAACCACACCCAACTCATCCTCCGAAATTTTTCCATCAGACAAGGGACCGTCTTGTGGCAAACCCTCCGCCAACGAGTGCGTCGCACCCAGGGCAAACAGACTGAACGTGGCGGCAAGTGCGTGTTTTCTGAAGCGAGACATAGGACAACTTCCGTTCTTGTTTTATGGATTTTCAGTTCATTGGCGTCAAAACCCGGTAAAATACGCCCCGGGCTGATCGGCTCCGTATAACCATTAGATCAGCGCCTGTCCTGATCGGACAACGGCCGTTTTGTGCATCGTGTATCATTCTTCCAATTTTTAACGGAGGTATCTTGGCCTTTCCTCTCTGCCAGCCTGTTACCCGGCAACAATACAACCGACTGTGCGCCCACGCCTCACAGCAACCGGACTTTATTTTTCTCGGCAGCCAGGCACCTTCGGGGGGCCGTGGCGAAGCCAGGGGTTTCAGCTGTCTTGCCGTGGAGCAGGCCGTCATCGATAGCACGCCGAATAGACGAATCGACACGCCCACCCTTGCCGGTGATCTGGAGGCGCTGGCAGATACCTACCGGCAGCCCGGGATCACCGATGCCGAGGTGCCCTGCCCACTCGCAGGCGGCTGGGTTGGCAGCATTGCCTACGAGTTCGGCTATGCCAGAGAACCAAGGCTGAACAGGCTGGCCAGGAACCTCCGCTACCCGCTGTTTTTCGCCGGGCTTTACCTGTGGACGGCCAGTGAGGACCTGGAAAGCGGCGCATGCTATCTGTGGGTCCACCCCCAACTGCCCGCCTCCACGGAAAAAAAGCTGGTCGATTGGCTTGACCACCCTGTTAACGATGATCATGAGCCCTGGTTGATAACCAACCATTTCAACCCAACACAAACACCCGACAATTTTCGGCAAAGGGTCAATCAGGTAAGGCATTACATTCAGTCAGGTGACTGCTACCAGGCCAATCTGTCCCAATCGTTTGAGGGGCACTACCAGGGCAGCCCCTGGGCCGCCTTCAGCGCGCTCAGCGATGCCAACCCGACGCCTTATGCAGCTTTTCTCCGCTTTCGGGGTAACGCGGTAGTCTCAGTATCACCGGAACGATTCCTGGCCATTCGCGACGGTGTGATTGAAACCAGCCCCATCAAGGGCACTCGTGCCCGGGGCCAGAACCCTGAACAGGATGAAGCCCTGGCGCAGGAGCTGCTGGCCTCGGAGAAAGACCGGGCCGAGAACCTGATGATTGTGGATTTGCTTCGTAACGACCTCAGCGTCCATGCCCTGCCCGGCTCAGTCAGTGTGGATGAGTTATTTGCCCTTGAGTCCTACCGCAATGTGCATCACCTGGTTAGCCACATTCGAGCCAAAGTGAAACCTGGCATCAGCCCGTTACAGGCGTTATTTGATGCGTTCCCCGGTGGCTCCATTACCGGCGCCCCGAAAATCCGCGCCATGGAAATCATTGCCGAACTGGAGCCCCACTGGCGGGGTCCCTACTGTGGCTCGGTGTTCTATTACGGTCTTGATGGCCATCTCGACAGCAGTATTGCGATACGCACCCTGCTGTGCGAACCGAACGGGACAGTCAGTTGCTGGGGAGGAGGTGGCATCGTGGCCGACTCGGAGCCGGAATCCGAATACCAGGAAACCCTGGCAAAAGTGCAGCCGCTGATGCGGTTTCTGGAACAACTGAAACTCTGACCTGCGCTACCGGGTTTGCGGCAGCGCAAGTCAGAGCCCCAAAGGATCAGGCCGGGTGAACAGCGCTGGCCTTCAGGAATTCCTGCCGCAGATCATCGAAATTGTGCACTGCAGGGAACTGCGGGAACTCGTCAATAACGTTCTGCGGTGCATGGAACAAAATACCGGCTTCTGCCTGACCCAGCATGGTAGTGTCATTGTAGGAATCACCGGCAGCAATCACCCGGTAATTCAACAACTGGAAAGCACGAACGGACTGACGTTTGGGATCACGCTGACGCAGCAGGTAGTTGGTGATCTGACCACTCTCAGCCACTTCGAGCTTGTGGCACAGCAGTGCCGGATAACCCAGTTTTTTCATCAGGGGCATAGCGAATTCATAGAAGGTATCCGACAGGATCACCACCTGGAACCGCTCACGCAGCCAGTCCAGGAATCCACGGGCGCCAGGCAGTGGGTCCAGAGTGCTGATCACTTCCTGAATCTCCGGCAGACCATAGCCATGCTCGTCCAGGATGCGCAGGCGCTGCTTCATCAGCACATCGTAATCAGGAATATCCCGAGTGGTTGCCTTGAGCTCCTCAATGCCGGTTTTTTCTGCAAATGCGATCCAGATTTCCGGGATCAGTACGCCCTCAAGGTCAAGACATGCGAGTTCCACAACGGTCTCCTGAAAAAGTCATAATTGGCCGGGCCAACAAGGCCCGGGTTGTCTGGGGCGTATGATATGAAAATCCTGGCCGGAATGCATCGTGAATCCCATGGATCACCTTATCAGCGAGGCATAAAGATATAGATGCTCATTCCTTCAAGCTATGAGGCATTTGGTGGTAGCCTTTATTTCAGGTTAGATCACGCCTTTATTCACTCCGTTGATCGCACAGTGGAAAAGCCCCCTGGAGCAACATGACTGATATTGAAAATCTCCGCGCTGAACTCGACGGCCAGAGCCCCCGGGCTATCCTCAAGGCGGCGCTGGCACGCTATGACAACATCGCCATTTCATTCAGCGGCGCCGAAGATGTGGTGCTGATCGAAATGGCCCACAAGTTAACCGACAACCTGCAAGTGTTTACCCTGGACACAGGCCGGCTGCACCCGGAAACCTACGAGTTCATCGAGCGCGTGCGAAAGCATTACGGAATCGAGATTGAAGTGCTGTTCCCGGATGCCGGTGAAGTTCAGGACATGGTGAACCGCAAAGGATTATTCAGCTTCTACGAAGATGGCCATTCCGAATGTTGCGGCATTCGCAAGGTCAACCCTCTGCGCAAGAAACTGGCAACCGTTGATGCCTGGATTACCGGGCAACGCAGGGATCAGAGCCCCGGTACCCGCAACGACGTACCGGTCGTTCAGGTTGATTCAGCTTTCTCCAGCGACAACAAGACTCTGGTGAAATTCAACCCGCTCGCGAACTGGAGCTCGAAAGAGGTCTGGGATTACATCCGGATGTCTGAGGCTCCCTACAACACACTGCACGAAAAAGGCTTCGTCAGCATCGGCTGCCAGCCCTGCACCAGGCCGGTGCTGCCGGGCCAGCACGAGCGGGAAGGCCGCTGGTGGTGGGAAGAGGCCACCCATAAGGAATGTGGCTTGCATGCGGGCAACCTGATCGGCAAATCAGGCTAGACCCATTTTGCACCTGTAAAAAAAGCCCGCACGTCATCACTGACGGCGGGCTTTTCTGTTATTCAGAACTTCAATAAACCGGCAGTTCAATATCCTTGAACAATTCCTGGATTTCTGTGCGACTGCCCTGATGCGCAACCACGTTATCGATCATGTCTTTGGTCAGGTGTGGCGCAAACCTGTGCATGAAATCGTACATGTAACCACGCAGGAAGGTCCCTTTCCGGAACCCGATGCGGGTGACGGAAGGCCGGAACAGTTTGCTGGCATCCAGCGATACCAGATCGGTATCCACTTTTGGATCAAACGCCATGCTGGCAATAATCCCCACACCAAGACCCAATCTTACGTAGGTTTTTATCACGTCGGCATCGGCAGCGGTAAACACCACTTTTGGTGTCAGACCACGTGACTGGAAGGCCTCATCCAACTTGGACCGGCCGGTAAAACCAAAGACGTAGGTCACCAGGGAATACTCCGCCAGCTCTTCCAGGGTCAGCTCCTGCCCTTTTGCCAGCGGATGATCCTTGGGCACAATCACGCAGCGATTCCACTTATAACAAGGCATCATGATCAGATCATTAAACAGGTCCATGCCCTCAGTGGCGATGGCGAAGTCCACAGCGCCATTGGCCGCCATCTCAGAAATCTGCATCGGCGTGCCCTGATGCATATGCAGAGACACGTCCGGATATTCTTCAATGAAACCACTGATCACCGGTGGCAAGGCGTAACGGGCCTGGGTGTGGGTGGTGGCAATACTTAAATCGCCCTTGCGCTGATTGCTGAACTCCTGGGCAATCTTTTTGATGCCCTCTACCCGGCGCAGTATTTCACCCGCTTCCCGGATAATAATCTCGCCGCCGGGGGTGATGCGGGTCAGGTGCTTACCACTGCGGGCAAACACCTCCAAACCCAACTCATCTTCCAGTAAACGAATCTGTTTGGAGATACCTGGCTGGGAGGTGAAGAGGCTCTGGGCGGTGGCGGAGACATTCAGATCGTGGTGCGCCACTTCCCAGATATAACGCAGCTGTTGTAGTTTCATTGAGTCTGTCGCTCCCTGGATGAGTCTTTTACCAGATAATACGCATAAGAAATTAATTTTTCATTCTTTTTGGGTATACGATTTAATCTGTATTCAGTGTAGACCAATTACCGGGATTCGCAGCGCTACCAACGCCTTGCGCCAACACAGCCCTTGACTTGTGTGTGG
Source organism: Marinobacter sp. MBR-99 (assembly GCF_040547575.1). NCBI lineage: Bacteria > Pseudomonadati > Pseudomonadota > Gammaproteobacteria > Pseudomonadales > Marinobacteraceae > Marinobacter > Marinobacter sp. MBR-99. The sequence goes on along the minus strand of NZ_JBEPPY010000001.1, from coordinate 205,545 downwards.
CAAAGCACACAATCCGGTAACAACGATACCCTGAATTCAGGAAACCATGCTGCTTACCACGAAATTTCTCAGGCCAACACCCGATCCCAGAGCCGTGCGCAGACACCGGCTCGACGCCCTGTTGGAGCCGGAGCAGGGTAAAAGACTGAACCTGATTGTGGCACCAGCCGGCTTTGGCAAAACCACTCTTGCCAGTCAGTGGTGTGCCCGCAACAGCACAAGCACAGCCTGGCTTTCGCTGGATGAGCATGACAACCAACCGGTGCAGTTCTGGCAGTACGTTATCGGAGCGTTCAAGCACGCCGGGCTTATGGGGATTGAAGACTGTGAAAAGTATCTGGCCCGGCAGCAGGGTGACGATCTGACCGCCACCATAACCGGGCTGGTCAATGCCTTGGCCGAAGATCGCAATCCCTGGCATCTGGTACTCGATGATTACCATGTCATCAGTAACGACACCATTCACCGCCAGTTGGCCTGGTGCATGGATTACCTGCCCCCGGGCATTCTCGTCACCATCGCCTCCCGCACCGAACCACCTCTGCCGCTGGCACGATGGAGGGTCAGGCGCCAGGTTCAGGACATTCATCCGGGCCTGATGGCGTTTTCGGAGGATGAATGCAGGGCCTTTTTCCAGGACACCATGGCGATGAACCTGTCTGAACAGGAAATCCGCGCTATTTGCCGACGTACCGAAGGCTGGGTTGCCGCCATGCAACTGTCTGCCCTGGCCGGAAAGACCGAAGCCCTGGAATCCGGTCACGCTGGACACGAACGGATTGGCACGCCGGATGGCGCGCTTATCAGTGATTATGTTCTCACCGAGGTACTGCACCAACTCCCGGACGAGCTTACTGCATTCCTGCTGGACACCGCATTCTGCCCTCGCCTGTCCAGTTCGCTGTGCAATGCGGTTCGCCAACGCGATGACAGCCAGGACATTCTCACTTACTTACTGTCGCTTAACCTGTTTCTGATTCCCCTGGACAAACATAATCAGTGGTTCCGCTATCATGACCTGTTTCGCGAAGCACTGCTGCTGCGTGTGGAGTCCATTAATCCACAACGGGCGCTGGAGCTGCAATCACGAACCATCGACTGGTTGCTCAGCCATGGTCAGGTCCAGGAGGGCATTGTCCAGATTGTCAGCCAGAACGACACTGAGCGCCTTGCCCGAGTGTTAGCGGAGCATGGTAACAACCTGATTCACGGTGGCTACCATCTGCCGGTCCTGGACTGGCTGGATACCATACCGCCCAGGCAACTGGCAGAAAGCCCGCAACTCCAGATGCTCAAAGTATGGGGGTTGTTCTTCGCCAACCGCGTTGAGGGCCTGGAGCCCCTGCTGGCGGAGGTTGAAGATCTGCTCGACCGCCGGGTAGCCGACTCCCACCCGGATGCCGAGGGGGCACTGGCCATCCACAGTGAAATTTCCCTGGTGCGTTCTTACCTGGCCCGTAGCAGAAATGACGAGAAGAATGCGTCAGACCTCACCCGCCAGGTGCTCAAAGACATCGACCAGATCCAGATACCGCTGAAATCCGTGACCTATTACGGCCTTGGCCTCGACTACTTCGGCAAGGGGGAACTCAACGAAGCCGAGGAAGCACTGGACTCCGCGGTCCACTATGGGCAGATAGAACGCAAAGCCAGCACCGCGCTGTCCTCCGGCGGACTGCTGGCGTGGATTCAGTACAACCGGGGCGATATTGAACTGGCCCTGAAAACCACCACCCGCGTTCGTCAGTGGGTAGATGAGCATTTTGCAGATCCAAGCCAACCACGGCTCATTTCCTGCTGGCAGAACAGTGCGCTAACCGAGATCTACCGTGAACGCAATGAACCGGAACTGGCCGCCAGTTACCTTTCGCCCCTTCTGGAGCATGTGGAAAAAGGTACGGAGCCGGGCCAGCATGTGGTCATCCAGTATGTTCGCGGACATCTTGCGTTCAGCCAAGGCAAGCTTGAAGAAGCCATCGAATTGCTGGAGGACGCTGTAACCGTTGGCAATAAACGCCGTGATCACATCCTGTTTGAGCCACCCGCTGCTTCAGCGCTCCTGGCCCGATGCTACCTGGCCCTGGACCTTCGTGATAAGGCCATGTCCACCCTGCAGGCGGCACTGAAAATGCCGGCCACCAACCCTCTTAACCGGGAACAGAACCAGATTGCATTGGCTCGGGTACAGGTTGCCCTCGGGCATGACCAGAAAGCGCAGGAAACCCTGTCCGCCCTGATACCCGTAGCGGAGGGAAATGCCCACAACCGGCATCTGGTGGAGATTCTGCTGGTATACGCGGATGCCCTCGCGCAGGAACATCGCACCGATGAAGCCGCGGCCATGCTGGAGCGGGCACTGGATCGTGCCGAAAACGCGGGTTTTTTAAGACTGTTTGCAGAGGAAAGTCCGAACCTGCGGGCCATGCTGCTGGACTGCCCCCGGCTGAGGACACCAGGGCGCTGGAACCGTGATCTGCTGACCATGCTGAAAGACCAGCAATCCGGTAACGCTAACACCAACGAGCCCGAACGCCAGCCTGAACGCCCCCCGGCGGTGACTGGCGCCCTGGCGGAACCCCTGAGCCAGAGAGAACAGGAAGTCCTGTCACTGATCAACCAGGGGCTCGCCAACAAGGACATCGCCACCAGGATGGCGGTAGCACCCGCTACCGTCAAAGCCCATATCCGAAACCTGTACGGCAAACTCGGCGTTAGCCGCCGCACCGAGGCCCTGGCCCGGGCACGGGAACTGAAAGTGCTTCAGGAGTAAAAGTGTGACCCACATCACACCTTTCGGGAATTAAGCCTCCTCACTACGCCCTTTGGACGATCCGTTTACGCCCCGTTAAGCCCTATTATTCAACCATGGTGAGGTTAACGCCTTGCCGGGAATTCTGAACTTCAGGCCTTCAGACTTCTTGTTCCGCGTTGTTTCGACGCCCGGGTTCGTTTGAACCCCTTTCGATAAGAGCCATCCCTCGAGGGTTGGCTCTTTTTTTATGGACGGTATCGGGTTAATGCTCGATGATCCGCCGGAACGGCGGCAGCGCGTCCAGCAGCAATTGGCCGTATCGACGCGCCACAATACGGCGGTCCAGGATGGTTACCCTCCCGGTATCCTGCTCGGTGCGCAACAGCCGCCCCACCGCCTGAACCAGCTTGACAGAGGCATCCGGCACGGTGATTTCCATAAACGGGTTGCCCCCCCTTTGGGTAACCCACTCCGCCAGACTGGCTTCGATCGGGTCGTCCGGTACAGAGAACGGCAAGCGGGTGATCACCACGTGGTGCAGGTACTTTCCAGGCAGGTCGATACCCTCGGCAAAACTGGCCACTCCGAACAGCACACTGGGTCGCCCTTCATCAACACGGCTGCAGTGCGTCCGCAACACCTCGTTCTTGGCCATGTCATCCTGAGTCAGAATCAACTCAGGGTAATCCGGCGCCAGGGCATCCCTCACCTGCTGCATCTGCCGGCGGGAAGTAAACAGAACCAGGGTGGCTTTCTCACCAGCCCAGAGATCCGGCAGTCGCTTGATCAGCGCCTCAGCAAAGCCATCATCGGTTGGCATGGCAGGCATCGCAGGCACTTCCACCGTGGCCATGTCACCATAACGGAAGGAACTGGGCACCACCAGATAGCGGCTCGCCTCTGGCAATCCCGCCCGGGAACGTAAACGGTCGAAGCGGCCCAGGGCCGTCAGTGTGGCACTGGTCAGAACGGCGCCATAGACTCGTGACCACAGCCGGGAATACAACAGGTTGTCCGCCAGCACCGGTGAGCTGAACAGGGTAATATCTTCTGCATGGTCCCAGCGCTGGCGCACGGCCCAGCGGGCAGACGGTGGACCTTTGCGGACCACCGGCGCGGCTTCCGCCTGCTCTTCGTTTTGCGGAACAGCTGGCCCGGATTCGCACCAGGCCGTCCACAGGCGTAACTGTTCCTCAGCCCGACTATGGAAAGCGCCAATCACCGGATACCAGGAGTCGGCGGTGTCCCGGTCCAGCTCCGGGTCTTTACGCTCATCGAAGGCACTTTGCAGTTCATCCACCAAGGTACCGAGGTGCCGAACCAGGCCGGCGGTAACAATCCGGGTCTCCGCCGCCAGCTCTGCCACCGCCTCCGGCAGCTCGCCTTCCGGGTAACGCCACTGGGCGCTGCGCCGTTCGTCGTTGAATTCCCAGCCTGTGTTCTGTTCAACCTCTTCGTAAACCTTGCCAAGGGCAAGATCCAGGTCACGGCCAGAGGTACTGATTTTCTCAACCGCTTTGGCCGCCTGGGAGCCGCCAGGTAACCAGGGCTGCATCTTTACCAGGGCCTGGGATAACTGTTTGAGCCATTGCCGCGTGGAGTTCAACGGCACCGATGCGGCAAAATGATTCAGCGCTTTATCCGGCAGGTGATGCGCCTCGTCAAAGATGAACAGCGCGTTCTCCGGCTCCGGCAAAATGGCACCGCCGCCAAGGGCAAGATCGGCCAGCACCAGATCATGGTTGGCCACCACCACATCGGCGTCGTCCAGGTCTTTTCGGGCATCGAAAAACGCGCAACTGTCGAAGTAGGCGCAATGGCGGTTGGTGCACTGGCGGTGGTCGGTGGTTACCTGGCGCCAGATCTCATCGGGAATCTGCTCGGGCCAATGGTCCCGGTCGCCGTCCCATTCACGGGAGCCGTAGGTCGCCAGCATCTTCTCAAAAGTTATTCGGCTGGCTGCCTCGTCATCCATGGGCTGATCAAGAAGGAACAGGGGCATGGTGTCGCTGTCACCATGGCCCTCGTCGTGTAACCGGGCCTCCAGGCGGGACATGCATAGATAACGGCCCCGCCCCTTGGCAAGGGTCCAGCTGAAATCCAGTTTGCTGTGTTTGCGAAGATCGGGAAGGTCCTTCAGAACAATCTGATCCTGCAACGCCACGGTTGCCGTGGAAATGACCAGTGTTTTACCCAGGGCCTTGGCCACAGGTATTGCTGCGATCAGGTACGCCAGGGTTTTGCCGGTACCGGTGCCAGCTTCCACCACGCAGGCTGCCGGGGGCGAGGTACGCTGGCCATCGTTGTCGGTGATTTCACCCATGTAGCGGGCAATCTCCGCGATCATCAGCCGCTGGCCGTAGCGGGCGCGAACGTCCTTACCGGCCAACACATCACGATAAGCCTGCTGAATCTGCTGTTTGACGTCGTCGGTCAGCGCCATTATCTCGGGCTCACCCAGTCACGCACCGTCCCTACCCGAAAACGCTGGCCAGACTTGCTCAGAATCACGCCATCTTCGGTGATACGCTCAACCACCAGGCTGGCAAAGGTGTCACCAGGCCTAAGATACTGGTTGTTGATCATGACCCGGCTGGCCATGGGGTCGGACGAATAGATATGGCTATTGAAGGTCAAATCAGGAACGCTCTTTTGAAACGACAGCGGTAGTTCTACCAGGTGCGGCACTCTGCCCTGAGAGTCTGCCGGCGTCAACACCCTTTCCCGAACAGACTGGTCCGGAACAATCACCAGGGGAGCTTCATTGCCGGATTCAGCCAGGGGCTCGTCTGCCACCTCAAATGCTGCAACCACTTCCTGGCTTGGCTCAGACTGTGGCGTAGCCTCAACCGGCGCAGGCGTCCGGCCCGGTTGCCCCTGTGCGGACACCAAGACATCCGGATCGCCAACCAATGGCGCATGTCGGGCCGCTGTTGGCGCGTCGTCAACCGGGCGCGGATCTGACGACTGCGCTGGCCAGAACAGGTAAGCCATCGCAGCAGCATTGAGCAACAGCGCCAGAACCACCCAGACAACGGGTGATAACGGCTTCTTTTTGGGCCGATAGACCATTTGTACCTGCTGCCCCAGGTCTGGTGCCTTGCCCTGTCGCCGCTCGGCTTCGGATTTTCTCAACGCATCAAGAATATATGACATAGCCTACCCGCTATTGCCCACACGGGCCGCTACCAGCCGGGGTACATTCGTGCCCAGGTCATTATTGATCTGGATAATGGTCATCGGCCCGGCAATCCCATCCACCGTCAGTCCTTTGACCTCCTGATACCAGCGCACCTGTTCTTCGGTGGTCAGCCGCTTTACCCGGGCGCTCTCTGCCTGGTTCGGCGATATCCGATCTGCCAGCTCCATCATCCGTGCGCCCATCCATAGCTGTGCCCCGGAAGTTCCGGCAAAAAAACCATCACCCGACATATATTCGGGCATTCGCCACAGCACCCGGAAATCACCGTACCAATACTGCTCTAACTGGCGAAACGGAATCTCCCGGGTTTCACCCGTCAACTCGATACTGGCAGTATCACCCTCCAGAGATCGCAGCACCACATAGCCGGTGTCGCCTCGATCATTGCGAAGGTGCAGAATCGCCGGGCGATCCAGAAACTCCAGGCTTCGTCGGCTGCCTTGCCGTTCCAGGCAGCCAAGGCGGACGCTCCGGGCGTAATCGCAGGCAACCGGAAACTGCCGGGCGTCATACTCTTCGCCCCAAACGCCGAACAGCTGGCCAAATGCCTCGGTCAGCGCTTGGGTGTGGCGTTCAAACTCAAAGGAGGTTACACCGGGTTCCGCTGGCTCCGGAAGCGTATTCGGCTCAGCGGTGTCGAATTCGGGCTCAGCCACCACCGGATCACTGACACGCTCGATGACGCCGGAGATGGCGGGTACTTCGAGGTCGTCAGCGAGGGTCTGCTCGGTTACCGGCAGCTGGAACAACCAGATGGTGCCGATGATCGCCACCAGAATCGACGCCGATAACAACAACAGATGACCCGCGCGGGAAACCTCCCTGCCACCCCCGGTGGTCTTCAGGCGGCTGTTACCATGAACTTCCCGAGCTGCCTGTCGAATGTGGTCGGCCGTGATCTGGTGTTCACCCTCAGCATAAGCGCCCAGCAGCGCACGATCACTGATCAGGTTGATCAGGCGGGGAATTCCCAGGCTCTGGCGATAGAGTTTCCGGACGGCGGCCGGGCTGAAGATATCCCCGCGCAGCCCGGCGACACTCAAACGGTAGCGAAGGTAAGCCGGCAGATCTGCCTGCTCAATGGCATCCAGATGATACCGGGCGGTCACACGCTGGTTGAGCTGGCGTAATTCGGGCAGTGCCAGCATCTCCTGTAACTCAGGCTGACCCAACAGCACAATCTGAAGCAGCTTTTTCTCGGCAGTTTCCAGGTTGGTGAGCAGGCGCAATTGTTCCAGCACATCGGCGGACAGGTTCTGGGCTTCGTCAATGATCAGAACTTTATGACGGCCCGCAGCGTGAGCCTTGAGCAAGTCCTGATTGATGCCATCCACCAGTTGCTTGATCGTTGCTTCCGGCGCATGGTCGATTTCCAGCTCATCACAGATCGAAGACAACAGCTCCCGGGCAGACAACCGCGGGTTCAGAATCAGTGCAATATCAACATGCTCGGGAGCATTCTCAATAAAACAGCGGCAAACGGTGGTTTTACCGGTGCCCACCTCACCGGTAATCACGATGAAACCGCCCTGCCCCTGCACGCCGTACATCAAGTGCGCCAGTGCTTCCTTGTGGCGATCACTCAGGTACAGGTAGCGAGGGTCCGGTGCGATTGAAAACGGAGGTTCCCTAAAGCCGAAAAAATCGTAGTACATGGTTCCTCAGGATCAGGGTTTAGCCTTGTCGGCTCCGCTGACCAGTCGTAATTCAGCGGCCTTTCGGTTCTGTTGTTTCAGGCGACGAACGCACCGTTCAAGCGTTTTCGAAATGCGTGCGTGGGAGCGAATCATCGAAATTTTCGGCCAGGTTGCGCGCTCACCGGCCAGAATCATCTCACGAACATACTCCGGACTGGGGTTGGACAGCATACGACGGAAGTCCCGGAATGCATAGGTGGGCGCAATCGTCACATCACCGGAGTAGCGTTGAGCCATGATGGTGTACATCTGACCAGCCATCTGCCGCATCAGTTCCGGGCGAACCCGCTTTCTCAGATAATCGAACACACCCTGGCCGTGGAACTGGATCTCGGACTTCACCAGGTGCATCGGCAGCCTGCCCAGGGACAGCTTTTCGTCACGGCTCTGCTGGCTGAGGAACGGCACAACATGGGGATTGGTCTGACTGACGATGGTGAAGTTCACATCGTACAGGTGGACCAACCGTTCAATGGGGAGGTCGCTGACTACCGAGCCATCCACAAACTTCAACCGGGGCATATAGGGCAGCGAATTACCGTAAAGATCTTTCTTCATCAGCGTAACGGGAGGGAAAATGCCCGGCACAGCGGCACTGGCAAGAGCCGCACTCCATACCTGAATATAAGGTGAGGTATAACCACACAACAATCTGGCCTTTTGGTGCGTCTGTACCGGCGACACACTGATATTGATGCTTCGCCCGGTGCGCTGGTAGGCCTCTTCAAAGGTATAGTCGCCGATGTTTGCCCGCAGGCAATTTTTCAGTGTTTCCTGATCCATCAGGCCATCACCTCGCATGGCGCTCAGGATCCCCCGCCACTTCCAGGCATTGAGGTTATGGTTCTCAGGCACCAGCATTTCAGGGATTTCCGCATCGGTATGTACCCCGAGGATACCCGCAATAATGGCACCAATACTGGACCCCGCAATCACCTGAGGCAAGAGGCCTTTTTCCCAGAGCGCCTTGATTACCCCGAAATGGAACATGCCCAGGCTGGCGCCCCCACTGAGTAACAGTGTTGGCCGGCCATAACTGGTCAGGGTATCCCTGAAAAACTGGAGTTTGTCGTAGACGGAAAAGCCGGGCACCGGATGGTCACACAGGTAATCCAGAGCCTCGCACACCTGGGTGATGTATTCCTCAATGAGGTGCTTGGTGCCAACCCGGGAGTGGGTATATAGCGCGGGATTGCCCATGTTACCCAGGTCATGGTGGAGGCCTTCCCGGAGCGCCCGTTTCAGCCGCTCGAAGTCGTTCTGCTGACGATACTGTTTGATGTTGCTGAGTCGGTCGTAGATCAGCTCATAGTGATAAAGGTCAGAGGCGAAATCTTCTTTCCACTCCGCATTGCCTTCAAGAAAATCCAGCTCCAGCGCAGCGGCCTTCCACTGTTCGTAATTGGGAGCCTCCGCCAGAAGTTTTCGGAATCGGGCTATTCTGGGGTCCTTGATCACCTGCGGCCTCCCGGCATGAACGCTCAGAAATCCTCGAGCATGAAATCGTCATCATCAGCGAAGGGGTCTTGCGTGATCTTACCATCGTTAATCAGAAATTCACGACGCTGCAGAAACGCATTACGCACAAACGTGTACCGGTCACCAGAAATGAAGCCCTCTGCCGGGATCAGGTCGGCCCGTTTGTCTACAAGCTGCAGTGCCCGCAGGTAATACCACTCCGGACTGCTGACCTCATCCCAGGCTGATGGTAACAGAAACCCGTCGGTTGCCATGCCGGTAAAATAACGAGGAGTCGCCGGGCCGAGAAGCGGCATTACCAGGTAGGGGCCAGAGCCAACGCCCCAGTACCCCAGGGTTTGACCGAAATCTTCCGGGCGTTCGGGCAAGTCAAAGGCAGTGGCCACATCGAAGAAACCGCCAAGGCCAAACACTGTGTTGTAGGTGAAACGCCCGGCGGCAACCACCGCCGACTCCCCTTTCAACTGCAGCAGGCTGTTGCTGAAATTGCGGATTTCGGTGAGATTATTGAAAAAATTGGTAATACCACGGTCAACAAACGTAGGCGTGACGATGCGGTAGGCTTGAGCGACTGGGCGGAGAAACCAACGGTCAATGGCATCGTTGAACGAAAACACCTTCCGGTTCCAGTTCTCGTAAGGATCATTGGTATTGACCGGGGTGGAACCCTCGGAAACCGGCTCCTGCATGTTTTGGGCGTGTAACTGACCACCTGCAAACGTCAGCAGGAACAAAGCAGCCAGCATGGTCAGGCGCCGGGTTAAAAGGTTTCTCATTTTGCTCTCTTGGGTTGTTTAACCTGTTTCAGTTCGTCGACAATACCGGCCCTGGGTTTTTATTATGAGAGTCATCCGGAGGAAATCAGATGTCAGTACCGGGAAATCCCGTCAGTTCCCTGACCATGTCGCTGCGATGGGGCGATATGGATGCATACGGCCACGCCAATAACACGGTTTACTTCCGCTTCTTTGAAGAAGCCCGGATTGTCTGGCTGTCGTCACTGGAACTGGGTGGCGCGGAAGAGCCAACCGGACCGGTCATTATAAAGACCAGTGCCACATTTCTGAAGGAATTGACTCACCCCGCCAACGTCGTGGTTGAAACATACGCGGACAAAGCAGGAAATACCAGTCTGGATACCTACCACCTGCTGAAAGATTCAGATACAGGGGTGGTTTACGCGGAAGGCTACGCCAAGATTGTCTGGATGGATCGGGCTTCCCGAAAGTCCACCCCCCTGCCAGACACCCTCAGGGCGCTGGCAGCGAGGTAACAGGCCTTATCGGTGGCGAACAACCACGCTACCGATGGAATAGCCGGCGCCGAAGGAGCAAATCACGCCCAGGTCGCCGGTTTTCAGGTCATCCTTGTGTTTATGGAAGGCAATGATCGAACCAGCCGAACTGGTGTTGGCGTATTCGTCCAGAATCACCGGCGCTTCCTCGACCGTTGCATCCCGGCCGAGAACCTTTCTGGCAATCAACTGGTTCATGTTCAGGTTGGCCTGGTGCAGCCACATGCGTTTGAGGTCTTCAGGCGTCAGCTGCAGGGATGCCAGATGGCCCTGAATGGTGTCTGCCACCAGGGGTGACACCTCTTTGAACACTTTGCGACCCTGCTGGATGAATAGCTTGTCCGGCTTGCCAATACCCGATTCGTCTGCCCGGTTCAGGAAGCCAAAGTTGTTCCGGATATTGTTGGAAAACTGAGTCTTCAGGCGGGTGCCGAGAATTTCAAAACCCTGGCCTGCCTGGGTGTCCTCTTCCCTTTCCACCAGAATCGCCGTGCAGGCATCGCCGAATATGAAGTGGCTGTCCCGGTCCCGGAAGTTCAGATGCCCGGAGCAGATTTCCGGACTGACCACCAGAACCCCTCTGGCGCTACCGTTTTCCACCGCGTTCACCGCAGCCTGGATGCCAAAGGTGGCGGAGCTGCAGGCCACATTCATGTCATAGGCAAAACCGTCGATGCCCATGGCTTGCTGGACTTCAATGGAAATAGCCGGATACGCCCGCTGCAGGTTGGAACAGGCAACAATCACCGCATCCACATCCGCCGTGGTTTTGCCCGCCTGCTCAAGTGCTTCCTTGCAGGCCACAATGGCCATCTCGCACTGAACTGACGGTTCTTCGTTATCCCGGTCCGGAATATTCGGTGTCATGCGCCTCGGGTCCAGAATACCGTCTCGGTCAATCACATGACGGCGCTTGATACCCGATGCCTTTTCAATAAAGGCAGATGACGAAGGTTGCAGAGCCGTCAGTTCACCGCGGGCTATCTCTTCCGCGTGTTCATCGTTATACAGCTCTACGTATTGATTGAAGGCTTCAACCAGTTGATCGTTTTCAATAATGGCGGGTGGCGTATACAGGCCGGTTCCGCTGATGACGGCTTTAATCACAATAACCCCACGTCATGGTTGTAATAAGACACTATGCTGTCAGAAATACTAACACACACGGCCGGAATTGCCCGCCTGACCAAAGTCCAGTAGCACCAGAACGGTGCAGCCTTCCCCCATACTGGCCCGAGAAGCACCCTGTTCAGCTCCTACACCCGTGTATTCTGCCACTGTTTGTCGAGTCGCTTGGCCGATACGGTCATCGCCGTGCCCAGTTGTTGGGCAAAGAATGAGACCCGGTATTCTTCCAGCATCCAGCGATACAGCTCCAGTTCAGGGTCCTGCACGCCCTGGCGTTTCTGCTGTTCGAGCTTGGTGGCATAGCGTGCCCAGAGAGGTTCAATGGTGTGCAGGAATTCCCTCTCGCGCCCCATCTCCCGGGGCATTTTCTCAAGCCGGATCAAGGCCGCCTCGAAATACACCCCGAAGCGCTCCAGCCATTGTGACGGCGTGGCCACCAGAAACCCCGGGTAGACCAGGTGCTGAAGCTGGAATTTCAGATCGGCCATGCTTTGCGCCAACGCCAGATTGATCTTGCCTTTAAGCTGTTTGGCCACTTTCTGATAACCGGCCATAGCCTGATAAAGGCGCTCGTCGGCCTGCTCAAGCGCCGGAATAAAATCGCCGCGGTGGGCATCGAACACTCGGATAAAGCTTTCTTCGTCTCTGGGCAGGCTTCCGGGCAGGAAGTGTTGCATCACCGCAGACAACAACAGATCGTCCAGCAGCACCTTTGCCTGTCCTACCGGGGCAAACAGCAGCGCCGACTGTTTGAACCGGGGCAGCTTTCGCTCAAGGTCCGCGAGGGTGTTGCCAAACCGGTTGATGATCAGCCGGGCAATACCCCGGCGCAGGGTGTCCTCAGCGGTTAACCGGTCCAGGCAGCGAATGGACCGTACCTGCTTACCCAGGTCCTCAAGGGCGGGATAGACCGTTACCTGCATACCACCTTTCTCAGTCTGCACCTGCTCGGGCATCTTGCCGAACTGCCAGTCACTGAATTCTTTCGGTGCTTTTGAACGATCATCATCGCTGGTAGCCGAGGCCAGCGCCGCTTCCGCCCGACCCTCCAGCTTGGCCAGCAAATCGTCGGTATCCCGGCTCTCTGCCACCACTTTGCCTTTGTCTCCGGTTACCCGAAGGTTCATCCGCAGGTGCCGGGGCAGTTCGTCCTCCGGCCAGGCTTCCGGATCAATCTGCACACCCGTCATCCGGCGCAGTTGATCCCCCAGCTTCAGGGCCAGGGGTTCGTTGCCAGGCTGCATGTTGGCCAGGGCCGCATCCACGAAATCCGGGACCGGCACAAAGTTACGGCGCAGGGATTTGGGCAACCCTTTCACCAGGGCGATACATTTTTCTCGCAACAGCCCCGGCACCAGCCATTCCAGCCGGCGAGACGGAATCTGCTTGAGCGCCATCAACGGCACCTGCAGGGTTACCCCGTCCCGCTCGCTGGTGGGCTCGAATTCGTAACTGAGCGGGTACTTGACGCCTTCCCACTCCAGATAATCTGGATATTGCTCCGCAGCGCCCTGGTCCAGCGGGCGCTGCAACACATCGGCCTCGGTCAATTCCAGTTTGCGAAGTTCGTCGGCAGACAGGCCCTTCCACCAGCTTTCAAAGTGGCGGCCGCTAACAATGTCTTTCGGCAGCCTCTGGTCGTAAAAGGCCACCAACACCTCGTCATCCACCAACAGGTCACGGCGGCGGGTCTTCTTCTCCAGATTCTCGACGGTATCGAGCATCTCCCGATTGCGGGCAATAAACGGAGCTTTCGAGTGGTAATCCCCCTCCACCAGAGCGCGCCGGATGAACAGATTCCGGCATTCTTCCGGGTCCACCTTGGCGTAGGGAATGCGCCGCTTGGCGACGATATCGAGTCCATAAAGCGTCACCTTCTCGTAACCCATCACCTGGGCACGCTTCTGCTCCCAGTGAGGTTCGAAAAAGTGGTGTTTCACCACATGGCCCGCCAGGGGTTCAACCCATTCCGGCTGGATGGCGGCAACCATCCGGGCGAACACCTTGCTGGTTTCCACAATTTCCGCCGCCACAATCCACTTGGGCCCGGACTTGGCCACCTTCGAACCGGGGAAGATCATCACTTTGCGGTTGCGGGTGGCCAGGTACTCCCGTTTCTCTACCTTGACCGCAACGTGGCCCAGCAAACCGGCAAGAATCGCCTTGTGCATGGACTCATAGCTTGCCGGCTGCTTGTTCAGTGCCAGTTTCTGCTCCCGACAGATCAACGTCAGTTGCCGGTGAATATCCCGCCACTCGCGCATTCGCATCCAGCTCAGGAAGGTTTTCTGGCACAGTCTCTTTAGCTGGTTCTGGGATTGCTCCTGGCGCTGTTCCTCAAACCAGTTCCAGATATTCAACAAGGTGGCAAAGTCTGACTCCTTGTCGTTGAACGGGGCGTGGGCCTGGTCGGCTGCCTGCTGTTTATCCTGGGGCCGCTCTCTTGGGTCCTGGACACTGAGGCCGGCAATCACAATCAGGACTTCGCTCAGGCTGCCCTGCTCGGCGGCGGTCACCAGCATTCGGGCCAGACGTGGGTCCAGCGGCAGGCGAGCCATGGTCCGGCCGAGACGGCTCACTCGGCGTTTGTCATCAACAGCGCTCAGCTCTTCCAACAATTTGTAGCCATCGTTCACCTGGCGGCGATCCGGCGCTTCCAGGAAGGGGAAATTCTGGATATCGCCCAGGCCCGAGGTGGCCATTTGCAGGATGACCGAGGCCAGATTGGTTCTCAGGATTTCCGGATCGGTATACTCGGGCCGGTTAAGAAAATCGGCTTCATCATAGAGACGGAAACAGATACCTGGCGCCACTCGCCCGCAACGCCCCGCCCGCTGGTTGGCGCTGGCCTGGGAGATTGGCTCGATCGGCAAGCGCTGAATCTTGGAGCGAACGCTGTAACGGCTGATTCGCGCAACCCCGGTATCGATCACGTAACGAATACCGGGTACCGTCAGCGAGGTTTCCGCCACGTTGGTGGACAACACAAGCCGCCGGCCTTTATGGGCCTGGAAAACCCGGTTCTGTTCCTGGTTACTGAGCCGGGAATATAACGGCAATACTTCGGTGTGTCGCAACTCCGCATGCCGCAGCACTTTACTGAGCGCCCGAATTTCCCGCTCACCCGGCAGGAACACCAACACATCTCCGGGGGGCTGTTTCTCTTTACGCTCGTGCTGCTCGATCTCCTCAAGGGCCGACAGCACACCGTCTGTCCAGCCTTGGTCCCGGTCGTCTTCATCACCGGTCAGGGGCCGATAGCGCACATCCACAGGGAATGTTCGGCCGCTGACCTCAATAACCGGTGCTTTATCGAAGAACTCGCTGAAGCGATCAACCTCAATGGTGGCAGAGGTAATGATGACTTTCAGATCCGGCCGTTTCGGTAACAGTTGCTTGAGATACCCGAGCAGGAAATCGATATTCAGGCTTCGTTCATGGGCCTCATCGATAATCAGGGTGTCATAACGATCCAGAAAGCGATCGTGCTGGATCTCCGCCAGCAGGATGCCATCAGTCATGACCTTGACCCGGGACGCCTCCGAGGTGTTATCGGTAAAGCGCACCTGGTAACCGATCTGCTGGCCAACCTGTTCACCAAGCTCTTCGGCGATACGGGCGGCGACACTGCGCGCGGCAATCCGGCGCGGTTGGGTGTGGCCAATAAGCCCACGAACGCCACGGCCATGGTTCAGGCAGATTTTCGGGATCTGGGTGGTTTTACCGGAGCCGGTTTCACCGGCGATGATCACCACCTGATGGTTACGGATAGCCTCGCTGATGTCATCAACCCGATCACTGACCGGAAGCCCGGGCGGAAAACTTGCCGGGCGGTGCAATGCCTGGCGCTGGCGCACCTTCTCAAGCCCCTGCTCCAACCAGCTCGCCATGTGCTCCAGGTCTTTCTGGCCCGGCTTGCCCTTGGTTCGGCCAACCCTGCGGATAATGCGCGCCGCCTCCTGCTGGTTACAGACATCCAGCTGGCTCATAAAGGCCTTCACTGCGGCCTGTGGATCAACGGCGGTTGATCGGGCGTTATCGGGGGTTGTTTTATCAGTCATTGAACGGCAACAGACTCATGGATTGGTGGATGCATCACAAGGCGCCACAGTCTAGCGGGAAATCCGAACGGTAGAAACACAAAGACCCTGCCTGAGCAGGGTCTTTGTGGGATGGGAAGCGGTGCAACCTGACGGTTGCACCATTCGCCGTTTACTTGGCGTTGGCTTCGTCCCGCAGTTCGCGGCGCAGAATCTTGCCCACGTTACTCTTGGGCAGCTCATCCCGGAACTCAAAGTGCTTGGGCACTTTGTAGGCGGTCAGGCGCTCGCGGCAGAACTCTTTCAGTTCGTTTGCAGTTACGCCTTCTTTTGTGGGCACCACATAGACCTTCACGGCCTCGCCACTCTTGGCGTCTGGAATGCCTACGGCGGCACACTCAACCACCTTCGGATGGCTGGTTACCACGTCTTCAATCTCATTCGGGAACACGTTGAAGCCGGACACAATGATCATGTCTTTCTTGCGATCAACAATGCGGATGTAGCCATCTTCCTGGATCAGGGCAACATCACCGGTTTTCAGGAAACCATCCTCGGTGAAGGACTTCTGGGTGTCTTCCGGCCGCTGCCAGTAACCGCGCATGACCTGCGGGCCCTTGACACACAACTCACCCGGCTCACCGATGGGTGTCTCGTTACCGTCGTCGTCAATGGTCTTGATCTCGGTGGACGGGATTGGCAGGCCGATGGTGCCGATCTGGATGGCGCTACGGGGATTGAAGGTAACCACCGGAGAGGTTTCCGTCATGCCGTAACCTTCACTGATTTCACAGCCTGTCACCCGCTCCCACATTTTTGCGGTATCGCTGGTCAGCGCCATACCACCAGAAGCCGTGAGCTTCAGGCCAGAGAAATCCAGGTCCTGGAAGTCCTCGTTGTTACACAGGGCAACGAACAGGGTGTTCAGGCCGATGAAAGCAGAGAACTTCTGCTTCTGCATTTCTTTCACGAAGCCCGGAATATCCCGCGGGTTCGGGATCAGAACGTTGTGGGCACCGGCTTCCAGCATGATGCCGCAGTTCAGGGTAAACGAGTAGATGTGGTACAGCGGCAGCGGCGCAATCACCACTTCCTTGCCCTCTTCTACCTGGTCTTCCATCATCGGGCGCACCTGGGTCAGGTTGGCCACAAGGTTCGCGTGAGTCAGCATCGCGCCCTTGGCAACACCCGTGGTGCCACCGGTGTACTGCAGTACAGCCAGATCATCCAGATTGATGTCGACCGGGGTGAACTTCTCACGGGCACCGGCACTGAGCACCGCCGGCAGTTTGTGGGCAGTCGGCAGGTTGTAGGACGGAACCATCTTCTTGACGTGCTTCACCACAGCGTTCATCAGGGTACGCTTGATGGGTGAATGCATATCGGCAATTTCAGTCACGATCACGTGTTCAATGCCGGTATGGGGCAGCACTTTTTCCGCGTTATCTGCCATGTTGGCCAGCACCACCAGCGCCTTGGCACCGGAATCATTGAACTGGTGCTCCATTTCACGGGTGGTGTACAGCGGGTTGGTGTTAACCACGATCAGGCCAGCACGCATGGCACCGAAGACAATCACCGGGTACTGGGTAATGTTGGGCATTTGCACCGCAATGCGATCACCCGGTTTGAGATCGGTTTTGTTCTGCAGCCAGGCCGCAAAATTACGGCTCTGAGTATCAAGATCCCGGTATGTCAGGGTAACGCCAACCGCAGTGAACGCAGGCTTGTCTGCAAACTTCTTAACAGCCTGTTCAAATACATCCACCATGTTTTTGTATTTCTTGAGATCTACCTCACGGGGAATGCCGGCGGGGTACTTGTCTTGATAGAACTGCTCAAAATCCATCACCATCTCCTGTCTGATTGGCGCTATTGGGGAGCAACCGGATGGGTTCAGAAACTCCCTGATTGTAATGTTTTGCCAAGGCCGAACTGGTCAAAAAATCAACCCGACAAAAGTCTCAGCCTTAAAAAGTCGGGAGAGAATAGCAGTTTTGTTAACGATGAGGTAGTTTTCAAAGCGTTAACCGGTACAACTGTATACCCCTTTCAAACACTTCTTCCGTCACCGGAGTCTGTGATGAGCGACACCCTGGATACCCTTGAAAATATTACCTATGACGAATTGAACGAGGGCGATTCTGCCACCTTCACCCGGACACTGACCGAAGATGAGCTGGTATTGTTTGCTGCGGTTTCGGGCGATGTGAACCCGGTACACCTGGACTCCGAGTTTGCCGCGGAGTCCATGTTCAAGGAGCGCATTGCCCATGGAATGTGGAGTGGCTCTCTGATTTCTGCCGCACTGGCCACGGTCATGCCCGGCCCCGGCACCATTTACCTTGAGCAGAGCCTGTCGTTCAAGCGCCCGGTCAAACTGGACGACACGCTGACCGTCACCCTCACCGTACTGCGCAAAGAACCGAAGAATCGCGTGGTACTCCAGTGCGATGTGCGCAATCAGAATGACAGCCAGGTGGTTACCGGCGAGGCGAAAGTTATCGCCCCCACCGAGAAAATCTCACTGCAAAAGCCACGCCTGCCGAAAATTACTATCGAAAGCTGAGGTCGGATTCTGTCAGCCCGGGAGGAAATCAATCGGGAACCGAACCTTCCGGGTTTCGACATTGTCAGCACCAAAGTTGAACATCTGTACCCGCATGGCAATGCGCTGCTCCAGGGCCGGGTTGCCCAGCTCTGAGCTGACCACCTGGCATGCGGACACCGAGCCGTCCGGCTCTATCACCAGCTCCAGGGTGACCTTGCCCTCCAGCGTCGGGTCCTGTCGCAGCTCCCGCTGGTACAGGGCATAGAGCACACTTTTCTGGGTATCAAACACCTGCCGGATATTGCTCATGGCCCGCTCACCTACCGAGGGCCTGGCCGGGGTTGCCGGGGCAACCGCCACTTCCCGGGGCGCCGAAACGGTTTGCACGCTCTGCTCTGCCAGCGCCACTTCCCGGGCCGGCCCCTCACGGCTCTGGACGCCGCCACTGCCGGCTAACACCCTGGAGCGGTCGTCTATCGGTTGCTTTACCCCTGCCTGTACATCACCAATATTAGCGGTTCGGTTCTCGGGCCGGGCTGAGGGCTCAGGCGCCCTCAGTGCCGCAAGCCGGTCTTTCATGGCAAACAAACCAGAACGGGCGGCGTTTTCCCTCGCCTGTTCAGTGGTCTGCTCCGGGGGTGTCGAGACCCTGGTTTCCGGACGGGGTTCCGGGTCGGCCACGACGGGTTCAGCTTCTGCCCGCTCGGCTTCAGGCTCCGGCTCTGGCTCTGGCACTTCAACTACAACGGGTTTTGGCGCCTCCACCAATTGCGCCAGCCGCGGCGGAATGCGCTCTGCTTCGGACCGTTCCCGTTCGGGTACATGCAGGTTTGGAATGATGAGTGCCGGCACCAGAAACAGCGCAACCACGACCGCAAGTATTACACCGAAACGCGCGCTCTCCCGTCCATCACTGCTCCAGGGAAGGCGGGAAATTTGTGTGCTCGGCTTGCGTTCAGCCATTGCGCACCTCCGCCTCTACCGCCAGCCGGACCTGTCGGAAATCCTCGTCCACGCAGGTTTGCATGATCTTGCGCAGTAACCGGTAGTCGGTCTCTTTCCCCGCCATGATGGTGACTTCCAGTCCCTGATCTGGCACTTCCGCCCAGCGGCCCCGGCGATACGCCAGCTCCTCAGACAGGCCCGCAATGTGAGTGTCCGAGGCCTCAATGCCGTCCAGCCTTGCCACTTCCCGGCCCTGAACCAGAATAGACCGGCCACTGATCTGCACGGTCAGATTCTCCACGGCTTCTTTCTCCGCCGTCGAGGTGGGCAAAGGCACGTCTGCCGTATTCTGCATGACCTTCACATCGGAGGAATTCACCATCAGAAAGAACACCAGAATGGTGAAGATATCCATCAGCGACACCAGGTTCAGGCCACCGGCCTTGTGCATCCTGCCGTAATGGCGTTGGCGCAGACGGGCGCGGCGTGATGCCTTCATACGCCACCTCCGTCTGCTGCCGGGGCACGCTGAGCCAGGGAGCGATCTTCGCCTGCATCCATCAGGGACACATCGGGGAACAACTCAGCCTCCACCACGCTGGCGGCAACGACTGCCGGGTAAGAGCGGACTGTGTCCATAACGGTTACCAGTGTCTGATAATCCACATCCGGGCCTACTTCCAGGGTTACGTCGGTCTTTTCGGGCATACGGGCCTTGATCTGCTGAAGAACAGTGCTGAGCCCCTGGTAGTCCTGGCCCCCATCCTTGACCGGAAGCACTTCAATCAGCCCACGCTCACTGTCGGCCACTTCCAGGCCACCCGGAATAACAGTGACCACCAGCCGGAAATTTTCAGAGGCTGGCGCCTGCCCGGCTTCCATCCCGGGAAAATTCAGCTCTATCATGCGGATCTGGGTGAATACCATGCCCAGCAACAACACCGGTACCAACACAATCATCAGGTTCAGAAACGCGGTAATGTCCAGATCCGCCTGAGCCGTCAGCCTGCGATGTCTGCGTCTCATATCGCCATACTCCTGTTTACCCTGGCTGAAACACGAAGTGCATCAGGCGGCTACCCTGCCGGCGTCGGGATCTGACACCATATTCAACAGCTTGACCCCGGCCATCTCGAAGCTGTCCACGATTTCATTGGTGCGGGTTTGCAACAGGGCATGGAACAACAGCAAGGGAATGGCGGATATCAGGCCAAACGCGGTGGTGTTCATGGCTACCGAGATGCTTTCCGACAACAGGGTGGCCTTCTGGGCAGGATCGGCTGCAGCAACGGCGGTGAACGCCGCGATCAGGCCAATGATGGTGCCAAGCAGGCCCAAAAGAGTGGCCACATTGGCCAGGGTTGCCAGGTACTGAGTGCGCTTTTCCAGGCGCGGCAGTACTTCCATCAAACCTTCTTCCATAGCGTATTCGATATCTTCACGGCGGCTGTTATTCAACAACCGGGAAATACCCGCCCCGAGCACCGAGGCAATGGCACTGTCGGAACTGGTTGCCGCCTTCATGGCGCGCTGGTAGTCACGTTTTTGCAGCTCGGGCAGAATACCGCGCTCAAACGCCAGACGATTTCGCCGCCGCACCGACCCCAGATACAGAAACCGTTCAAGCGTGATCGCCAGCCCCAGCGCCAACACAATGGCAATGGGGTACATGAATGGACCGCCGTCCTGAAAAAATCGAATGATGGTATCGAACATGCCTTTGTCTCCGTTTACTGCAGGGTCACGGTTGGCCCGGACCGGCCGCATTCACGGCTGGCTCCAGGACCAATGGGTTCAGGGATTCCCGGAACTGGCGATGATTCTCCAGCACCTGAGGGGAAAGGGGTTGGTTAAGCTCCGGCGCCTGGCTATTGAGCTCTGCCCTGGGCCTTCTGGGCAGCGTCGGGTTCTGCCAGGGCAGAATGTAAAGCACCCTGGGGTCATCGTCCCCCACGCTGGCAGACAAACCGCTCACTGTCAGGGCCGATTGCTCCCGGTCTTCGGCGGTGGCCGCCTGGAAAAAACCACTGGCCAGCACAACAATGCAGAGGCGGAGAAGATTCCGGCCGATGCTCATTGCAGCCTCCGCTCAAGGTCGGCGATCCAGCCAGCAACCAGCTTGTCTTCCTCGGCGGTCAACGCCCGGTATCGCTGGTAATGAACCAGCGCCTTATCAAGATCCAGTAGATAAAGCTCACTGATCACCGCCAGGTTGTAATGCAGCTGGGCAACGTCCGGAGCCGCCTCCACGCCCTGCTCCAGCAGGTTGGCCGCGTCCCGGAAACGGTTTTGCTGTTTCAGCAAAAGCGCCAGGTTATTGACCGTTGTCGCGTCGCTGGGGTCCAGGGCCACCGAGGTCTGCCAGGCCTTGATGGCCCCAGGGATGTCGCCGTTCTCATGGGCGTTCACCCCCTTTATGGCCCACTCTCTCGCCTGTTCCGGTGAATGCACAGGCTGCACCGCGGCCCGCTCGGGGGCTTTGCCGGGGCCAGTAGCGCAAGCGGTCAAACCCGCCAGCACCGAGATGATCAGGGCACGTTGCGCGTAGTGAAAACCTCTATGCACCTTCGTTCTCCTCCATGTTCCAGCTCATCCAGCGAAGTTCACGGTCGTAACGCCCCGGGTGCATGACGGCCAGCGCCTCCAGGCTCTGACCAATCCATTCATCAAAACCCTGGCTGGCAATGCGCCCGTGATTCCTGGAATGCAATTCCATTGCCCGCTCTTCCAGCGGCCAGGCTTCTTCTTCCAGAAGCATCTGGTATTGCATGGCTTCCAGCTCATTGAGTTCTGACGGTACCTCAGAAGCCATTAAGTCTGCCGCCAGGGTGCGATAGAGCTCGGCCCTTCGGTATAGCACCTCTGATGCTACAGTTTCTCCGGCAAAGGATTCCGCTTCGAGGAAATAGGCCTGGGCCTGCTCCATTGCCTTTTGCTTGCGTTCAAGTGCCCGCTCCAGGGGATGTTCCAAGCGGATGGCAGCAAATTCCTGAGCCACCGAAGCACCCAGGGCCAGCGCCGCCTTGCCGGCCCACAGCAGGGTTTCTTCCGAGTGCCACTGGCTCGCTGCTTCACGGGTGACCATCGCTTTCTGCTGGCGCACGGAATCAACACCGGATTCAATCAACCTATGGCGCATGGTTTGCTGCTGCACATGGTCAGCCGCCGCATCCGGATCCGGAGCAACCGCCAGCCAATCCATATAAAGGGCATTGCGCTCGGGCAATTCACCGGCCTGGTGGTAGAGCGCCGCAGCGCGTAGCTTCAGCGGCCAGGGTTCTTGCGCACGTTCAGAGGCAGCCATCAGTTCACCGGCTGCTTTCAGAGGTTGGCGGGATTCATGGTAGGCGTATACCAGCTTTTCACTGACCTCTTCCGTGAGCTCATGGGCCGGGTAGTCGAGCCGGAAACGGTTCAGCTCGTTAATGGCCGTTTGCCATTCAGAAGCCTTGAGCAATGCATTACTGGCATCAAAGCGCGCCCGGATGGCAATCTCGGTATTGGGCACAACGGAATTCACACGCTGGAAATGGGCGACTGCCACGGCAGTGTCGCCACTGGCTGCCGCTCTCTCACCTTGCCGGTAGATGGCCGTCGCCAGTTGCTCACGAATCTGTTCCGGTTCGTCCGGAGTTGTGGCCAGATCAGGCTCGCTGTCCACCAGCAACAGCGCCTGTCGCCAGGCCCGCTCTTCCAGCCCGAACTCCCCGGTTCTCTGGCGTACCCGGGCGGTCACCAGCCAGGTGGCATAACGTTCTTCGGTCTTTGCCGATTCAAGAACCAGTGTCGAACGGGCATACGCCAGTGCCTCATCATAGGCACCAACCTCGTACCAGCGGTTTGCCAGGTCAGCCCTCAAACCTGAAAGCCTGGGGTCCTGCGTAAAGGTTTTGCCGAATTGTTGCTCCTCACTGGATAACTCCGCCAAGACGCCTCTGGCTGCCCCGGCAGCGCTTTCCTCAAGGGTCGATTTCAACACCTTGATAGCAGCCCAACCCGCCTCGGCCGCATCGGGGTACCGCTGCTGGCCGCCCCCACGGGCGCCGTAGGCGGCGCTGCGATAGTTCTCCAGAGCCTTGTTGCGGTTGCCGGCCTGTAACCGGGCATCGCCGGCCAGGTGCAACAGTTTGCCAGTGTCGCCGGAATGGCCTGCAAGTACTTCATAGTAGCCAGCCGCACTGGTCCAATCCTGTGCGGCATAATGGTAATCCCCCAGGAAGCGTGAATAGTCCCGCCAGAGAGCCTGCTGTTGGCCCCTCAACTCTTGAAACTTCGGCTGTGACTGGTATCGGGCCACATAATCTGCCCTCGCTTCACGAGCCTTACTGGTGTCGCCCGCCATCCGCCAGTAATCCACACTCTGAGCCAGGAAATCCGGAGCGGCTGAATGCTCGGGATAGTTCCCGGCGAACGCCTGGTTAATGCCAACGGCCAGATCAAAACGCCCTTCAAGGGCGTGCAAATCAGCCAGCCGGTCGTAAAGCAGGTGCGGCCAGGCCACTGGCGCTCGGTTACCAAGCCACGCCGCCAATGTCGCAGAGTTGTCAGCCCGGGCGGCAATCAAAGCCAGCACCCGAAAACTGTCTTCAATCATGTCCAAACCAGTGTGCGGCGGATCCAGCAACGTGGCTTCGCTGGGAAGGTGTTGATCCAGCAATGCCATAAACGTCTCGGCCGACCGGTTCCAGGCCGCGGGCCCCTGTTTGAACTGGCTCCAACCCAGCATGTAACGGGCTTTCATGGCCAGGTCCTGGTGACCGTCACCTTCAATCAACTGCCGATACCCGGTTTCCGCTTCCTGATACTCGCCGGCGTTATAGGCAGCTTCGGCAATCCGGAACCGGGCTTCCGGCACCAGTGATGAGCGAGGGTACAGGCCCACCAGCTGTCTGAGTCGTTGGATGGACTCTTCATGTTGTCCAGTCAGTGCATGGGCTTTGGCCATCTGATAGAGCAACTCGTCGAGTTTGCCGGAGAAGGATCCGCGGGCCAGGATGCTCTCATAGCTGGCCAGAGCCTCTTCATAGACCGCCGACTGCTGCTCATCGGAGAAGCCAATATCCTGGCCGGAACGGTCTCGGATGTTATTGAGGCGATTCAGCGCATCAATACGGACTTCAGGTTCGTCGGACTTCTCGAACAGTTTCTGATAGCGACGAGCCACCTCTTTCGGCGAGATTGCAGGCAGGGGGCGGCTTTCAAACTTGAGAAACACCGGGCGCATATCGCCCAGGGTTTCGCCATCCCGGCCAAGTTCCACACGGAACGATTCTTGGGCCGCTACGCTCCCACCTGGAACTGCAGATATCAGGATTACAGCGAGCGACAACCGACGCATAAACTGACGATTCATCGGGCAGCCTCCCCGATGTTTTCCAACGCAAGATACTCGTATAGGTGCGCAATCTGTTGTTCGGTTTTATCCAGGGAGTGGGCCATCCGCTGCTGTTCAGCGGCAACCAGGGCCAGCGCTTTTTTATCAAGGTAGTCAGCAGCCCGGGTGCGGGCTTTGCTCACACGGGTCTGCAGGCTGGAGATCTCGTCCCGCAATTGCCGGGCCTCGGCAAGGTTGTCCCGCAACTGCTCTTGCCTGCCGGCTTCACGACGGGGCAAGGACGACAGACGCTGCCCTCCAGACTGAAGCAAACGCTGCAGCTGCCGAAGCCGGGCGATGTGATCTGCACTCAATGGGCGATCCGCAAGCTGTTCAAGTTGCCGGGTTAACGTGTCTTGCTGCTCCTGCAACGCGGCCAGTTGGCTGCCCCCACCACCATAATGGTTGTTTTCCAGGGCACCGATAAATACATCGAGGTCATGCTTGCTGCTCTCCAGGGAGAACGCCAGATCATCAAGCCGGGCTACGCGGCCAACCGCCGACTGCCCCTCGGCGCTCTCAAGGAAGCGAAGAAGGTAAGCCAGCCGGGGCTGGGTCAACGTTCGGCTGTCGGCAAGGAACCATTGGGTATCTGCGCCCCGTGCGTCTGCCACCAGCGCCTTGTAGGCGCCTTCAGCACGGATTCGCTCTGCGAGCTTGCCAAGCGTTACCCGCTCCCCTTCGTAAGCAGCGTTGGCAGCAAGCCAGGCTTCACCAGCCTGCCCCGGATAGCCCGCCAGATCGTATCCACGGCCCATTCCTATCCAGGCATCGGCCACCCCGGGAAACGCCAGCGGGAATTTCTTGGCACGGTGCCAGCTCTGCATCGCCGCTCGGTGATTGCCCTTTTCGGACAGGGCGAAACCATGCAGGTACAGGGCCTGGGGGGTGTAATAGCTCTCCAGAGAGACTTTCTCAAGGAAGTCTGTGGCCTTGTCGTAATCCTGATTGCGCACAGACAAATAGCCTGCCCGGAGATAAAGCTGATTGCGCAGATCCGCGCTACGGGCACTGTCGGGGTCTTTCGCAGCCATGGCCATGGCAACCCTCAAAGACACCAGGGCCCTTGATGGATCAAGGTCATCCCGGGCGAAATCGCCCGCCAGGTTCATATAGCCCACTGCGGCCCAGTAACCGTCGTCCATACTGGCAAGGTATTGGCCGGCACGATCCGTTTTTCCCTGCTGCCGCTGTGTTTCCGCAAGGTTCAGCAGTGCTCTTTGGCGAACCTCGCCAAATCCGGTTCGGACAACCTCCTGATACCACCGGTCAGCTTCGACCTGATCCCCTCCCGCCTCTGCCAGTCGGGCAAGCTCCAGAGCGGCTTCGGCGCGATGAACGTTGCTGTTGAACACACGCTCCAGCAACCGTTTCGCCTCACTGGTCCGGCCACTGGCCAGCAACACTCGCGCGTTAAGGTAGTCGGCGGAATCGCCTTTGACCTGGCCGGCCAGAGGAATAGCCTGTGCGATATTCCCGGTATCCAGCGCAAACCGGGCAACACCCGTGGCCAGCTCTGTCGGCACAGACTCAGATGCGCCTGCCTGAGGCACCGCCAGCGTACAAACCACCAGCAAAGCCCGGGCAGCGCAATGAACGGTGCGAACAGGTCCCGTCATGATCGGCTACTTCCATTCCTGGAACGTGACTTCCGGCTCGTAGTCCGGAGCCCGGGCATCGAGATTCATCTGTAGCCGCAAAGTACCCGGACGTTTATCAAACCGGTGAACCACCTCACGGCGGACAAAGCGCTTGTTGGCAGCGCGGGCGTTGATCACCGTCTTCAGCTGGTGGTTGCCGTCAGCCATATTGCCTACGAATAGCTGCTGCACCCCACCCTGCTCCAACGACGTTCGCTCCGTGGCGCTGTATAGATGGGACGCTACGGGCTGATCGTTGATAAAGAGTTCAACAGAATCAAGATTGAGTGCCTGCCGGTTCCCCAGGGTCAGGAATACCGAGACACGGGTATCCACCGGGTGCAGCAAGCGTTGCTCAAGGGCATGCACCGATGCCGAATGACGGGTAACGTCCGCTGTCAGGCGGTCGATTTCATCGTCCAGCGATGAAGCTGAAACAGAGCCGAATGCCAGTGCGGCCATCATTCCGGATATCCAAAGCCCCTTGGTCCCTGGGACAATCCGGCAGTGTTGTGATTTTTGTTTGCCGAACATAATTTTCCTGCCGTGCGATCTCGGGCCCCGGCAAAACCGGGCACCGTTACAATTCGAAATAAAGAGTAACACCCGCTAACAACCAAGAACGGTATCCAATTCACCAAATGAAACTTTCGCCGGCAGTGGCGTAGGAATAAGTGTCGAGTTATTTGACAGAACAAAAGGCGGGAACGAAGAGGGCCAGTGGATATGGCCGAACTAAAATGGTAACCAGTTGATAATTAAAGCCTATTTACCAGTGGCCCAAGGCTTGCTACGGGGAAAGCGGCGGGAGCGCCTTCTGGCAACCCCCGCTTGAATATGCCGAGCTTTGCCGATGCCCTCAACCGCATCGGCTTTTTTTGATCCACCCACCTCGAACAGAACTACTTGCTCAGGTGCTTCATGGCGGATTCAAGCCCCTCAATGGTCAGTGGGTACATATGATTATTGACCAACTGCTTGGTTATGCCCAGCGAACCACCGCTACCCCAGTAACTTTCCGGTAGTGGGTTCAGCCAAACCACCTTGCGGAAATGCTCCGACACCCGCTGGAACCAGGTGGCGCCGGCTTCTTCATTCCAGTGCTCGATAGACCCACCGGGATGGGTAATCTCGTAAGGTGCCATGGTGGCGTCCCCAACAAAGATAACCTTATAGTCCGGGGTGTACTTGTGCAGGATGTCCCAGGTGCTCAGGGTCTCATTCATGCGGCGAATATTGTTCTTCCACACACTCTCATAGATAAAATTGTGGAAGTAGAAATACTCCATGTGCTTGAACTCAAGCCTGGCGGCGGAGAACAGCTCTTCACATACTTTGACGTGTGGGTCCATGGAGCCGCCGACGTCGAAGAAGATCAGAACCTTCACCGCGTTGTGCCTCTCTGGCACCATTTTCAGATCCAGGTAGCCGGCGTTGCGGGCGGTGGAACGGATGGTGTCATCCATATCCAGTTGATCTGCCGCCCCCTGTCGAGCGAATTTACGCAACCGGCGCAGGGCCACCTTGATGTTGCGCAGCCCCAGGGTGATGCTGTCGTCGAGATCACGGTATTCCCGTTTTTCCCAGACCTTGACGGCCCGGCCGTGGCGGCCGTTTTTCTGACCAATCCTAAAGCCCTCAGGATTGTAGCCGTTGGCACCGAAGGGAGACGTACCGCCGGTACCGATCCATTTATTGCCGCCAGCGTGGCGCTCGTTCTGCTCTTCCATGCGCTTCTTGAAGGTTTCAATCAACTCCTCAAGGCCGCCCAGGGATTCAATCTTGGCTTTTTCTTCTTCGGTAAGGTGCTTCTCGAATTCGGCCCTTAACCAGTCGTCGGGGATCAGGGCTTCAAGCAGATCGTCCAGGTTCTCGATGCCTTCAAAATACGCTTTGAAAGCCCGGTCAAACTTGTCGAAGTGCCTTTCGTCTTTGACGAGGCACACCCGTGCCAGGTAATAGAACTCCTCCATGTCTGCAAACGCCAGACGCTGCTGGATAGCCTCCAGCAGGTCGAGGAACTCTCGCAGACTGGCCGGAACCTTGGCCCGGCGCACTTCGAGGAAAAAATCGATCAACATAAAGCGAAACTCTTGCCAGAGATCAGTTGCGGCGACGTGCCATGAACGCCAGCTTCTGCAGCAGGTGAACATCCTGCTCGTTCTTCACCAGGGCGCCATACAGAGGCGGCAGTGCAGAACTGCTGTCCTTCTCCTGAAGCGCCTTGGCAGACAGCTCATCGGCCATCAGCAGTTTCAACCAGTCAATCAGCTCCGAGGTGGACGGCTTTTTCTTCAGCCCGGGCACCTTGCGCACGTCAAAGAACACTTCGAGGGCATCACGCACAACCTGTTGCTGAAGGCCCGGGAAATGCACATCCACGATGTCTTTCATGGTGTCGTGGTCCGGGAAGCTGATGTAGTGGAAGAAGCACCGGCGCAGGAAGGCGTCTGGCAGCTCCTTTTCGTTGTTACTGGTAATGACCACAATCGGGCGCTTCTTCGCTTTCACGAATTCCTGGGTTTCGTATACGAAGAACTCCATGCGGTCGAGTTCCAGCAGCAGATCGTTCGGGAACTCGATGTCGGCCTTGTCGATTTCATCGATCAGGAGCACCACCTGCTCATCGGCCTCGAAGGCCTCCCAGAGCTTGCCCTTGACGATGTAGTTGCGGATGTCCTTGACCTTTTCATCGCCCAGCTGGGAATCACGAAGGCGGGATACCGCATCATACTCGTACAGGCCCTGCTGGGCCTTGGTGGTGGATTTGATGTGCCAGGGAATCAGGCGCATACCCAGCGCCGCGGCCATTTCTTCCGCCAGCAGGGTTTTTCCGGTGCCGGGCTCGCCTTTGATCAGCAACGGGCGCTGGAGCGCGATTGCTGCGTTTACAGCCATCTGCAGGTCATCGGTGGCTACGTATTTATCGGTACCGGTAAACTTCATGTGTCTGTTTCCTGTTGGTTACTTTTTCTGATCTTCGTCGTCTTTTTCGGTGTCGTCGGCCTCGGACTTGTCCGTGGCCTCGTCATCTGCTTCGGATTCGTCCAGCTCCGGCAGGTCATCGAACTCCGACAAGTCAAAGTCTTCAAGACCAAACTCATCATCGTCATCTTCCTCTGGCTCTGGCTCTGGCTCTGGCTCTGGCTCTGGCTCTGGATCAGTCTCGGCCAAAGTCTCATCGTCTTCCGGCTCTTCGTTAACCGCATCATCGGCAACGGGAATCTGGTCATCTTCCGTTTCCAGAATCTCATCGCTTTCAAGCGATTCGGTCAGTTCCGGGACATCCTCGGACTCCGGCGTTTCATCCGGTTCGCTGTCTGGCTCAGCCGCTGCCACCACAGGGATCTCCGGCTCTTCCTCCGGCAGATCCTCGAGGGTCTCTCTCTCCGCTGCGGCGGCCTGCTCAGCCTCCGCAATGGACTTCTTCTGGCGCCAGGCGAAAAGCCCCAGCCCGATAATGGCCACCAGCAAGGCGGCACCCGCCCCAAATGCCCAAACCGGTATTCCCCACAACGTGCCTTTCTCCGGTACGTGAACCGGTTCAGGTTGTGGCTCCGAGGGAGCTTCTGCCTGTTCAGGCTCAGATTCTGGCACAGGCATTGGTTCCGGGTCCTCGACAGGCACCGGCGCCTCGACCGGTTCTGGCTCAGCCGGCGCCTCGGGTTCAACCTGTTCACTGAGGTCAGGCACCAGAGGCTCAGACACCACCGCCAGCTCAGGCTCCTCGCCCGGCAAAGTGAAAGCGGTCATTGCACTGAATTTCCGGGAGAACGTACCGCCGTCAGCCACCACATCAATCTGGTACCGCCCGGGAGCAGGCAGACGCGTCACCGTGTCCCGATAAACGCCGTCTTCCGGTGGCTGATCACCAGACAGCACCTTGGTGCCCCGCCGGCCATCATTGGCGGTGATCGACAGGCTTACCTGCATCACACCCAGAAAATCCGAATTCCTGATCTGCTCGGATTCCTCGAAAAACACGACCTCCAGATTGAACGGCGTTTCTTCCGAAAATTCTGGCGGCACCTCACTCACGGCCATGCGCAAGTCACTGACAACCGTCACCCGGCTACCTTGGCCGAGGTCTCCAACAATACGCCATCGCCCGGCGGCCGGTTCAGTTACGGTAATCAGGTCGTAACCCGGCTCTACCGCCCACCGCACGTTGTCTGGCAGATTATTGGCCGTGAACGGCTCACCATCCGGCTCAGAGAGGGCCAGGCTTCGCGCTTCGGAGTCGGAGCCGCCCGTGAAGATCAAAGCTGTAAATTCCCGGACGCCAGCATCTACGGCGAAGCCATCGCCCTCAATGGGAATCTGCTCCTGCGGCACGGCCGTGTTCAGGGCATCCGCAAACGCCAGATTGAGTGCTTCAGCGGTTTTGGCCAGCTGAAAGCTGCCGCCGGTTTCCCGGGCCAGACGCTGCAGGAAGGTGATGTCTGCCAATTCCGACAGGCCAACGGTATGGATAGTGGCGCCTTTGGCTTTCAGGGAAGGCAGCAGGGTTTCAAGGATGCGCCGCTCCTCTTCACGGCTGGCAGCCTCTCCGCCCGGAATATCGACCTTGCCGTCACTCAGAAGAATCAGGTGGGTGTTTTCCAGGGTTCCGTCAGACAACCAGTCGTCGCTGGCCTTTTCCATAGCCAGCCCGAGATTGGTATAGAGGGCGACGGAATTGATCTGCTCGGAACGCTCAATAACCCTGTTACGCCAGACATCATCAACAGTGGCGTGGGGTACCAGCATGTTGACATACTGGCCGAAGGTCCAGACACCGGCTTCAGCACCCGCTGGCAGCATCCGGGCCAACAAGCGCACCGCCGGCCGGCGAAGGTTCTCCGGGTCGGTTTCTTTCATAGAGCCGGAGATATCAACAATGATGCGCACGTCGGCCTGCTCGGGTAATGTCAGACCTGAATCCTGGGCACTGGACTGCGCTGGCACAAAACTGGCCAACACCAGCATGAGGATTACCTGAACTCGCTTCATAGCTACCCTTACCTGTCTGACATTTCGCACGTTCTTGGAGTTATTTGCGCACCAGCCGATACCGGACGAGATCCAGAATCCAGACCAACAACATCACCAGAGCGGCAATGCTGAAATTCAGCAGTGCCCTGCCCGCCGCGTCGGCGTCTCCCAGAATAAGTTCGTAACCGGCGAACAACCAGGCGGGAATCCACCAGCCTGCAAGCTCTGCAGACTCTACGGGCGTCAGAAATAAAACAACCAGAGCCGACAACAGCAGCGTCCGCACACCATAGAATGGCAGTATCCGAAACAGCGCTTTCATCATGTAGAACAGCACAACGAAAGCAACTGCATAGGCCGCCCAGAAAATTCCGTAAGCTAGTGAAGCATCAGTATCGATCATTACAGAACCCAGTGAATAATGTGGTCTTCCCAATCCTCTTCCGGCACGCTGTCCTCAGAGACGACTTTGCCCTGAACGGATACCCCGGCACGATGCACGGAATCCGGATCACCGGATCGCAAGGGGTGCCAGTCCGCAAGGGGCCGGCCTTCCGCCAACGTTCGATAAGCACAGGTATACGGTAACCAGTGGTAGTCTGATACCGTTTCCGGTGTCAGAACCGTACAACCTGGAACTTTCTTCAGCCGGTCGGAATACACGGTACAACGGCAGGTTTGCGTATCCATGTAACCGCAGACCAGGTCGGTGTGGTACACCTCGCCGGTGTCTTCGTCTTCAAGCTTCTGCAGGCAACAAAGCCCGCAGCCATCACACAGAGATTCCCACTCCGGCCTGGTCATTTCGTTGAGGCGCTTACGCTGCCAGAAGGGAATCTCTGCGATCATTGTCCACGCTGCTCGATTTTACGCCGAAAATCAACAATGTAGGTTTCCTGTTCTTCCGGCATTTGCAGAAAGAAATCCTTCTCGGCCAATGCCTCCAGCACTTCTTTGCCGGTGGTCCTGGCGAGCTTTTTGTCCGGGCTCAACAGCAGATCCATGGCGTGAACCGGCTGCCCGAAGATCGAACGCAAAGCCTCGGGGAGATCGTCCCAGTTCTGGCCGCGGCGAACATAGATGTAGGTATCGCTTTTTTTACTGCTGCGAAACACCGATACAAATTCACGGTCTTTCATTGTGCGAGAAGCTCCTCAATTTCCGGGACGACCGGCGCCAGTATGTCTCTGCGCCAGCCTTCAAAAAACGGATTACCTGCCATGGTGCCATCTTCAATAACGCCTTCAAGGCGTTTTCTTGGCGCCAGCAATTCAATTGGTATATCAGTATCGTCTGCCACTTTTCTGAAGCAACGCTTAACTTTCTTGAACAGCGCCTGCTGATCTCGGGTCAGCGGCCTGGGTATGGGCTTCAGATCGGTGTGGTCGGCTTCTCTGGCACCCCGAACCAGTTCCAGCAGGTGTTCACCATAACGCTTTACAATGCCGCCCGGAACGCCCTGCACATCATTCAGGGCTCTGAGCGAGCCAGGGCAGCGCTCGGCAATGGCTATCAGCAAGCCATCATTCAACACCCGGTTTCGGGGGCGATCCAACCGCCGGCACTCCTGTTCCCGCCACACCACCAGGGCTTGCAGAACCGCCTGCTGTTCCCGATTCAGCGTCCAGCCACCGCGAAGTTTCAGGTAGTGTTGTCCGGCGTCCTCCAGGCTGGCCGCTTCATCCGCAAAGCGCTGTGACTCGTCGGCCATAGCCTGCTGCAGCCCGCGCTGGCGCAAGCCGTGGCAGACCCACTCATACACCGGTTGCAAAAAACGAATATCATCCAGAGCATAGCGCTCTTGTTCCGGGCTCAATGGCCTGGCTACCCAGTCGGACCGGGTAACAGATTTATCCAGGGTTTCGCCGAACAGGGTTTCCACCAGGCGGGCATAACCCACGGAAAACCCGGCACCGGCCAGTGCCGCGCCAATCTGGAGGTCCAACACACCTTTAGGCATCACATCCAGCCAGTGCCGGAACAACTCAAGGTCTTCGCTCATGGCGTATAGCAGCTTTGGTCGCTGACTATCCGCCAGCATCGCCCGAAACCGTTCGGAGGCCTCGGCTACATCCGGATCAATCAGCCAGAACTCACCGCCGCCGCCCAACTGCACCAGACCGGGAATGGGATAGAAAGTAGACACCCGCTCAAATTCTGTGTCCAGCACCACCGGTACCCCGGGCTCGAGGGCGTCCAGCCA
Source organism: Marinobacter sp. MBR-99 (assembly GCF_040547575.1). Classification (NCBI taxonomy): domain Bacteria; kingdom Pseudomonadati; phylum Pseudomonadota; class Gammaproteobacteria; order Pseudomonadales; family Marinobacteraceae; genus Marinobacter; species Marinobacter sp. MBR-99. Next base: position 172,266 of record NZ_JBEPPY010000001.1, on the reverse strand, counting down.
ATTGTCCAGGGTATCTGGCTCGCGAATCCAGCGAACAGTGTCAGGGGCCGGGGGAACGGTAACGGCCGGTGCAGAAAGAGTCATGAAGGAACCTGAGACGTTATTCAGACAGGGGCTTGCGGCCCCGGAATGCATGGGTAAGTGTAAAGCCGTCTACATAGCCCAGCTCGCCACCCACCGGGATGCCATGGGCCAGACGGGTGATCAGGATATTCTGGCCATCCAGGCGGTCGGCGATGTAGTGGGCAGTTGCCTCGCCTTCGACGGTGGGATTGGTCGCCAGGATCAGTTCGGTCACGCCTTCTTCGCGCACCCGCTGTAGCAACCGTTCAATACCTATTTCTTCCGGGCCCACGCCATCAATCGGCGACAAGTGCCCCATCAGCACGAAATAACTGCCCCGATAATCGCCGGCCTGTTCGATGGCAAGCAAGTCAGAAGGACTTTCCACAACGCAAAGGGTGCCGGTGCGCCTTTCAGGCTTCTCGCAGATATGGCAGATTTCGGTGTCGGAGAAATTCTGACAGCTGTTACAACGACGCACACCGTCCATGGCCTGGCTCAGGGCACCGGCTAGCCGGGTGCCGCCGGAGCGGCCCCGCTCCAGCAGATGAAATGCCATGCGCTGTGCTGTTTTCTGACCAACTCCGGGCAAGCACCGGAGAGATTCAACCAATTCATCAACCAGGGGGCTGAATGCCATGAACGCTCCTCAAAGACTATGGCGGGCCGGGGCCAGGTTCAGAACGGCATCTTGAATCCGGGGGGCACACCCATTCCGGACATCATGCCAGACATCTTTTCTTTCTGATTTGCCTCAACACGGCGAACGGCATCGTTAACGGCCGCTGCCAACAGATCTTCAAGAATCTCTTTGTCTTCAGACAGCAGCGACGGATCAATGTCTACCTTGCGAACGTCGTGGCGACCGTTCATGGTCACTTTGACCAGGCCGGCACCGGACTCGCCTGTAACTTCCGCCTTTGCAATCTCTTCCTGGGCCTTCTGCATCTGCTCCTGCATCTGCTGCGCCTTTTTCATCAGGTCGCCCATGTTATTCATCATGTGTTTATCTCCTGCCTGTCTCTATGGGGCGGATACTTTCTTCAACGACCCGCCCTTCAAATCTTTCAACGATACTTTTTACCACCGGGTCCTGACGGATGGCCTGTTCGGCCGCCTTCTGCCTGGCCGCCCGCTGGCGTTCTTCCCAGGCGGCCGGGGTATGAAGCCCCGGTTCGCCCTGCTCTATTTTCAATGAAGTGGCATCACCGAAGCGCGATCTCAAGGCTGCCAGTATTTTTTCTTCGTGGCGCGCATTCAGAAGCCGAGCATGGCCTTCATCCAGAGTTAACACCACGGTTTGCCCATCCATCGCCATGGCGCTGTAACTGGCAAGGTTTCCGGGCATGCCATTAATGTCCAATTGGCGAAAATCCCGTTCCCATACAAATCCGTCAGCGGTTACTGGCTCTTGAGCTTCGACAACCGGCTCAACTTCCGGTTCCACCAGGCCTTGCGGTTGGGTTTGCTCAGGTTCCGGCCGTTGGACGGGCTCAGGTGCAACATCGCCGACCAACGCCGCGGGTTCCTCACGCTCTGCGCTCAGGGCCGGGTCGCCGGGGTCTGGATCCCAGGGCGGAGCGTCCACCATGGGCGGCGCAGTTTCAGGTTCTGCCGTTGTGGACCCGGCATGCATTGGTTCCGGCGCTGATTCAGGTTCCGGCTGAGGTTCTGGCACCGGCTCAGGACTCTGTGCGGGCGCTGGTACCTGCGCAGTTACCGGTGCAGGCTGATGACTCTGGGCTGGGGCAGGGTCGGGGTCCGGTTCGGCTCGCGCCTGGCTTTCATTACCACCGGAGGCTATCGTTGGTGGCTCCCGGCGGTCTGCTCCCGGCCGGAATGCCAACATCCGGAGCAGAGTCATTTCAAACCCCATGCGGGCATCGGGTGTAACCGCCAGATCTTTCCGCCCCATCAACGCCGCCTGATAGAACAGCTGGGCATCTTCGGCGCTCAACTGCTTTGCCAGCGACTGCACCTGGGCAGCATCCCCCAGGGCATTGTCGGCACTGCCCGGCACCACCTGTTCCATGGTAACCCGGTGAAAGAGTGATAGCAGATCAGCCAGAATGACTGCGTAATCGGGTGCAAAATCTGAAATGCGGCTGATCTCTGCCAGCAGACCGGGGCCATCCCGCTCAACCAGCGTTGCGACGATGCGTTCGATGTCGCGCTGGTCAATGGTGCCCAGCATGTTGCTGACATCACTGGCAGCTAGGTTCTGGTTACCGAATGCAATGGCCTGGTCTGTAAGACTCAGAGCATCACGCATACTGCCGTCCGCGGCCCGGGCCAGCAGCCAGAGTGCGGGTTCCTCAAAGGGAATCTGTTCCTCGGTCAACACATGCTTGAGGTGGCCAACAATGTGCTCCGGCGTCATACGCTTGAGGTTAAATTGCAGACAGCGGGACAGCACGGTAACCGGCAGTTTCTGGGGATCGGTCGTAGCCAGAAGGAATTTTACGTGCTCGGGCGGCTCTTCCAGGGTCTTCAGGAAGGCATTGAAGGACTGGTTGGTGAGCATGTGTACCTCATCGATGAGGTATACCTTGTAGCGGCCGCGACTGGGAGCGTACTGAACGTTGTCTGTCAGTTCACGCATATCGTCAACACCGGTGCGGGAGGCCGCATCGATCTCGATCAGGTCAACAAACCGCCCTTCCAGGATTTCCTGGCAACTGCCACACTTACCACACGGATTGGCGGTAATGCCCGTTTCGCAGTTAAGGCAACGGGCCAGCAATCGACCGATGGTGGTTTTACCCACGCCCCGGGTGCCGGTAAACAGGTAGGCGTGATGCAGCCTCTGGTGCTCAAGCGCATGCACCAGTGCCTGAAGCACATGCTCCTGCCCCACCATGTCCTCAAAGGTTCGGGGGCGCCATTTTCGGGCTAAAACCTGATAGCTCATGATCCTTCAACTACTCAGAAAATCGAGCCTAACCTTAGCATGGACCGTGATTCTAAAGAAGAAAAGTTGTTTCAGGGAACGCTGTTTCAAGGACAAAGGGGAGGGAAATCTGGGGGTGACCCCATCAGCAATCCCCCGGCACACACATCCACCGCTTCGGCTGCTCCCTTCCGGGCCTGACCGGGTTCACGGTTTCATGTTGCGGGGGCACCAATGGGGCCACCATAACGGCGTTCCGGGACTTTTACCCCGAAAGCGGCGCGCATATTATCAGAAGGATATAAGGACTACAACGGCCTAGAGCGGCAAGAGCACTTCATCCTGCCGAAACCAGCAAGCAATGCTATAACGGGTTCGCCTTGCCGGCAGCACCTCATGGGGCACTTCCTCGCTCAGGAAGAGTACGGCACGGCCAGCTTCCGGGCGCACAAGGCCAATCGCCCTATCCTCTTCCCGTGGGCTGAACACCTGCAATTCGCCGCCGTCTTCCAGGCCCCAGTCGTCATTCAGGTAAAGCACCAGGCTGATCATCCGGGACGCTCGCCCGCGAAAGCTGTCGAGGTGGCACTTGTAAAAGTCGCCGGCCTGATAGGTCGCATAATGCGCTTCATACCGTTTAAGCCCGAGAAACAGCCTTTGATTGAGGCCAGCCATCAACTGGTCCAGAAACCTGAAAAGACTTGCCTGCGGTTCGGTGAACCCTTCCAGCCAGGCAATACTGTCTCGCCGAACGCTGCGATCCTTCACCAGATCCGCTCCACGCCCGATACCAGCCCGGCTCATCGCTTCGGTGCGTTCGAGAATCTTCACCTCATTGAGCAGGGCCGGCACCAAGCCCTCCGGCAGGCGATCAGCAAGATCCAGCTCAAGCCAGGCGTGCTCGCTCAAGCCATCCGCCAATTGATCCAGCCACCTTGCGTCAACGCGATCAACATCGTGCGCGCCCGCAGTGCCCGCCAGCGAGCCCTCGCCCACTACCTGATCGAAATGCCCCTGGCCATGTTCGAGCCGAGGCTCCGGCAGTGGAACAATAACCGCGCTCTGGCTATCAGAATCCATCAATACACCCCCTGAATTTTAGGCTATTGTATGATCAAACTCGCCGGCGCGGCGGATTTAATTTACTCTCTTGGTAAGCAGATACCCTTAAGGAAGTCATCGCAAAGGAAGTCGTCGCACGCCATGTCTGAAAGCAGTAACAAACCACCGGTCTCGGTTACACCGGGACAATGGTCGTTCACCCGCTGGCAAACCATCGGCCAGCTTGAGGCCCTGGAGGTGCACCATCCTCTGTTTCAGGCCACTATTTTCCTCCAAGGCGCACACCTGACTCACTTTTCCCCACGGGACCAGAACAATTGGCTGTGGCTGAGTGAGCTGGCCAAATTCCAACCGGGCCGGCCAATCCGGGGCGGCATTCCAATTTGCTGGCCCTGGTTTGGCGACCCAGCCAAAAACCCGCCGGAAATCCGTAAGCGGGTTCATGAACCGACTGCTCACGGTTTCGTCCGCACCGCCCTGTGGCGCCTGGAAGATGTGCGCGAGAGTGCCCATGAAGTGGAGATCAGCCTGTCCCTGAATGCCAACGAGGATTTCGCCGAGCAATGGGATGGCCACGCCCTGGTGCTGGCCACGTTCAGTTTCTCGGTCAGGGGTTGCCAGGTTGCACTGACCACCACCAACCTCTCACGCCAGCCACTGGCGTTCAGCCAGGCGCTGCACACCTATTTACCAACCGCTGACATCAGCCGCACCCGCGTGCTTGGCCTGGGCAACAGTCAGTACATAGACACCCTGAAAGACTGGGAGTATTGCACTCAGGAAGGCCCGGTCTATTTCGAGGGTGAAACCGACAGAATCTACGAATCCGGCGAGCCCCTTACAGTGGTGACACCGCTTGGCAAACGCAAGCTGACCTCGGTGGGCAGTGATTCGACCGTGGTGTGGAATCCCGGCCCGGACAAATCTGCCCGGCTTTCGGACTTCCCCGGCAATGGCTGGCAAAAAATGCTGTGTGTCGAAACAGCCAATGCCGCGGGCGATTATCGGGTGTTGAATGAGGGCCAGAGCCACACTCTGGGTGTACTGATCGGCCGCATCTAACGGCGCCGAAAATCCAAATCCATCAGACAGGGAGCAGGCATGGGCCTGGCATCGTTTCTCAAATCCAGGCTGGTACCAGCCGAACTGGACCAGCAGATAGAGCGAATCCGCAAGCCAATCGGCTCCCTCGGCTACGACCCCTGGGGTTATAACAACGAGGCCATCAAGTACGGCTTCTCCCTTACCCGGCAGATCTACGAGAAGTATTTCCGTGTTCAGGCCTCTGGCGTTGACAATGTGCCCGCCGAAGGCCCGGTTCTGATCATTGCCAACCATTCCGGCCAGCTCCCCCTGGATGGCCTCCTTATCGGCTATGCTTTGGCATCACGAAAAGACAACCCCCGCATTCCCCGGGCCATGATCGAGCGGTTCTTTCCCACCGTGCCCTGGCTGGGGAACCTGCTCAATGAGATGGGCGCCGTGCTTGGGGACCCGGTCAATTGCGCCAAGATGCTGGAGAACAATGAAGCGGTGATCGTCTTCCCCGAAGGCGTTCGCGGCTCCGGCAAACTGTACCGTGACCGTTATCAGCTCAAGCGCTTCGGTAACGGCTTCATGCATTTGGCCATGAAATACAACGCGCCGATTGTTCCGGTAGGCGTGGTGGGTTGCGAGGAAACCATCCCTGCCATTGCCAATATAAAGCCACTGGCCAACGCACTGGGCGTGCCCTACGTTCCGGTGGCACTGCCCGTGATTCTTCCGGCTAAGGTACACCTGAACTTCGGCCCACCCATGCATTTCGACAATACCGAAATCCCGGAAGAACAGGTGACCGAGCGGGTGGAAGCCGTCAAGGCTGAAATCAGCCGATTGATCGACAAAGGGCTTAGTGAAAGGAAAAGGCTGTTCTGATGACCACCAAACGAAGACCCCACATCCTCGTGACTGGTGCTGCCGGCGCCCTGGCTCAACAGGTCATCAGCCGCCTCAAGGAAACCTGCGACCTGGTCGCCGTCGATTTCCGTGAGCAGGTGTACCTCGGAGATGACATCCCCAGCTATTGCATCGACTTCAACAAGCGGGTTTTCGAGGACCTGTTCAGGCGATATCAGTTTGACGGCGTGATCCACCTGGGCCGGATACTGTCCAGCCAGCTCACCCGCATGCGCCGCTACAACGCCAACGTGCTGGGCACCCAGAAGTTGCTGGATCTTTCCCAGAAGTACGGTATTCGCCGGGTGATTGTTCTCTCCACTTACCACGTATACGGCGCCGTCGCCTACAACCCGGCCCTGATTGATGAATCCGCCCCCCTCAAAAGCGCGGGCCTGAGCGCGGATCTTGTGGATTCCGTGGAACTGGAGAACCTGGCCAACATTTACCTCTGGCGCTATCCAGAGCTGAACATCACCATTCTTCGGCCATGCAACATCGTGGGCCCCGGTGTGCGAAATTCCATGAGCTCACTGCTGGGCAGCTCCCGGGCTCCGGTGCTGGCCGGCTTCTCGCCGATGATGCAATTCATCCACATAGACGACATGGCAGATGCCATCGTACTGGCCTGGAACAAACCCGTAAAAGGCGTGTTCAACGTCGCCCCCCAGGATTGGGTAGCCTATCAACAGGCCCTGAAACTTTGCGGATGCCAGCGCATTCCACTGCCATCCATTCCACCCGTCGTTCCCAAGGCGATTTCAAGAATTCTGAACATCAGGAGCTTCCCGACTTACCTGATGGCGTTCTTCAAGTACCCAGTGGTGATTGATGGCCGGGCCTTTGCCCGGGAGTTCGGATTTACCCCCAAACGTCAGTTGACAGATATTTTCCGTTACTATCGGGACAACAAACGGCCAGTGTGAACCAGGCCGGGAAAACATCGATACCCATAGACGGAACCGGGAATTCAGAGCTACCCTGTACAGAATAAGTACAGAATCCAGGTTCAAGGAAAGACCGAATGCTCAGGGACATCAGCGTGATCAGCTACGGTGCGGCGGCAGCCTTGTTCGCGGTGCTGTCTGTGTTGATCGCTACACGTTATCTGCGAAGGGATCTTGATCGCGCCCTCTTTCTTGCGGCGTTGGTCACCACCTTGTGGGCAAGCACCCTGGTCTCCCAGAGCCTTTGGGGGCACCCCGGCTTTTTCGTACGTTACCTGCTTGAACTGCTCAGAGATACGGCCTGGATCCTGCTACTGTTCGCCATGCTGCGGGATGCTTTTCGCCAGGGCAAGCTCGCCAGCCAGCTCAAAAAAGTGCTTGGCGCCTCCCTCTTCATTCTGATCGCAACCCTACTGACCCTTGGCAGCCTTGAATTTATCCTTGGCGTCGCCCTGCTGGATGGCAAAACCAAAGTCATCGGGCAGATCGCCCTGGCCCTGCTCGGGCTGTCACTGGTGGAACAGATCTGGCGCAACGCCCCGGGCTTTGGCCGGTCCTCCATGAAGTACCTCTGCATTGGTGTTGCCACCATCTTCACCTTTGACTTCTTCATGTACGCCGATGCCCTGCTGTTCGGCAAAGTCGCCGATTCGTTCTGGAATGCCAGGGGCTTCGTCAACGCTGCGTTAATGCCGCTGTTTGCCGTCAACATTATCAATACCCGCAAACAACCGGTGGATTTCCAGCTTTCGCGGTCCGCGGTCTTCCACGTGGGCACATTCCTGTTCGCCGGCGGATACCTGTTATTCCTTGCTGTTGGGGGCTACTACGTTCGTGCCCTGGGGGGAGCATGGGGTGAGGCCATGCAGGTGTTGTTCATCAGCGTTTCCCTGGCGTTTCTGGTCACCCTGTTATTGTCGAGGCGAATCCGGGCCAAGCTGATGGTGTTCATCAGCCAGAATTTTTTCGACTACAAGTACGATTACCGGAACGAATGGCTGAGAATGACCCGTGAACTGGCCGATTTGAGCAATGCCCCTCCCCTGCCCGAGCGCGTGATCCGAATTCTCGCTGGCCTGGTGGAGAGCAACGCTGGCGCCATCTGGCTTCGCAGCGACCAGGGCGACTACCTGCTGAATGCGAGCGTGAACCTCGCCACACCCAAATACACCATTATCGATAGTGATTCGGAACTGGTCCGTTTTTTCACGGATCGGGAGTGGATTATTGATCTGAACGAATACCGGTCCGACCCGATACGCTACAACCTGCTCGAGATTCCTGACCCCATCACCAACACCCCAGACGCCTGGCTGATTATTCCCCTGTACCTTGGCAACGAGCTTTACGGCGTTGCCATGGTGGGGCGCCCCTATTCGAAGGTTGAGTTGAACTGGGAAAACTTCGACCTGATCAAAGTGGTAGCCCGACAGACCTGTAATCTGCTCGCCCAGATGGATGCCCAGAACCGCCTCTCACGAGCCATGCAGTTCGAGGCCGTGAGCAAGGCCTCAGCATTTATGGTGCACGACCTGAAAACCCTGATTGCGCAGCTGTCGCTGCTGGTTAAAAACGCCCCCAAGCATCGGGACAACCCGGCGTTTATTGACGATATGATCGCGACCACTGACCACGCCGTGCGCAAAATGTCCAATCTGGTGGACCACATTCGCAAGCCTTCCAGCCCGGCAGAGGAAAACCGAAGCCCGATAAACCTGACCGAACTGGTCCAGGAGTTGATCGCCCATCACAGCCATCGGGCTCCTGCACCTTCACTGCAGGGCAGCCCAGACAACATCTTTGTGTCTGCGGATAAAGAACAGCTGCGGAGCGTGCTCGGCCACCTGTTACAGAATGCCCAGGATGCAACCCCGGCAGACGGCGACATATCCATCAACCTTAAAACCGCCAAAGGCAATGTTGTGATCTTCATTCAGGACACCGGCACCGGCATGACCGACGACTTCATCCGCAGCCAGCTGTTCAAGCCGTTCGAGAGCACCAAGGGCCTTACCGGCATGGGAATTGGCGCCTACCAGGCCCGAGAATACATTCAGGAATTAGGCGGCAATATTGATGTCACCAGTGAGCCGGGCGTTGGGTCTTGCTTCTCTGTCAGGATTCCTCTGCTCACGTCTGAAGCCGAAATACGGGCTGCGGCCCCGAGTGCGCCAATTCAGGAAACCGTACAATCACAGAAAACCGTCAACTAATCGTCACCCGAAGGTATTTTTCCGAATCAGCATTGCAAAGTGTCAATGTTCAGTTAAGAATCATAACCATGGAAATGCCGGTTCAGCCAATGGTGGCAGCCGTGCCGTACACAGACCAAAGGATTGAGTGTTGTTGTGAAGCAGCTACTGATTGTAGAAGACGACCCCGGCCTGCAGAGCCAGATGCGCTGGTGTTTCAGCGACGACATTGACGTATCTGTTGCCTCAGATCGTGAGGCCGCGCTCACGGCCCTCCGGCGCCTTGAACCCCAAGTGGTCACCCTGGACCTTGGCCTGCCACCGGACCCAGGCGGAGCCTCCGAAGGCTTTGCCCTGCTGGAAGACATTTTACGCCTGGCACCCATGACCAAAGTGATTGTGGTGACCGGCCGGGAAGACAAAGAAAACGCGGTCAAAGCCATTGGCATGGGCGCGTCTGATTTCTACCAGAAGCCGCTGGACGCCGACATCCTTACGTTCGTGGTCAACCGCGCGTTCCGACTCGCAGAGCTCGAGAAAGAGAACCGTGAACTGGCCGGCCAGGGCAACGGCACCAGTATCAAAGGGATTGTTGCCGCCAGCCCTGAAATGCTCGCTATCTGCCGTACGGTTGAGAAAGTCGCCCCTGCAGACGTTACTACTCTGATTACCGGAGAAACCGGCACTGGCAAGGAACTGCTGGCCAGGGCACTGCACGATCTCAGCCACCGGGCTGACAAACCTTTTGCCGCCATCAACTGCGCCGCCATTCCGGAAAACCTTCTGGAAAGTGAGCTGTTTGGTTTTGAAAAGGGCTCGTTTACCGGCGCGACGCAATCGAAGAAAGGCAAGATTGAAAGTGCCAACGGCGGAACCCTGTTCCTCGATGAGATTGGTGACATGCCCATGGCCCTGCAAGCAAAACTGTTGCGGTTCCTGCAGGAACGAGTAGTAGACCGTGTCGGCTCGGTCAAACCGATACCAGTTGACGTGAGGGTGGTCTGCGCGACCCACAGGAATGTTCAGGACCTGATCAGCCAGGGAGATTTTCGGGAAGACCTTTATTACCGGATCAGTGAAATCACACTGGATGTCCCCGCACTGCGAGAACGTGAAGGTGATGCGCTGGTGATTGCCCAATCATTACTGAAAACCCTGGGCAAACAGCTCGACCGCCCCAACCTGTGCTTCTCCGAAGACGCCGTACAGGCCATCAACACCTACGGCTGGCCGGGGAACGTGCGGGAGATGATCAACAAGGTGAAACGGGCCATCATTATGGCTGACGGCAAACGGATTACCGCAGAAGATCTGGTGCTCCCCGTCGATAACTGTGAGGCGGATTACCAGCTCAACCTTCGCCAGGTTCGTGAAGCGGCGGAACGTAAAGCCATCATGCAGGCACTGACCACCAGCAACTTCAATATGGCGCAGGCGTCGAGACTGCTGGGCGTCACCCGCCCAACGCTCTATAACCTCACAGACAAGTACCGAATTGAAACCTCCACCGCGCCAAGCGGTGTGTGACCAACCCCAACGGATTCAGAACAAGACCCCGATAAAAGGAAGGAACAGGGCATGAATATCAGTTACGTTGTAAAAGTGTCGCTGCTTTCAGCTGCCATCTCGTTGAGCCTAGCTGGCTGCAACAGCGAGCCGGACATGTCACAGGATGACATCCAGTACATCAGCCACCTTGACCAGGCCCGGTTCTTCCAACGCCAGGGGGAGTTAAGAGCGAGCACCATTGAGGCTCGCAGTGCCATTCAGATGCAGCCTGAGCGCATTGATCCCTATTTCGTCATTATCAACAACCTGCTGACCGCAGGAGACGCGGTAAACGCCGAGCGCCAGCTTGACCAGTTCCTGGAGAACCAGCCTGAAGATGCCCTCACTCAGTCCCAGGTAAACCAGGCCGCTCTAATCCGTGCTGAATCCAGAATATTGCAGGGGAAAACCTCAGAGGCTATCCAGGCTCTGGATCAGATCACCTCCCCCTCTCGGGACCAGGAACTGAAGGCGGATAACCTGAGGGGCCAGGCCTGGTTATCGGCCGGGGATTTTGATCGGGCCGAGACAGCCTATATTGACGCCCTTCAACGCAACGATCAGAATGTCACCGCCGCGGTCGGATTATCCAGAATCGCCGCCGCCCGGGGCGACATTGCCAAAGCCCGCGAACTGCTCAGCCAGGCAGAAACCATCGATTCTGACCATGAAGACATCTGGCTATGGAAAGCACAACTCGCCCACTCACAGGAACAATGGGCCGAGGCAGAGCAAAACTATATCCGCGCACTGGAAACGATTGGCCAGTACGACGTGATGACTTACCGAAAGTACCAGACCATCTCAGCTCTGGTAACGGTTCTTCGCCAGCAAGGCAAATCAGCAGAAGCCTTTGTTTATGAAGAAATCCTTGCCAAGTCCGGGCCCGGAACCATCAAGAGCAACCTTGAAGCTGCAGCCGCCGCCTATAACGATGGAGATCTCGATACCGCTGCTCGCTTTTTACAGGAAGTGCTGAACCAGGCGCCCGGGCACCAGCAAAGTGCGCTGATGCTGGGCGTTATCCGTTTCCGGCAGGGCCGCACTGAAGAAGCAGCCAGCCTGCTGGAACCCCTCGCGGAGATGAACGACACCGACGGTGTTCGCAAGCTTCTGGCCGCAACCAGAATCTCCATGCGAGACCCCCAGGGCGCCAAAACACTGCTTGACGACCTCAAGGATCGCGACAGCGACCCGCAAACTCTGGCCCTGGTTGGCATCGCTTCTCTCGCCAGCGGTGACGACCAGAGTGGCCGCCAGCTCATCAACAGGGCCCTCGAACTGCAACCGGACAACCACAATCTTCGGCTGCGCTACGCCACCTACCTTGCCCAACGCGAGGACTATGAGGCCGCCATCAGCCAGGCTCGCCAGATTCCAGCAGAGGCTCCTGAATCGACCCAGGCCACGATACTCGTGAGCCAGGCGCAGATGGCCTCAGGCAATCCCGACGCCGCACATAAGGCCTTGGACGACCTGCTACGAAAAGAGCCGGCAAACGTGGCCGCTTTGATTGCAAAAGGCAACCTGGCCGGCAACACCGGCAACATGGACAACGCCCGGAAATTTTTTGAGATGGCACACAAAGCGGCACCCGACAACCCGACGCCTCTGGTAGGGCTCGGTAACCTGGCCCGGTTGCGCGATGATAATGACACCGCCCGAGAACTCTATACTCAGGCCGTAAGGCTGGCGCCCGACAACCGCGGAGCACTGCAAGCAATTGCCAACCTCCTGCCCAGAGACGACCTAACCGAGTTGATGCGAAGCATACGCGAGGACAACCCGGAAGCGGCAGGGCCGCGCCTGATTCTTCTTGAGACAGCACTCATTGAGAACAACACCTCCGAAGCCGACGAACTCACTGCCCAGCTGATGGAGCGGCAGCAAGCGGATGCGCCAGCTCCCACCGAGCCACTGGTCGCCACAGTGTACGACGGTATCGCAACGCAAATGGTACAGCGTGGACAAACCGAACGGGCGCTAAAGATACTCAACCGGGGCCGCACCTTGTTCCCGGATAACGAAGACATGGCCCTGAAAGTGGCCTCTATCGAATTCCGTAATGGCAATACCGCTGCCGCCAGAGACGCTCTGAGGGACGCAAAACAACACAACCCCGAATCCCCAGGCCCATATCAGCTGGAAGCCAGCTATTACGAGAGCCAAGGTGAACACCAACAAGCCGCTGAGCTCTATCAGCTCGCACTCACCAAACGAAACACCCCAGAGCTGCAAGTTGCCCGAGCCAGAGCACTCAGTAGTGCAGGCCAACCCACCGCGGCACTGGAATCTCTTGAACGCGCCTTGGAGCAGTTCCCGAACAACACCAGAATCATGCTCAGCCTGGCCATGGCACATCAGCAGACGGGCCAACAAGACAAAGCCAAGGCGAGTTACGAACAGCTGGTATCGCTCAGCCCGACCAATGCGGTAGCCCTTAACAACCTGGCATGGTTGTATTACGAAACGGGTGATAATCGGGCCTTGGACACCGCCAGGAAAGCCTACGAATTGGTCCCCGACACCGCAGCGGTGGTGGATACCTATGGCTGGATACTGTTTGAATCCGGTGAGCACCAACAAAGCCTTGTCGTACTTGAGAAAGCGCACGAGCTGGACCCAGGCTCCCGCGAAATTGCCATGCATCTGGTGGAGGCCTACAGGGCAGTCGGCAGGGATGACGACGCCAGGCGGATTCTGACCAAGCTGGATAACGAAGCCTGACAGAGGTTAACGCTATAAGCGCGGTAGGCAGATAGCGAAACGTTCCTAAGACTCGGTGGCAGCCCTAACGCACTGCAACAATACTTTACACAATGTATCGTTGCGCAAGGAAGGTGAGTTATGGCTGCCAAGAAGATTCTCGGCCTCGGCGTGGTGGTGGTTTTTCTCGGTGGTTGCCAGAGTTGGCAGTACCGGGACATTGAAAAGTTACCACCCACTGCTGCCATTCCCGAAGTCAGCGAAGCGGGAAAAGTCGACGCCTGGTACTTTGATGGCATATCAGGCAACAACGTTCAAAGCATGATAGACGCCGAGAAATTCCCGGACTCACCTGACGAAATTACAGAACTCAACCAGTTAAGGCGCGCAGCCAACCGGGCCAATAATTACGGCACCTTGATTCGTGGCTATTTAGAACCCCCCGCAACGGGTGAATACACCTTCTACATTGCAGGTGACGACGAAACTCAACTCTGGCTCTCCCCTTCACAGTCTCCGGAAGATATCGTTCGAATCGCCTCAACCATGGCGACCCCGCTCGATAATTTCACCCGCTACAGCTCGCAAACCTCAGGCATTCATTACCTTGAAGCCGGACAAAAATACTATTTCGAGCTGAGGCACAAAGAAGGCGGCTGGGATGACCACTTTACCGTGGCCTGGTCCGGGCCCGGGCTGAATCAACAGGTGATCGATGGCCCTTTCCTGCACAGTTTTGCGCAGACAACCCCAGGCACCCAACCGGAACTGACCACCGAAGAAGCCTATGAACTCGGCTACCGTATCGGATTTTTCGATGGTGAGAAAGGCTTGTCATATAACGCCCAATATCCACCGCTGGATGAAGATGGTGACGGCCTCTACGACAACTGGGAAATCTATTACGGCCTGGACCCGACAGACCCAACGGATGCAATGTCAGACACCGACGGAGACCTGCTTACAGCACTGGATGAATTCTGGGCGCGCACAGACCCCAACCTTGCAGATACCGACGGAGATGGTATTCCCGACGGATACGAATACGCCTATGGCCTTGATCCCACAGACCCAACCGATGCCTCGCGAGACCTGGATGGAGACGGATACTCCGTACTTGAGGAATACCTTGCGGGCACAAACCCACTGGACCCTGAAGATTTCCCTGCACCTGAGGCAACCTATCAGCCAGGATTCGTTGGCCAGTATTTCACAGGCGTGAACTTTGACAGCTTTGTTTACACTCAGCGAGACACCGCCATTAATTTCAACTGGGGAAGCGGCAGTCCGTCTGCCAATATGCCCAATAATAATTTCAGTATTCGGTGGCAGGGCTGGTTTACTCCGCCGCATGCGGAAGGCACGCGTGAATACACGTTTGCCACAAGAACAGATGACGGTGTTCGCCTTTTCCTTGATGGCAATCTGGTTATCAATCAGTGGAAAAACCAATCCGCCACCACCTATACCAGTACAGCCAGCCTTCCGGCCGAGATACCCGTAGCGGTTACTATGGAATATTTCGAATCAGGATGGGACGCCTCTGCGAGCCTGGTGATATCCGATACAGCCACCGGGCAAAGTCTTAACCCGGAAAACGTGGTACAAACTCTATCTCTTGATAGCCCGACCAGCGACAGTTCACTCAACGACAGCATAGACGACCTATACAAGCTCCGATACGGTTTACCGCTGCTGCAACCTGTCGCCGAACAAGTCTTTAATGACAGCGGTATTACCGTGTTGCAGGCTTACCGGTCAGGACTTCACCCGTACACACTTGAGACCGTATCTGAACCGGATGCGCCGGTAACCAGCGAACCATCGGACAACGGCGCCAGCGCGGGCAGCGTCACGCTATCCTGGACTCCGCCCCTTACACGCGTAGACGGCAGCAGTATCTCACTCAGCGAAATCTCCGGGTATGTGATCAACTACGGCCAAGCGCCAGCAAATATGCCCCAGATCCTGGAGGTTCCAGCGGGCACAACTGAAGCAAGGATAGAAGGGCTCTCCTCGGGAGATTGGTACTTCACTATAAGGGTAATTGACACCAACGGACTGAGTAGCGAACCGTCAGATCCGGTTCAGTACAGTGTGCAGTAAAAGAGAGATCGTCGAATTAATTTACATTGCCCAGACTGAAGAAATAATTAACACTTTAAAATCAATTACTTAAAATTTGGCACGCTATCTGCTTTGGTTAAAGGGTGTTGTAAAAATTCGACCACTCACTGGAGGAGTGACTCAAATGAACAAACTCACACAAGGCATCGCACTGGCAGCCGCCATAGGTGTTTCAGGACTGGCACAGGCGGCTTACATTGATACAGTGGCTAATACTGCCCCCGCTGAAGCCCCTGTTGGCGTTCCAGGAAACAACGATTACGCGAATGGAACAGGCATTCCCGGTGGGCTGTTTACTGGCCCCCAGTATTACGACACTACTGATACTGTATTGCTCTCACACTCACTGGCATCCGTATCAGAAGATCCGTTCAAGCTGACTTTCACCTATTTGGGCAAGGAAGCAGGTTATACTGGTTCATTCCTCTACGAGGGTTCAGAAGTCTTCAATACCGCGACCAGCCCACTTGGAGACACTTTCAGTGTTATCTACAGTGGCGGTCTCGGCAAGCTTGACTTTGGCTTCTCCTCAGACGCCTGGGGATCATTCGCAGGCTCGGTGTCGAACCAAGGTACAGGGAACCTGGCAGGTGGCTACAACTTCTCGATCTTTGAAGTGGGAGAAGATTGGTTCATCCTGAGTCTGGACGACAACAACCAGGTGGATGATAACCACGATGATATGCTGGTTATGGTAAAAGCATCCAAAGTCCCTGAGCCTGGCACCCTGGCTCTGTTGGGCCTCGGCCTTGCCGGTATCGCAGTGCGTATGAAGGGCCGTAAAAAAGCCTGACATGCAACTCTGTGCTACGCTTTAAAGCCCTGCCTTTGCAGGGCTTTTCTCTTTCTGGTGGTGACCCATGGACATCCTCATCGTATACGCTAGTAGTGGGCGCGGGTTAAGAAAAGATGCTCTTATCCTTGAGTCTGCACTTAATTCTCTTGGGCATAATTGCCAAGTAGAGCCATTACCACCAACATCAGAATGGCAAAACCAACTATCACACTATCGGTACCAATTACTTAGTAAATATCTGCCTGAACCCTTTGGGCGCCTTTACTATGCTCTAATGAACGGTATCGCCAGATCGATATCAGGACGATCAAAATCAGACTTGGTGATCCACCTCCAAAACCCTCGAGTATCTCAACTACGCCGAGGTAAGAGGCATTGGCTGATTCCAAATCAGGAGTGGTTTATTGAATCCCTTCTACCATACCTCCCAAGTATTGACCGAATTCTTTGCAAGACGCAACACGCTGCCGAGATCTTTTCGCGCTACCATTCGGACGTGATGTACCTTGGCTTTACTGGCGGATCCGATATATCCAAACCTTGTACTTCCGGCAAAAATTATCGCCTTGCACTGCATGTAGCCGGTAACAGTCAATTCAAGGGAACCTCAGCAGTATTGGCTTGCTGGTCGCGACATCCTGAGTGGCCAAAGCTAGTAGTGGTTTCACAACATATAGATAGTTCTGATTACCCCAACCAGAACATCGAGATCCTGAGCAATCTGACAGACAAGGAAATGAAAGAACTTTGGAGGGAAGCAGGATTTGCAATTCTACCGTCTGAGGTAGAGGGTTACGGACAGGTATTAGCGGAAGCACTCGAAAACGGTTGTGTGACAATCACCACAAACGCACCACCAATGAACGAACTGATTGAGAAAAGCCGAGGCTACCTGGCAGAGCCGAACAACAGTCGAACCTTCCGGCTGGGAACCAGGTATATGGTTTCAGAACAAAGCCTTGATGCAACAATTAACACCGCCATAAACGCAATGCCGGCAACGCTTGAGGAGACGTCAGCCAATGCCGAGCAATGGTATTCCTCAAACCACAAAGCCTTTACTGAAAACCTTCGAGCCGCTATCAGCGAGTTAGTTGCCCCTCTTCCCCATGGGCCAGTCCGCAAGTCTCAGACCTCAACTGGTCAGTGGGGAGCGTAATGTTGATCAATGGATTCGACGATACGACTGAATGTACCCAAGATCAATTCTTCCAGTCGCTCTAATCCGTTACAGTCTTCGCAAGAAACCCCATAGATTATCAAGGAGGCATCCTCTCGCGGATTAACGAATCCCCGAATCTGGGCCAACTTGGCCTTAAGGTCATCAGTTTCCCAAAGCCCTTCGACATAGTATGTATAGGCGAGGTGTAGCCGTTCACCGGAAACTCTGTCGCGTAACGTAACGCCTCGCAAGGATACCGACCCAGGGGCGCCCACTGTAAAGACGTTTTCAGGATGCCACCTCTCACGATCATATAAGCGATTAGAATACTGAACCAACTCCGCTGAGTGCCTTTGGAAATCATAGCTGTAGATACTCACTAAAAGCCGCTCTGCCAAGCCTTGATCCGGCTCAACCCTCCCTCGGTCAAATAGCGTCTGCACGTATAGTCTATCGGGATTGCGAACCTGCGGTCGCCACCCTTCAAGATTACTGGAAAACAACGAACCAAACTGCTCACCATCAAGCCGGAGATTAATTTGGGCTGGCTCAGAGCGTATCTTATGTTCACCGGAGGGCAGTGCGACCCAAAAAATTAACGGAAGCGCTACCATAACGACGGCACCTACAGCCACTCGGGTGCGACCAGACCGATCCGCGACAGGTTGGTCCTCGTCCCGATCGCCCAGGCCCATCATTTGTTCTCTCGAGGATGTCTCCAGCATCCGTCCTATCAGGAATAACGGCACCAGCGTCGCTGCAAATACCCACCAGCCGAAATTGTCGTGGTCATCAATAAGGCTGGTCTCCATGTTCGTTTCGTAACCCATATAGATGATCACGAATACCCGTATCCAGTTAGCGATCAAAGCGAACAGGACGCCACAACAAAACATAATGACCCTGGAGCGTAATCGCCGGAGGTTCAGCTCTCCATAGATAACTGACAATGACTGCCCCACCAGCAGATAACGCAATCCAGAACAGCCGTGAGCCACTTCAAAGGTACCTACCCCAATCAGGTAAACGAACACCCCCTCCACGCGGAACTCTATATCCATAAGCCCCAGCAGTACCCGGTTGATCTCCACCGTTATGACCTGAAGTGTCCAGGAAAGAAAATCCCAAACCGGCACGGTAAATATCAGAAGGCCAACAGGCACAATGAAATGTCTAACCTGGCGCCACCCCATGAAAACTGCAAGCACGCCAAGTAACAAAGGCACCACAACAATCTGTTGGACGGCCTGAATACGCAGTATATCGCCGAGCCCATAACCGATAAGGGCGAGCAGGAACGGAATCAGCCAAAGAGGATAGAAACCGGGCTGGACCCGATATCTCCGGCAGGTCCGGCCTGTCAGAAAGAGGGACACCGCAAGCAGCAGGAGCCCATGGGAATACGATTCATCAAACTTGAACCAGCGGCTAACAATACCCTGCACCGTGGGGAAGATCAGCCAGCCAAGCGCCAGAAGGCTTAGAGCAAATGGAATTGTGCGATGCAACACATGGATTGATTGAGTCCTTTCGTTCGGCATTACTGTCTTCCTTAGAACCTCTACAGCCTGAACACAAGATTAATACGAGAAACCAGCCCTCCAGGCAACCAGGACCGGAGCCGGTAAGCCGTGCGCAACACCGGAGACCGCACAAGGTCAACCGTTGGGAAACTCACCTGTCGACCTTTAAACCTTGCCTTATAGAAAGTATTTTTACCGGAACCTGCCAACAAATCATACTTATTAATTTCAGGATCCTGAAAAGCTTGCTCAATAGCATACCCCAAGTGCAAAGTGCCTAAAGATAACTTGGCATTTAAGTTTTCATCATAACCAGATTGCAAGTTGTAAACTCTGGCTCCCGCCTGTATGTCATAGAGCACCGAGACCACCTGTCCATTGACCACGAGCCTAGACATTAACGCGTGTTGTTTATCAGACAACCTTGAAAGCAGCTTTAAATGAAACTGGCATGCTTTTTCATCAAAACAGGGCTTTTCCCATCGCTTTACGTGAAATCGGTTGAGCTGGTCGAGAAACGCCGTCTGAGAACCTCCATTATTTTCACAGAACTGCCAGTTCCCACCTAATTGCTTCTCGAACAAGCATCGTCGGTTAAACGCTTTACGGCGGGTGTTGGGACCAAGACTGGCCAGCCACGGTTCAATGGGAAAGGCCGTATCAATACACACCCCCATGGATTCACTCCTCACCACCGGGGTCGCTCTGCAAGCTTCAGCCAAAGCGCGCCCCAGCGCTCCCCCCCCCTTCCTCTTGGCTATCGGGAATCACCAACTCATCCCAGGTCAACGTTTTCAGATACGCTGCAACAGCCAAAGCAACGTCAGATTCAAGCTCAGACTTAGCCACCAGCCCTACATACTCGGTACGCACCGTAGGGCTCACCCTCCACGCATTACCCAGAAAATGCACTCGAGTTACTGTCATTCCGACGCTGAGCGGAATCTTGTGTCGATACATCGGTGCAATCCCGACGAGCTGATCATTTGCCTGGTAAACCCCTAACAACATCAGTTCAAGGCCAAGGCTTTCGCCCCAGGTTTCCCACCAGCTATAGAGCCAGGGCCAGCTCATAAACAATGGGTCGGCATTACTCTTTGCCAACAATTCCACCCAGTCAAAGTGCAAAGCTGCGAATGCATGTTCATCCAGCAGTTCCACCCGTAAGGCGGCGCTACCGCAAATCACAGTTTCACCGCCCTTGAAGTAACCTTCGCAGCACCCCGCCATGGCCCTTGCCAGAACGGATCCTGTTTTGCGGCTCTGAGGATATCTTTGTAGGCATTTGCGAATTGCTTTTCTGTCGCAAGCAGTCTGGCCCGCCTCAGGTAAAAGTGGCTCAGGCCACGCCTTCTTTGTTTCGATGTCACACAGCCTGTGTAGGTATCCAGAAAGGAGAGCAGCAGCCTTTCGTTTGCATCCAACCGGCGTACTTTGTCAGAAGAAATCTGATCCTCCATTACACGGTAGTAGCCAAGTACTTCGGGCAAATAATAGAACCGGTAACGGGTGGAAAATCGCAACCACAAACCATAGTCCTCTGCCAGGCGATCAGCGGCGTCGAAGCCGCCCATCTCTGAAAAGCACTGACGGCGAGTCATGGTGGTATTCATGCTGACAAAGTTATCTTTGAGTAGCTCGAAAGTTATGTGGCCGGTATGTCGCTTCATCTTGTTAGTGCCAAGCTCAGCGCCAGTCTCATCAATCTCAACGAAATCCCCATAGATCACGTCAACGTCGGGATGTGCCCGGAACGCATCCAGTGATTTTTGCAGCTTATCCGGCAACCAGGCATTATCCGAGTCAAGAAAACAGATAAACTCACCGCGGGCCTCTTCAAGCCCCCTGTTTCTTGCCACGCTCTGCCCCTGGTTGGGCTGGTAGAAATATCTGACTCTCAAATCCTTGGTATAGCTTTCCATCAGATGCCGTGTGCTGTCGGTAGACCCGTCATCGATAACCAGAAGCTCAAAATCACGGAACGTCTGTGCCAACACGCTTTCAACTGCATAGGGCAAGAAGTCGGCGCGGTTATATGTAGGTGTAATTATGGTTACAAGCGGATTCTCGTCCATGGTTCCATCCTTCGTCATTCTTGAATGTCCTCAGGCATTTCAGTAGTTAAATCTCAAACGCAGCCCAATTACTTCGAAGCACACAAAGATCCTGTCCAGCATAAATCCAGCCTTTCCTAATCCTCGGATAGAGCCAGTGTTGTTCCATCGGCACGCCACATCAACCGGATGTTCCCTGGCAACCTTTGCTAACGACGTCAAGACAACCTGGTAGACTCCCTTGCCACGATGCTCAGCCATCGTGCAACAGTCATAGATATAGAAAATGTCCTGAGACATGCCCAGGCAGGAATCCACATAAGTGAACCCCAATTCACGCTGTCACCGCCCCCAACCAAACCCCGCCATACGCTCTTCATCCACCACGCATATCAGGAAGTTTCCCTGGCGAAGACGATCACGCCAATCCGGGCAATATTCATCCAGCGTAGCCTGATCCTTGGCTTCGGACTCGCAGCGCACCAGCAGGCTCCTCAAAGCATATGGAGCCCCCTAACCTGCCTGGTCTCCCTGTAGACCAACTGGATCTTGAGGACACGCGAGAAAGCCTCTCTTCCGATATGGGAAGTCCACCCAGAATCCCATAACGCAGAATTGGTCGCTCAAGCTTTCCTGGCAAAGTCATGCTTCAACATCCGCCTGCGAATAAAACTGATAGCCTTCTCAATAAATGTCCTGACATTGAACAAAACAAGACCAAACGTGAGCCCAAGATCCTTACGGTTAAAATAGTCAATAACGACCTGATCACGACTGAAAATCGCTCGCCAGTAACTTGAAAGCAACTTGGAAATATCGAGATTTCCACGAACGGCATTCACAACGCCATCAGTCAGGTCGCCCGGATACCGCAAAGACTCAAAATAAACGACGCCGGAATCCTTACCCTGGCTGGCATAATCTACCCCAATCAGATCGGCTACGTAGTACCACCCTTGCTCATGGCCTGTGGCACTGAGCAGATAGGAGTACCCAGGCAGGCGAGGATTCACCTCCGTCAGATAGAACTCCTCATCTCGACTGCAGTATATGAACTCTACATGAGCGAACCCCTTCCAGCGATGCGCTTTCAACAACTGTTCAGTACGCTCAAGGAGCCTTGGCTCCGGACGGAATATGCCACAGTACATGCGGCTAGTCGGTGTCCCCTTTTCATTGAGCGATGTCCTGACCCGTTGAATGGTCACATGATCGACAACCCGACCCTGACTGTCACAAAACACGTCACAACTCCAGTTGTCTGTCATTCCTGAGTCAATCCACTCCTGAATCACAACACCGGATTCATTCAGTCTTACTGATTCCTTTTGGACAATACCGGAAATACAGTCAATTGCCTGCTCCAACTCCCCCGGCCCTTCAACCTTGCGGTAATTGCCTCCGGCAAGAGCTGTAGGTTTAACAATAACCGGCCAGCGCAATCTTTCGATAATCGTGGGATCGTCTTCCAGTTCAGACAAAGACCAGGTCTTCGCGACCGGAATTCCGGCATTTGCACATGCCCGGTTGCAGCTGAGCTTGTCAAACAAGGTTTCGAGATCACCGGTCCTGGGAACACTCAGCATAAAACCAGCATCAGTCAGCTCCCGGAAATAGCGGGCAAGAAATTTCACACTCAAGTCACCAGAAGGCAGGATAACGCCGGCTTCAGGAAGGCTTTTAAGAAACTGGAGATATTCTTCGAACCCTTCACTTAACGTTGGGGAGGAATACCAGGAAGCCAGGTGCCTGGAGAATCGCATCGGGAAGAAAGAGACTGAGGTAAGTCCAATTACCCGGCAGCCATTACGCGCAAGCGAATACAATACGCCCTCGGCGCAACGCTGTTCGCAATCCATCAGATAAACTGGCGGGCTATTCAAAGCAACTCCTCATGATTGGTTGTGGTCAAACCAGGACTGGAACATCAAAATTCCCCAAAGTTCAAAGCTGTAGTCTTCTCTCCCAGAAAGATGCTCTTCCCACAACCAGCGAATTCTCTTTGTGTGCCAGTAACCCTGATCATTTAGCCGGTGTTCCGCCAACAGTTCCTCGGCCCACTCCCGTAGCCCCCCTCTTAACCAGGCGGCAACCGGCACTGCAAATCCCTGTTTTGGTCGGTCGATCAGCTGTCTGGGTACATAACGGTACAGCACAGCACGCAGAACTTGCTTGCCAACACCTCCCTGCAGGTTGAGACCTTCAGGAAGCCCCAATGCAAACGACACAATCGCCGGATCCAGCATCGGGATCCGTGTTTCCAGGCTGCAGGCCATGGCGGCCCGGTCCACTTTGGTGAGGATATCATCCGGCAGGTACCAGTTAAGATCCCGCCACATCAGTGTCTTAAGGCTGTTACCCGGGATTCCCTCGGCGAGCGTCCTGTTCAATCCATAAATGTACTCGCCAGCATCCTTCAGCGCCATTGCAGGATCTGGCCACAGGGAAACAGACCGCCTATAAAAGTCCGAAAGGTCGCGGGCGCCAGCGATCGATTGAATTCTGCGCAACTGATACCGGATTCCCTCCAGGCTTCGGCTCTTCTGGGAAGATACTATTGCACGGATAAACCTGGCGGAAAGCCCGGGCGGTAAACTGCCAGCAATTCGCTTGAGGTGGCTGATAATCGATGAACGTTTGTTCCAGGCGCTCAGCATGCCCGGGTACCGGGTATAGCCACAAAACAGCTCGTCCCCCCCATCTCCCGAAAGTGCCACAGTTACATGCTTTCGCGTCATCTGACTAACCAGATACGTTGGTATCTGCGATGAATCTGCAAAGGGTTCATCGTAAATGCCGGGGATTTCTGGAACCAGGTTCTTTGCTTCTCTTTCCGTCACATAGAGCTCGGTATGCTCCGTGCCCAGATGTTTAGCAACGGCCGCTGCATGCTCCGCTTCATTGAAACCTTTCTCATGAAAACCAATACTGAAGGTACGCACCGGCTGGCTGGCCAGGCTCTGCATAATCCCGACGATTGTAGAAGAGTCGATGCCACCAGACAGGAAGGCACCTAAAGGTACATCAGACACCATTTGGTCACTGATTGACTGCTTCAGGAGCCGTTCGAGCTCATCTGCAGCACTATCTAACGTGAACCCAGACCGCTCCTCAAAGCAGGTTTCCAGCTTCCAATAACGCTTGGTCTCGGCCAGCTGACCGGACTGAGGGTGATCCAGATCGAGACACACATAGGAGGCCGGCGGTAGCTTGCATATACTCTGGTGTATCGTGCGAGGTGCCGGAATCACATTGTGGCGCAGAAGTGCAGGCAGGACGGATGTATCAATTGCCCCCTGCCAATCGGGGTGTTGGCGTAATGCCCGAAGCTCTGAACCAAAAAGCAGGCTTTCACCCTGCCAGCCATAGTACAGGGGCTTCTCCCCCATTCGGTCCCTTGCCAGATAAAGCTTACGGAACCGCTTGTCCACTAACGCAAAAGCGAACATCCCTGAAAGTCGCTGGAGGGCCGCTTCGACCCCCCAGGCCTCGAATGCTGCAAGCATGACTTCAGTATCTGAATGCCCTCGAAATATCGCACCTTTGGATTCCAACTCTTTGCGCAGCAGGCGAAAGTTATATATTTCACCATTGAATGCAATAACAAAACGGCCAGACTCCGACGCCATCGGCTGGGCGCCAAACTCCGAAAGATCAATAATCGACAGGCGACGATGACTCAGACCGAGGGACAAACTGTGGTCAAACCATATCCCCGCACCATCGGGGCCCCTATGCTCGATAGCACGACCCATCTGCTCTAGAACATGTTCCGCGTCAGAAAACGGTTTTGTACTAACAAATCCGGCAAAACCACACATCCCTTATTTCCTTCCCGCCATACGAGCAATACGGTCACCCAGATACTTTCGCTCTTCTCTGTTTAATACCAGCAACCAAAACGCCACAAGCCAGGCAAGACTGCTCAGAAGTGCGCCGGCTACAATATCAGCGTAGGAGTCGTAGACCAGATACTCCCCCATACCCAACAGAACCAATGCCATGACGCCTGCAGGTACAAATGCAGGCAGCACAGCCCCACGGAGATAATCCCAAACCGGAAGCTCCAAATGTCTACAGGTATAGCGGAGATACAAAGGTACAAAGATCAGCGCCGGTACCACAGAGGCAAAGGCCACGCCTTCCAAACCAAAAGGGTGCACCAGAACCAAGCTGAGCCCGATGTTTATACTGGCAGCGATGGGTGTAAGCCTGGCAAAAATACCATGCTTGTTAATCGCCGTGAGGTAACGGCTAGCAAACGGATTGATAAACGGAAGAATGGTAAAAATTACCAGAAAAACAATCAGGTATTTGGCCTTCTCACCAAATTCCGGACCCAGCCAAACATTGATAAAAGGAACGCCCAATAGCAATGCGCCTGTACCCATTGCCATCAAAATACTGACCACATAGCGCGATGACACCAGGAATACCCGCCGGATCATCGCATCCTCCGCTTTGGCACTTAACCCACTGAACAGAGGCATAAAGGCATGAGTCAACGTCCAGCCCAGTCCGCGAATATGTTGCGTCAGGTTTGCGGGTATGCTGTAAAACGGCACCATAGCGGGCCCCAAAATCAAGCCAATAACCAGAACGTCTGTAGCATTCTCAACACGGGTCGCGATGCCCTGAACAAACGACTTGAATCCGAATACGATAAGCTCCCGAAGCCTCACTCGGGAAAACATCTCCCGTTGGGCGCGAATGGCACCGTAGGCCGGGCGCGAGAGAATCCACATGAACAGCAGATACTTAACCGTGAGCCCAATCGCATTAATGCCCGCGAGAAGCACCAATCCGTTCTCCGGTGTAATCAGGCTATATAGCAGTACAGATCCCACCACCGAGTTCACAATGGTGATGTTGTTTTTCAGGTAATACTTCTGAAAGCCTTCAAGGTAACTTTCGGCCACATATCCAGGAAAAGAAATCAGAAGATAGGCGCCGATAATAATCAGGAACAACGTGTACTTTTGATGGGGCTCACCCTCCGGGGCTAGTGCACCGCCAAACCAAAATCCCCATGCGAAAAAGAACACAAACAGCAGTAGGCCGACCACCGCCATGAAGGCGAGCGCAGACATATAGACAGACTGAAGTGCGGTTTCATCCTTCTCTGCCAGATGCCTGGCGGCATAACGGCTTATAGCGGGGCGAAGGCCAAGATCGAGTATGCCCATGTAGCCGATAACCGCACCAATCATCTCCCACAGGCCGTAATCGTATTTGCCAAGGTTATGAATAAAAACCGGCGTCATGAAAAAAGTGATCACCAGCTTTACGAACATCACCAGCACATTAGAGCCAGTGTTTACCATTAGCATGCGAACCATATCAGAATGCCCGAGTGCCTAGTTGCCGGTAAAGATCCGCAAGCGCCCGTGCCGGACGATCAATAGCGAACCGTTCCACGGCTTCGGACTGATATGCCTGAAAGGCATCCCGCCTTTGTTCCAGATTGTTTATTTCGTCCAAAAGCGCATCAGCCAGGGCCCGGGCGTTGCCAACGGGTACCTGTCGGGCTGGCGAACCATCCAGCACCTCCCTCAGGCCTGCGCAATCACTGCCAACGATAGGCACGCCCGCAGCGAGCGCCTCCATGGCAAGCAATCCACAGGCTTCCCAGCGTGAAGGCATGGCCACCACGTCCACACCTTTCAATGCACCGGCCATATTATTGGTCTGGGGCATCTGGTGGAAATAGTCTTTAAGCCCGAGCTCTTCCAGGTAAGCGTAATCTTCCCGAATAAAACCACCCCAGCCAAAGGTGGCAACATGTGGAGTCTGCTCGGTTATTAAATTCCGGTTAATATGATCGATAGCATCTACAAGCACCTTAAAACCTTTTGGGCTCATAAACCGCCCGAAGAATCCGACCAATGGTACATCTGGCGAAAGCCCAATATCCGCCCTCACATCATGAGCAAGACCTGCTTGAAACTTTTCAGTTTCAATACCATGTAGAATGTCATGCACACGCCTCTCGGGAATAGAAGGAAAAAACTCAAGAATATTATTCTTCGCATCAGCCGTAACGGCATGAATAGCAGTAATTCGCTGTAAAAAAAAACCAATCATTAGTCGTTTTATTTGCCCCTTCAAACCTGAAAATAAGGGGGCAGTAAACATATCGTGCCCCGTCATCAAATGAGGAGTTTTAATTCCAGTCATTGCAATCTGCAACAAGATTCCTGCAGAAAACCCATGGGAGTGAACCAGATCAAACGACCCGCCTCTGGCAAATCCTCTTAATTGCTTTATGTATCCACACTTACCGCGACTGGCTGGTACCAGCTCTATTCGACCAGGAGGAAGAAATTCAGATAAGTAATCACCTAAACCTTGGTCCGGTGCCACAAGAGTAAAAACACAATCATTAAACGCTGGGTGACCATATACATAGCGGAAAAAAGTTCGAATACCACCGCCTGGCTGAAGTGCTGTCATCAAAATATTCATCTTTGCGCCATCCCATTGGCAACTTCATTATGTTTTTGCCACACCCGTCCAAACCGTTGCTGGATTAACTTCCCACCTTTATCCACATCTGTTCCGGTAACGGCCAGTTTTCCTGTCAGCAGCTTTGAAAACACAATCAGCATTCCTGCAAAAAGATACCAGTAATATTGGGACAGACCCCAATAGTTGGTGCTGTAAACCACGTACATCCAGAAAACGGCGATCAATGCCTTGTTTAGGTTATTGTAGAAAGGCGGCGACCGACCGGGAATTGAGCTACCTAAATGTCGGTTGTTTTCCCGGAACTTGCCATAAATTTTAAAAAGGAAACGCATGAACAGCACAAAACCAAGAATACCAGTTTCAATCAGAATTTCTGCATAAAAGTTATGGGCGGCCTGGCCTCTTGTCCCTGCAATATTTACCTTTGCCTCAGGCGTTGTGCCCAGACCATGACCAACAACAGGCCGACTAAAGCCAAGAGCGAACTCATTCATCATGCCGCGCATTCTCCCTTCTGCGCTGGCAACGTTCCCCGATTCAGACATGCCTACCAAAGAAAGATACCGGTCTTTCTGATCTGCAGACATCACACTCCAACCAGCAATACCAATCGCAACCGCAATGACAATCAGCATTACTTTCCGGTTGGACTCTCTGAAAATCATCCAGGCCACAACGAGCAGTGCCAGAAACGCGCCTCGAGACTGGGTGAGAATCAGGGCATAAAGTAGCGGAGGCATCGTGGCAAGGTAGAACAGCTTTGCGGTAAATCGCCCGGACCATACAAGGTAATGCAGAAACGGAATCGCCGTTGCGATTACAAACCCCAGTTCGTTAGGGTTAATCACATCCGAAGGTGCACCTGAAAGCCGTTGGGAGAATTCTCCACCACCCAAGTGTGTCCTGCTGCCCCAATACCCTTGGGTAATATTCAGAAACAGCGGTTCAAATACCCGAATCAACTGACAACCCACAAACACCATCAGAAAAATTTTCAGGCGCTTTTCGCTGTCTACAATCAGCACCGTGAAGAAAAGAAACACAATGGCTTTTACAAATTCCGCCAGATTGTTGCGGATAACGCTGCCCGGCCATTCCACGAGTGGCAGTGACAGCACCAGATAGCCCAGAAAAACCAACATGGCCTGCACAACGGGATCTTCTGTCCAGCCTTTGAGCTTTTCCTTCTGTAACACCAACAGCACGGTGATCAGCACTACAAGCAGTAAAGTCGGGCGCAGGGCACCGTAGGCGGGCACGCGGGCAGACAGATGCAGAAAGAAGTCCACCAGAAAATACATGAACAGAAAAAACGTAAACCCGCTGACGGCAATATCCTTCCGGAGACCGGCCAGCCCGGGCCGCGCATTATTCATAGGCTGTACTCCGGCGGGTATTTCTTAGCCTGTAACCAAGGTATTCCACCCCAGATACGGCCTTGTGGAATTGAAACAAGCTGTCTGAGCCTGAATGTCGCCGCATGGCGAAGCGCTGGCACTGGCCCTGGGCATCCGCAAAAGCGACTACGGCCCCGGTAAATCCGGCCTGTTTTATCAGCGGCACCTGCGAGCCAACAAAATCCTCCTGTGTACCATTGGGGTAACAGAAAGACCTTGGCGCATCGCCAAGGTTTGCCACCAGAGCGTCCCGTGTACCCATAATTTCTTCCCGGGCCTGTTCCAGGCTCACCTGGCTCAGACTGGGATGAGTAACGGTGTGCCCCCCCACTTCCAACCCTTCAGCCTGCATTTCCCCAAGCTGGTCCCAGCTTGCAGCCCGGGCCCAGGCTGGTGCTTTTTCAGGGATGGAAAGCTGCCAGTGCCGGGCAAGGGCCTTCAGAAACTCATGCTTTTTGCCATCGGGAATCCGGAGCAGGTAGGCGACAAGGCGTCCAAACAACCTAATTTGATCATCAGGCCCAGAGGGCGGCAACACATTTTCCGTGCCATCGGTAAACGGGGCTGGGGGATGGCCCGGAGCAGGCGCATGCTCCAAAATCCAGGTTAACTGGTCAGGCCAAAGCCAAAGCCGGCCATCCACAAACCCGGTGGTGACATAAAAAGTGGCTGGTACTCTGTAGCGCTTCAGAATTGGCCAGGCGATGTGGTAGAAATCTTCATAACCATCATCCACCGTAACCGCAATGGCGTGTTTTGGTAACGGCTCGCCCTCAAAGCAGCCCCGTACCATGTCACTGACTGTCATTGGATGGTAATAGCGGGCAATGTGGGCAACCTGCTGCTCAAAACTTTCGGAACTTACCCCTGCCACACGTGGGTCGGAATCCGCCATTATAAAACGATGGTACATCAGCATTCTTGGCTGACGGACCGTGAGGTTTCGGGCCAGGCTGTAACCACCCCATTTTCCGAGCAAACGTACCATCGGTGAAAGGTTCATAGGGCCCTCTTTTCACGCTGGCTGATCAGGCGTGCGTACACCCTGGCATGGGCGTTGATCATGGCCTGTAAATCGTGCCTTTGGCGGGCTAGGGCCCTGCCCGCCTGCCCCATATTGCGGGCTGTGTTTCCATCGGCAAGCAGGGTTTCCAGGCGATCGGCCAGGGATCTAACATTCCCGGCCGGGTATCGCCAGCCGGTTTCGCCGTCTACAACGGCTTCACGGTTGCCACCCACATCCGATGCCACCACTGGCAAACCTGCCTGCATATATTCAACCACCGCGTTTGAATAACCCTCTGATTCCGAGCAGGAAAGGCCAACCACGCCATAGGCCAGGCAACGGGTTACATCAGGCCGGCGACCCATAAATAAAACCCGGTCGCCAATGCCAAGTTGACTGGCCTGCTGTTGAAGGGCTTCCGTATCACCCCCACCAATCAACGCCAGCGCCAGATAATGGCCCCGTTCTGCCAGCACCGAAACCGCAGCCAGCGCATCTTCAATGCGCTTTATTGGCCTAATATTCGCCACCAGCAAGGCAACGGGCCCCTTTTCCGACAGTGCTTGAAGCTCAGGTACCGATGCAGGTTCGGACTCTGAAGGTGCCTCTGCATCGTAACCATTGTAAATAACATGGATCTGTTCCGGCCTGTAGCCTTCCATAGCTGCAGTAACCTCGCCCACCGCCTGACTGTTTACCACTACCCCGGACACACAGCGGCCGGTAAACCTGAGTAAGCGCACAATAGCCGGTGTGTACCAGTAGCCCATATCTCGACGGGAAATCAGGGTTTGAATGCCGCAGGCTCTAAAAACAGGGGGGCAAATCAGGGAAGCATCGTTGAAAAAAACGTGGGCCAGCCGAACGCCCTGCCGGCGAAGACGCCGCCCGTAGCGCCACAGCGCCCACCAGGTACGGGGCGAAGACAAGCGATAATGGCCCAGAACATCCACCGGGCACGGCATGGGATTGGTATCTGTATAGGCAGACCCTCTAAACACCAACAACCGGGGCTCAAAACCGACCGAGGATACCCGCTCCAGCAATTTGAAAAACTGGCTTTCGGTTCCGGCATAGGGGTTAAGAAACTGGTCTATAACGAAAACTATTGGTTCCCTGGGCTGCATTCCCTCGCCTCGACCTGCTGGTGGCTCTACCTTATCTGCTCCCTGCACGTTATAACCTTTAACGCCCGTACAGGGTCAAGAAGGCCGGATTTTAACAGATAACCGAGCGCACCAATATATCGATTCTCCTGCCAGCAGACCTGGGCCATGCGAAAGTTAAGCAGTGCATTGCGTTTGCGGATAGTGGATGCTCGGTAGGGGTACCGCGCTTTGGCGCGGCGGACAATTTCAAAGCCATTGGTCCAGCGCCGTCTCAGACCGTTATTACTAATCGAATCACCGTGACGACGATACTGAAACACCTTGATTGGAATAAAACCAAAACGGGTTTTCTCTGCAATGCGAACCAGCATGTCGTGGTCCTGAGCGGCCCGAAAGTCCTCCTCGAAGCAACCTACCTGATCATAAACAGATCGTCGAACAAGCGAATTCTGTGGCAGAAGAACGTAACAATCCAACAAAACAGCATTGGGATCATTAGGTTCAACATGATCGGGCGAATGGATATCGTAAAGCCACTGGCCGCTGCCATCGATCCCCTCACCCATTCCATACACGAGTCCCACGTCCGGGTGCTGGTTCAAATACTCCACTTGGGCGCTGAGTTTGCCGGGCAAAAACAGATCGTCGCTGTCGAGGATAGCGATAAAGTCACCAGATGCCGCCTCCAGCGCGAGGTTCAGAGCCGCAGACTGCCCTTTATTTACCCGGCCCGGATGCGTCTGCAGCTTCAATTTGCCCTGCCCGGCGTATTCAGAGAGAATTTCAAAAGTGCCGTCGGTGGAGCCGTCGTCCACGACAATCAACTCAACGTTCGAGTAGTCCTGAGTCAGGACAGAGTTCACGGTTTCTCTTATGTATTCTGCCCGATTGAAGGATGGGACGAGGACTGAAACGAGGCCTTCTAACCTGTCTTCCATTTAAACTTAATTCCTTTTGGCAATGATCATTTCTTAATGCCCAACAATGCCATTCTAAGGTAGGGTATTCGCTTTCCAATTTTCTCAACTAAAATCCCGAAAATCACTGCTGTGGCGATTAAACCAATAAAGTAAATGTGAGGATTGATTTCTGGAAGAACCGACATTATTCGCCTTCCCAGGGACAGCCCAAACCCCTGATAGAGATAGATAACATATGCGTAACTCCCGACAGTAGCCAAGCCCCAAACCGGAACCCGAAAACGCAGCAACAGGCACCCTGACGAAAGTGCAACCACAAGCCCTGTTAATGACCGCTTTGAAGCCTCACCCGGAGCACCGGCAAACCACAGGTATTGCTGGTAGCTGAAAGTAACCGTAAAAACAACTAACCATATCAAAATCATACGATTGTGCATCAAGCGTTCACCATGCTGGGCAATACCAAAACCTAACACAAAGAACGGCACCAAGTACGTTGTTGCACCCAGGGAAAAAACGCTCAAAGAGAGACCTGTATACCCAAAGCCTAAATATAACAGAAGACTCAATGCAGCAATGACCAACCAATTACGCCAGGACGGCAGAAGGTCTACGGAATGCAGAAAGCCAAAAAGCAGGAACAGGAGAAAAATGACCTGCAAAAACCAATAATGCTCATAAGGAAAAAGAAACGCTTTCCAGATATCACCCAATGATTCCGGATTGTTAACGCCCGGCAAGGTACTTTTCGCAATAAACTCCAGTGAAGCCACTACGATTAACGGAATTAGAATACGACGAACCTTTCCCCCAAGGAATTGACCAAAACAACCCCTACCGACCGGGCGAAGCCCAAAAAGATAACCCGAAAGAATGGTAAATAGCGGAATACGAATATTCTGAAACGAGTAAGCTAGATAATCGTAAAACGCCTGCGCGGGCACAATAGCACCATCATTCGTCGAGTGCAGACCAAGCACCAGTAGAATAGCGAACCCGCGCAACGACTCGACCGATTGATCCTTTCCTTGGTTCAGCAACCATCAAACTCCCTGACCCAATCGGTCGATGCATGAAAAAACACAACCAAACAGCAGCATCGTGCATTAGCTCCTATTTGACATCAATATTGATCGGTGTTGGGCACTCCGGACAAAATCTGTATCCCTTGGAGTTTGCTACACCATCTTTATCAACGACATAAAAGAACAATTCAACAGCGTTGTCGAAAACACCCAGATTGACAACCGCTTCAATACGATCATTCTTCCAAGACACAGGTATCTGAACTTCTTTTTTGGTGCACTTGCTCCATTCGCTTTCAGCACAAATAGCGATATGATGCCATGACTCATCAATGTATAAAGAGTCATAATATACCCATGATCCTGATTGGGCGCCATTTGAAACCTCGCTCTGTGCAATCGTACTATAAGGCGAGGGTCGACTGGAATCTCTTGTCATGATCGGCAGATCGTGGTGAATTCGTCCATTTACCGCAGTTTGCCAAACGCCGTTTTGTTCACCTATATCAGATGCTTTATATAAGACCTGCTCGTGCCGCCACTGCCCCTTCTTCTGGGTGTAATCAAACTCCATATCGTCACCCCCTCTCGTTCTGTCTGTGTACTCCGGAGTGACTTTGTATACATTATTATGGCGCCCCTGAGCACCTAGCCAAACATTGTTCTGATCAGCGCCGGCGAATCTTATAATTTTGTAATTAAAAGTCCTCAAAAGGCCTGTTGGAAATTGTTCACTACCCTCAGAATTTTTGGCTGAGCCTGTCGGCGAGGTCATATCTTCACCGAAAATGAAATCTATCGGGTCAGTTTGGCTCACAGTCCCAAAGTCGGACTGGAAAAACAAAGATGGGCGGTCTGAGTCTTCATCAATACTTAAAATTCTTGCTGTAGCACCAGACATCGCACCTTCAACGATCTGCCCTACTTCAAAATTTCCAACTACATCAGTAACACGAGCACGAAGTGCAAAATCCTTGGTTATGTCAAAATCATCCATAACCTTTCTGTGGACGAAAGCGCGATTAGAATCAAATGACTGTTTATCTATCGACGCACCGGCGTTACCATGATCAAAACGATACGACTGAAATGACCCTGGGCTAACATGTTTACGCGATATTTCGCCTTTAAGTGGCTGGTCAAAAGATTTCTTTCGTCCCAAGGCACTAGGCGTCATCCCATCGTCTGCCTTCCACCATAGAAGAGGACGCTCACGCTCCTTATCAGTGAAGCCCTGCCCGTTCAAGACGATCGTTTCGCCGTCGATCAACACTCCCTGGATGGAATCAATAGAGGGTGCCGCCATAACAACCTGCATGACACTAAAGGTTCCAAACAAAAGCCCTGTCAGCCGCCACATAAATATTCTCCCGAAATGTTCAACGTTGCGCCCCTAGAGAGAACGCACCTAGCGGAAATTTAACTGTTTTTCCTAACAAACGCTTCAGTAACTTTGGCGAACACCCCGCCAGTGTCTGTTATCTCCTGCAACGATACTCACTACTTTGCCTGTCTTAAGAATAACTCTAAACCAGTTTTTCAAGAAACTCTCTTATTTTACTATAGTTGGCAATATCGTTGTTCTCACATGCTTTTTTAAGATCTCTGACGCCTGCACGGAGCGAGCGGGCTTGCTCCATCAGCAATTTAATGCATTCTACCAAGTTTTCAGCACTATTATCGGTAAACACGAATCCACTGGCAAAATACCCCCTCAGCGCAGAGGTGTCGCTGAGAATACCGGGTTTAAGCAATGAAACAGCCTCATAGGCGCCGCAATTCAGACAATCCTGCCGGGTTGTCAGGACAAGAACACCATCTGCCTTGGCCAGATGATTCACATAATCCGACTTACTGAGGAATCCGGTGAGATGAACATTGTCGGGAACAGCGAGTGGGTCGATTTTATTCCTGTGATTCCCCGTGATTGTTATTCTCAGAGCATCCTTGGAAAAGCTCTTAGCAGCCTGAAGCACGTTCATATAGGGCTCATCCGGTGCCCAGGTACATATAAACAATAGCTCAAACGGTCTACCGGCACACACCACCATATTTTTCTTAACTTTCTGAGTAATCGCATATTCTTCCTTAAAATCCGGCAGCGGATCTTCCATTACTATTGGCCGTCCTGACCAATCGCTGCAAATTTCAGCAAGCGAATCGTTGGTAACGATAACGGCATCCGCCTTGCGAACAATATAACGGGCGATCCAGTTCAAGAGTTTTTTTTGACCATCAAGGGGAAACAAACCAGCATTGTGCTCATCTACGACGACTGCGTAAGACAGAAAGTTCTTGAAAAGAACACAGAACAAACTCAGAACGATTGAGGGGTTCTGACAGAAAACCACCTGGGGTTTTTCGGAGCGAATCAGGCGAAAAGTTCTCAGCAAGGATTCAGCGTAGCGTCTCAACCCAGTCTTCTCCGAGACAATTTCGTATAGCGGGACTTTCAGGAGCCTGGACAGGCTCCCATTGCGGGTCTGGTACTCCCAGGTCACCCAGATGGCAGACTTTTCATTCATGGTGATAAAACTTCCTGGTAGAGTTCGAGATAACGCTCATTCATCTTTTCGGATGTGTATTCTTCCAAAAACCTGTTACGTGCACGGTCGGCTTTTTCCGATGCCAGGCCCGGATTATTAAAAAGTTGCATCAGTGCTTCGGCAAGGGACTTTTCTGTTGTGTCTGATGACAAATATCCGTATTCCCCGCCACCTAAAACCCTGGAAATTCCTCCAACCGGCGTGCTTACCACTGGTGTCCGCACCCGCATGGCTTCCAACAGCGTTAACGGAAGGCCCTCACTTTCTGAGGAAATTATCAGAGCTTCAGCCCTCTCTATATACGTAACGGCATTATCCTTATATCCAGTAAAAATAATTCGATCCGATTCTCCAGAGTTTTGTGCAAGCCTCTCAAGTTCCTTACGCTCAGGGCCTTCGCCGATAATCAGTAACCTCAAATTTGGATATTTACACGATATACTCGTAAATGCGGAGATTGCCCTTTCAACAGCCTTTTCCCTCGATAGCCTGCCAACTACAACGATGAACTGACTATCAGGGATATCGACAGGAGTGGATGAAAAAACCGGATCATCAGCGTCGATACCATTAGGAATAAAGCGAACATTATTTTTGGACCAAAGCGTTTTCCGTAAACCGTCGTTTACAACGACGACCCTGTCAGGTCTGAAACTTAATGCGCAATCGAGTAATTTATAGATGAACAGCTTGGAAAATATTCTGCTTGCAGTGTAGCCATGTATGGTAGTTACCAAAGCAATCCGACGGTGTTTTTTTCGCAATAGCCCCATCAGGATATTAAACTTGTATCCGTGTGAATGCAGCACGGTATAGCCGTTTGCTGTTGCCCAATCGGCTATTTCAACAGCTGCCTTGAAATTAAACCCCGTCTTCATGCGCCATGGGATGCACCTCAGCGACTCCTGTTCGCAAACTAACTCTATGGCTTTGGCAGCATCATCTGGGGTCCCGGCACTTAAAATCGAGACATCAATTCCGCTATCGACCTGTCTACGAGCAAGAGTCATCAACATCTTCTCCGCACCATAGAAGCCGCTGCTATCAATCAGGTGTAGAACTTTCATTAAATATATTACTTTTAACAAATGAACTTTTTAGACTAAAAATAAAATCTTGAATAT
Organism: Marinobacter sp. MBR-99; assembly: GCF_040547575.1. Taxonomy (NCBI): domain Bacteria; kingdom Pseudomonadati; phylum Pseudomonadota; class Gammaproteobacteria; order Pseudomonadales; family Marinobacteraceae; genus Marinobacter; species Marinobacter sp. MBR-99. The sequence goes on along the minus strand of NZ_JBEPPY010000001.1, from coordinate 135,663 downwards.
TTTTAACAATTAATTTACATGCTCGCGTTATCGGAGCAGAAATCAGACAGCTTACAAAAACCACAATTATAATCTTAGCAATCGCAAAAATTGGCCGACCAGCAACATCCACTAAATTCAGATATTTTTCAGATAGCATTATTATCAGAGAATGGATCATGAAAATTGCGTAAGCATTATCACTCAGAAATATAACGAATTTGTTTAGCAATGCATTATTATTTAGAATTTTAGTAATGAAAGATTTTAAAGTTACGACCAAAAATATCGAGAAAAACCCACCAGAGACATAATAAAAGGTAGGCGCATAGCTATGTTTCGCCATGTTAATATCGACGTCAATAACAAGAATACTAAAAATAAGCAAAAACAAACAAAAAGAGAGAAACAAAAAATTCACTTTTGCGGTGAAGAATTCTTTTAGGCAGAAAAAAAATGCTCCGAAGAAAAAGAAACTTATGTTACTGAGCGCCTGATAAAAATTGTGATCCAGCAGGTAAAAATAATGACTTACGTCAAAAATCTGATGTACAACCGTTAAGAGCACAGAACAGAAGGTGCCCAAAAGAAGGGGCCAAGGCAGTTTCCGGGAAACGGCAAAAACCGGAAGCGAGACAACCACCATAATAGCCATCGCATGGATGAACCATACTTGTCCCATTGGAAAAGGCATATGATCCCGCTCTGGGTCTATGAACAACCAGTCCAGAATTTCCCTTCCGTGAAATTGAGGAACTCGAAGCTCAATAAGCCAGATAAAGATGAAGGCAGCAATGACAATCACATAGTATGGCATGACAACCGACAGAAGACGCCGCAGGCTGTAGTTACCGAGGCTCGGTGCTCTCTTGAAGCTGTAGAATGACACTGCGCCGGCAACGAAGAACAATAGCGGCAAGAACATATGAACGAATTGGGAATATGGAGTAAAAAACCAGGACAACCCAAGATGAACGAGCATCACCCGAAGAATCGACAGGCCTCTGAGCCGGTCAAGGAATAGAGAATCACTCTGAGAAATTCTGTCTTGGCTACTTACGCGACTTCCCTGACTGGTCAAAATCTCATCCCTTTCTTGGATTCCAAATCACTTTCTTCTCCCCCCTCAAAAACGCAAAAACCGCTTTGTAAGAGGCCAGATTGAGCAACATGAAGTAATAAGGTATCGAATATACCGCTGAGAGCGATTGCCCGCCTCCTTCTTTCTTTCGGCCCAGCCAGGCCAGTGCCAAGAATGCGATGTACCCCAGTGCTGCGAGCAGGTAGATGCCACCTTTGGGTGCCAGCAGGAGTGTGGCGATGGCCAGGGTGATCATCGGGACAAATGCGGCATAGCGAAGCATTTTGTGGGATATAAGCTGCAAGGCGAAGATTGGGTCTCTTGCCGGATTCATCAGGTGCTTCATATCTTTCAGCGCCCATAACGCCCGCAGGCTTACGCGCACCCGCATGCTGAACTCGCTACTTCCATCACTCAGTGCTTCTTCCTTGAGCAGTGCCTCTGGCTCATAGACTACGCGGTAGCCCTGCTCAACAACTTTTAACGGCTGAACAAAGTCCGGTAACTGGTCCGCTCTGAGTGGTTTGTACAGCGCCCTGCGCATTGCATCAATACCGCCGTCTACGCCAACAACAGAGCCAATTTTTGTTTCCTGCTCCCGTAGCCAGTTTTCATACTTCATGTAGGCGCTGCAGCCATCCCCCACGAGGGAGCCATCTTTATTTACATAAACCATTTTTCCGGTGACATAGCCTACGGCCGGGTCCGCAAAGTTGCTACACAGCTGTTTGAGGGCCTGAGTATCCCAATGAGAATTCGCATCAGAGAACAGGATGATCTCACCGTTTGCTTCCGGCACTAGCGTGTTGAGGCCCGAAGTTTTGCCCTGCCGGGGTACTTGCCGGAACAAGCGGACGGGAAAAGCAGCATCTTCCGCCACTTCGTGGACGATATCGTCCGTGCCGTCATCGGATTCGTCAGAAATCACCAAAACTTCAATTTTGTCTGTGGGATAGTCCAGAGCCAGTTTGTTTCTGAGTGTGGCCCCAATATCGTTTGCCTCGTTATAGGCTGCGATGAGGATGGAGACCGTGGGCTCATAGCTCCCGCTTTTTTGTACTTCGCGATCGGCAATCTTCGCAATCACTTTGGCTAGCAGTGGGTAACCAAAATAGATATAAAACAGCAACGCCAGGGATAGCCAGAACAGAAACTGCATCACACAGTTGCTCCTGATACGGCTGTTATTGAGAGCTTGTTGTCGCGTGACGAGTCCAACACGCCCTGACTGCGCAGCACATCACTCATAGTCGTGAAGTTGAAATGGCGTAACAGCCTGGTTAAGCGTTGTTCGCAAACATCCAGATTGTTGTAATGACGGAAGCGGGAGAACCATTTTACCTCTAGCCTGGGTTGCCCCGGGTCGATTTCCCAGGGGTGCAGGTAAAACACAAATGGCTGGCCCTGGCGATTGATGCTGCCCAGGCCCCAGCGACTGAACCAGTAGGGGAACAGTCGGAAGTACCCGCCACCCGCTATGGGTAATGTGTAACCGGGGAACTTCAGGGTACTCAAGGGGAATTCAGCAAGCTCATAGCCTTTATCGGTTGTCAGCTTGTGGGGCCAGCGGGGTGTGCCGGGCATGCCATATCGGTCGTGGTGCACCGGGAATATGGAGGAGTCCCAGGTAAAACCTTCTTCCGCCAGAATATCCAGTGCCCAGCGGGACTGGTTGGTGATGGAATAGCTCGCCGCTCGATAACCAGTAATTGCTTCACCGGTGATATCTTCAAGGGTCTGCTTAGACCTACGAGTTTCTTCTCGAAAAACCTCTGGCGTTTGGTTGTAGATCAACTGGTGGCTGTAACCATGGCTTGCTACTTCATGGCCAGCTCTCTGAATAGCCTTTACCAGGTTTGGTGATTTATCAGCTACCCACCCCAGGGTAAAAAAGGTGGCCTTGCACTGCGCTTCGTCCAGCAAGGTCAGGAGCCGGTTTACATTGGCTTCCACCCGGTATTCCATGGCGTGCCAACGATTACGATCAACGGCCTCTGCCAGAGCGGCTACCTGGAAATAGTCTTCCACGTCGATGGTTAAAGCGTTGGAAATGGGTTGTTTGTTCATGGCGTTTTCGTCACCTCCCGGATGCCAACCTGTGAGCACCTGTGTATTTCTACCGCAACATTACTGTATGCGGGCTCGCACGGGCCTGCAGTAGATTCAACTTGCTCCAGGTAACGATCCAGCTTGTCTCTTTCAGGGTTTGAGAGATGGGTCATTACTAGCCATACCGTCCGGTATTGATTGAGTCCCTCCAGTTGATCTGGATACTCATCCGGCCCCTTAAAATAGTTTTCCGGAACCAATTCAAAAGGCAATGGATCCAGATCACAGCCGGTGGGATCGTGCTTCTCGTAGTAGTTAATGGCAGCCTGCCCCCGTGGGGTCATGTAAAGAACAGCCTGATTATTGCCACAGTGATCAGCCAGAAAACCAAAAGCCTCTGCCCAACGGTTAGGTTCCCGATGGGTGTAGGCGTGGGCAGACAATGCCAGGAGCAGCATGGCCAGCGCCACGGGTGCCATGGCCCAGGTGCGGAACGCCAGCGTCACCCCGATCGCCGCCAGCATCAGATAAAAAGGCATGAACGGTGTAAAAAAGCGTGTGGAGAAAACAGGCTCAAACTGAGAAACCAGAAATACAATCCCAACAGGCACCACAGCGATGACAAGCGCACTAATCCAGAGCTGAAGCAGCCTGTTACCTCGCACCTTGATTCCACCCTCGGAATACAACACCCGCAGCAAGCCAATTACTACCAAGATGCCAACTGCAAACAGCAATCCAAAGCGCACCGGTCTACTGGCTTCAGGAGCGGCTCCGGAATAATCAAAACCGAGATAGATGAGAGATTTTAGGTCAGGCGCAGTCAGCCAGGCCAGTTGTCCACTTTCCTTGAACACCACGAAAGCAAGAATGGGTAGAAAGCTCACACCAATAACCAAATGAGCACCAAGCCATCTGCCGAAGTCTCCACGGCTCTTCAATGCCGGCAACGCCATCAAACCAAGGCAAAAAATTCCAAGCGCAATGTAGAAATGAGTATGCACCGCAAACAAGCCCGCCAATACATACCAAAGCCAGTAACGACGTTCGCCGTCGAGAACAATGCGCGTCCAGCAGAACCACATCAGGGCCATGAATAGCAGCGCAAGGGCATAACCCCGGATTTCCACGCTGTAGCGAGCAAGATAGAAATGACAGAGGGTTAAGATCAGAAAAGTAAACGCAGCTCGTATCCCTAAGTGCTTATTAATCGGTAGGAACATAAACCAGAGTGCGCCAGCATAACAAAGCAAGGAAAACACCCGCAGGGCAAATTCGGAGCCTGCCGCCATGCTCCAGAATTTGAGCACGATGTAATATAACGCCATGTTGGCTTCATACCGGGCAATGAAGTGAAACAGATCGGCCCAGCCCAAGCCGATAAAGTAAGTGGTCAGTGCCTCGTCAAACCAGACCCCTTCACTGAGACTGTACCGAAGCCCGTAAAACAGACATAAGCCAATAGATACAAGCAGGGCAACAAACCATAGATTGCGTTCTGTAGACGATAACTGCAGGGTCATTTGACATCTTCCCTGGCATACTCTGCCGTACTAACCGAGCCCCTGAAATCAGAACCACGCACATGCTCCTGAATCAGATAAAGAGGACGGCGTTTGGTCTCGTCGAACATTCGCCCGAGGTATTCCCCCAGCACACCAAGGAACATGAGTTGGATACCGCCAATGAAAAGAATTACGGTCATCAATGACGGATAACCGGGAACGGGATCCCCCCAGATCAGGGTTTTTACAATAACGTAGGCGCCGTATAAGAAGGAGCCAAAGGCCAGAAAAACCCCGATGTAAGATGCCAGCTTCAGGGGGATTGTGGTGAACGATGTAATACCATCAAGCGCAAAGTTCCACAGCTTCCAGTAATTGAATTTGGTTTCGCCCGCATGGCGGGGATCGCGGGAATACTGGAGCGCGATTTGAGGGTAGCCAATCCAGGAGAATAGCCCTTTCATAAAGCGGTTGGACTCCGGCAGGCACCGCAGCGCATTCACCGCACGCCGGCTTAGCAGGCGAAAATCTCCTGTATCGCGGGGAATCGAGAATCGTCCGACATGGGCCATCAAACGGTAAAAAGCACTGGCAGTTAACTTTTTAACGAAAGACTCACCGTGCCGCTCGGTTCTCTGGCCGTATACTGTGTCGTACCCTTTTTTCCAGAGAGCGAGCATATCCGGGATAAGTTCCGGGGGGTCCTGGAGATCTGCATCGATGATAACGATGGCATCCGCGTCTACATGATCAAGCCCAGCCGTTAGCGCGGCTTCTTTTCCAAAGTTCCTTGAGAGTCGGAGCAATGAAAGGCGCGGATCCTTCGCAATAAGACCACTGATAATGTCGCACGACCCGTCTGAGCTTCCATCATCTACAAAAAGGATCTCGAACTGCGTTCTGTCGAGGCTTTCGCACACAGCAACCGTACGACGATAGAACTCATCGATTACAGCTTCCTCGTTATAGACCGGCACCAGTACCGTCAAAGAATCCATTCGGCCCGCCATCCTATGCCCTGAACGTCCAAGACTTGTTTAAAACGAAAGTAACCAGGAACACCCCGGCTGTCGCTATCAGTTGCGCCAACAAGTAATAGACATGTATCAGCGAATGCAAAAGGTACATCGCCAGCATGTTTATACAAAAACCAAGCACCGCTATGGCAAAAAATCTGACTGCAGTCTCGGCGTATCGCCCACCTGCACCCCTGAACACATAACGCCGGTTAAGTTCGTGGTTGATTATCGCACCAACCACAAACCCAATACCGGTTGCGGCAAGAACGCCAACACCCGCAAATTCCACAAAGCTGTATAGGGTAAGATAGTGAAAAAATGTGCCAACGATGCCTGCCAACCCATAGGCGGCGAGCTTATTCACTATTCCTTCAGCATTCGTCAGCATTTTCCACTCACCTACCTAAACCGGTACTCCACCCCAACCAACACCCAGTTCTCGTCGTACTCCCGGGTAGGCACATCACTTACTTTTCTTTCGTGCCCGACTTTCGCCACCAGGTTGAAGTCCCGGGTTGCCTGGTACTCGGTACCGGCTTCCAGCCTGAGTGTGCGGTCATCTGCCTGGTCGCTCTGGAACTTGGTGTAGTCATAGCCGATGCCGGCGTAACCACTGGCCAATTCCGTCAGAGGTCTTGAATAGCGCGCGTTAAGCCCGGACTTGTCCTCTCGCTCCGGTGACTCCAGATAATCCGCCTGGCTGGCATACACATCAACAGTCAGGGATGACCGGTCTGAATAGCGCTGGTTAATACCGGTAGAGAGCGTGGTAGTTTCAACCGAGATGCTGTCACGCAGGTTGAACTCGAACTCACCAAACCGGATGTCAAAGCTGGAGGTGCGGTCGGTTAGCTCCCGGGCACCGCGCAGGTACCAATCCAGGCTTGGGGTAATGGTGCGTGTGAGGTCCAGCTCGCCGATCAGGCCGTCGCTGCTTTGGGTGGTTGAACCAAAGCGGGTTTCTATTTCGCTCACCCCGATGGCACCAGACAATCTTGTGGTCGCCCATACATTGGAAAACGTCAGTCTGGCGCTCTTTACATCAACCTCTGCATCGGTGTCGTACTCGGTACGGCTGTATGAGGTGCTCACACCTGCAGTCAGTGTCTGGCTTACGATGTGGTTCCACGCCACGGAGCCGATGTAGCGTTCGCTGTCCGATTCTTCCGGCTCACTGAACTCGACGTTTTCATATCGGGCAGACAAGTTCAGCCAGTTGGTGTCGTTCAGGCGTAAAAGGTAGCGGGGGCCGGTGCTGAAAACGTTTTTGCGAGTTCGGTTGTCAGGGGTGTTGCTCTGAGTTGCGTCCTGGTTCACTTCACGCAGGTTGTTGCTGACATCCCAGTAAAAACGGTTCGCCAGTTCGCAATCACCGGTGAAGTCCATCTCTCCAAAGGCTTCGTCATCAAAAGAGTTGTCGTGCCACAAGGAATAGCCCAGGGTACCGGTAAAGTCTGCATTACAGCGGCCGGGGTCAGTGCGATAGCCAGCTCTGATGTAGGCCCGGGTTTCCATATCACTGGTTTCACCGCTACTGGCTTTGCGGGCATTATCGGTGAAGCGGGTGTCCAGGCCCCCGGTGACCTCGGAATTACCTTGGGCAGTGGTTGCAGCACCGGCACACGCCAGCAAGAGCCCGATCGCCAGTATTCTGCTGAGGGGCATCCCTGCGCCCTGCTTGCTATCCATTGATCACCGCTCCCACAAATTTATCCGGGTTGAAAGCGGTGGCAGCATGCTCAGCGGTAGTTGCTGTGATCTTGCCGTGAGGAACCACCAGCATGGCGTAGTCACACAATTCGGTCAGAATCCTAGCATCAGGTGATTCAGAAATGGGCGCAGTATCCAAAACAATGAAGCGATCTGGGTAGCGGCGGCGAACGGCTTGCAGGAACTGCTTCATTCGGAACGATGTAAAGAATTCCGACGGCGTTTCACGGCGGCTGCCAGCCGGGATAAGTCTCAACCGTGGGATACCGGTCGGATACAGGATTCTGGAAATGTCGTAGTCCGGGTCGTCGAGAAAGTCGGTCAGGCCCGTTTCCGGCATCACATCAAGCGTGGTGTGCAGGGATGGTTCCCGGAGGTTGCAGTCGATAATCAGCGCGGTTTTTGCCTGGTCGAAAGCAAAGGCTGCGGCCAGGTTGAGCGCTACGAAGGATGACCCAGCCCCAGAGGAGGCTCCGCTCACCACGAGGGTGAAATTGTTGCCGCCGGAAAGCTCCAGAAGCTTGGTCCGCAGATCCCGAAACCGGTTAACGAGGGTCCGGTTGCGGGATTCAGGATAGATAATGCGGCGTTCGTCCAGATCATCAGGTGTCAGCCGCCTTGGCTCCTGCATCCGTACAATTTGCTTGCTGATGACGTACTTATCGACAGCGCCCGGCCCAAGTTCAAGGGAACTGGGTACCAGCATCCTCGAGTCGTCTTCGTCAAAGTGTCCGAGTTCTTGCTTGAGACGTTCTTTGCGCTTCAACCAGAAAGACTGCTCATCCGCACTGCGAGCGCCTTGCTCCTCTGATTGTCCAGAGCGTTGCTCTGTTGGATCCAGTTCGGGCTGATCATTTCGTTGTTCTGGCATCAGATCACTCCCAGTTGGGCGAGCACAACGATGGTGATATACACCGCTGCAGTTAACACGACAAAAATGCCGACCATCATGGTGACCCGCCGGTCCCGGCGTTTCTCAAAGGGGGTGCGCACTTCCGGAATTTCGATCAGGACCGGTAAACCGATGCCGTCTTCAAGCTGCTTACGGGCACGAATTCGGGGATCTACCTGGAGCAACCCGGCAACCGCCCCAAAAGGCGCTGCCAACCCAAGGAAAATCCCGGCCATGGCGAACATGGAAAACTGGGGGCCAGAGGGGGTTCTGGGGAACTGGGCTGCTTCGTTAATTCGGTAATTCAATCCCTGCCCTTCTATATCTAGATGCATGGACACCCGCGCTTTTTCCCTGCGCTTGAGCAGGTCGTCATAGATTTCGCGGTTTACTTCCATGTCTCGGGTGAGTTCCGAATACTGGGCTTTATTTGCCTGTATGCGCTCCATGCGCTGTGTTTGCTGTTCCATAAGGCGCTGTAACGAGTTGATACGGGTATCAATGGTCGCCATATCCGCTCGGGTTTTGGAGAGTGCAGCGCTGAGTTCCTGGTAAAGCGGGTTCACTGCCTCTTCGCCATCAAGGGAGGTGGTGCCGCCTTGCTGTGCCGCAGCCAGATCCCGTTGGCGTTTGAGCTCGGCCAGCTGTTCCTGGGTGATCACAATATCCGGATAGGTGTCGTGGTATTGGAGCCTCAAGGCATCCAATCGCTCTTCCAGTGTCCGAATCCGCTCCCGGAACGCATCCTCGGTTCTGCCCTGGCGAATGGTTGGCCGGATGTTGTTGAGTTGTCCTTGCAAAGAAGCAATACGTGTTCTCAGCTCTTCCTTTTCTAGCTGAGCCAACTCCAGCTGGTTACGCAGCTGAGCCATTCTGGAGTTTGCCTCCTGCTCCGTGCCGTCGGTGTTTTCGGAGAGAAACTGTTTCAGGCGATTTTCGGCCTGGGTCAGTTGTTGCTCGTAACTTTTCACCTGCTTGTCGATGAAGTCATAGGCGTTGCGGCTTTCTGACCGTTTCCGGTCTTTGGTCTCTTCTATGAACACCTGGCCAAGCTTTTGGGCTACACGGAAGGCTTCCATTTGGGAAGTCGAAGAAAAGCCAATACTGAAGTAGCTGTCGCCCCGGGGGCGCACCGATAGCCCACTTCGGATTTTAGCGATGCGCCCTTCCAAAGCATCCGGGTCCATAGAAGCGTTGCGGTAGATCTCCGGGTCTGAAGCCACCCGCTCAATTAAGGTTCGGCTCATCAGAAGCTCTCGGGCCGCCGATGTTCGATCATTAATCTTGGTGGTAACCGCACGCCCTTCCATCAAGGGCGCAATAATATTCCGGTCATCCACGAAGATAATGGTGTCTGCCTGGTACTTGTAAGGCCATATAAACCCGGCACCCAGCACCGCAAAACTGACAACCACAAACAACAAGAACGCCAGGCCCTTGCGCTGGCGCACTTCGCGAATAATCTCTTGCGGTAACTGCGATAACGGTAATGCCATAGCTACACTCGATTCGAGACCAAAGGTTCAGACAACGTCTGTCAGAAACTGCGTTCCGGGATGGTCAGGATGTCGCCCGGGCGCATGGAGTAATTGGTTTCAACCTGCCCCTTGCGCAGGATGTCGTCCAGTTTCACAGGGATAGCGACTACCTCGTTGCCCACCTTGCGGTAAAGCATGGACCTGTTGAGGGCAGCAAACTCGTTGGCGCCGCCAGCATTGAGAAACATATCCAGTACCGTCATGCCACTGCGATGGGGAATAGACACAGGCTGGCGCACAGCGCCAGTCACACGCACCCGGTCAGTGAACTCATGGCTGCCCATGGAGGTCACCACCACGCTTACCTGCGGTTCGCGTATGTACTCGGCCAGGGATGCCCGGATTGAGCCGGCAAGTTCTTCAGGCGTTCTACCACTGGCCTGAACATCGCCAACCAGCGGTACGGATATCTTGCCGTCCGGGCGTACCGGCACGGAGATGCTCAAGTCCTCGTTGCGCCACACAGATACCCGGACAACGTCTGTCGCACCGAGTATGTACTGGTCCACACTGTCGCGGGTATCCAGTGCGAGTGCTCGCTGAATCTTGTCAGGAGAAGATGCGGACGGCCCTGCACAACCTGTTGCCAAAGCTACCGCCATGAAGGACACAAACAGCCCTTGGGTGAGATACTTCCGTGACATCGTATACCCTCTCTTGTGAGGTCCGTGCTGCATTCCATGTTTCGGGAACAGCTTACTCCCGAAACTACCTTGATCCTTTTTTGAACAATACCACTTCTACTGTCTGAATTATAACCAACAGATCAAGAAGCAAACTCTGATTCTTGATGTAGTAAAGGTCGTAACGAAGCTTTTCCCGCGTGTCTTCTTCGTTGTCTGCGTAGGCAAAGCATAGCTGCGCCCAGCCGGTCAGTCCTGGTTTTACCCGGTGGCGTTCAGAGTAAAACGGGATCTTCTCTGATAACTGCGCCACAAATACCGGGCGTTCCGGCCTTGGCCCTACAAACGCCATGGTGCCGTTAAGAACGTTAAAGATCTGTGGCAACTCATCAATTCTGACTTTCCGGATAAACTCGCCAACCCGAGTTACCCGGGTATCGTTCTTTTTTGCCCAGACCGCTCCGTCCTTTTCGGCATCGGTGATCATCGAGCGGAACTTATGAACTTTGAAGACTTTGTTATTCAGCCCTACCCGCTCCTGGCTATAGATCACCGGCGCTTTGAAGCCGTCTTCCAGTTTGATGGCAAGTGCGGTGAGGATCATGATGGGAAACGTCGCCAGCAGCAGTGTGCCTGCCGCGAGAATATCGAGCGTTCGCTTGCCCGCACCGTAGACAGACGACACGGAGAAACCATCCGAGAACACCAGCCAACCGTGACTGATCATTTCCAGGGCCACTTTCCTCGATTCCCGCTCATAGAAATTGGCACCGTCAATAATACTGACACCTTCCATTTTGCATTCCAGAAGGTCTTCCATCGGCAAGCCGCGCCGGCGGTCGTCTACGGCCACCACGATTTCCCGAACGGGATGGCGCAATACGTAGTCATGTAACGAGGTAGGCAGGTTGATCAGGTGCTGATCGCCCACTTCGATGGGTTCGTCCGGTAGCGGGACAAATCCATCAAGCGTGAAGCCTTTGCGGTTGAATGGGGTGGTGAGATCTTCCAGTAGCTGCCTGGCACGGTGGCCTGCACCAAGAACCAATACCCGGCGTTTGAAAGCCTCTTTGCCAACCAGGGCAAAAAACAGCACGCGCACTATGCCTAACGAAAAAATGGCCAGGACTGTGGCGGAGGTAAGCAGGCCGAAGCTGCCCAGATACCAAAGCCAGTCATCCGCGATGAAGTAAGCGAAACCGTGAACCGGTATGGCGAGAATCATGGCCATGATGGTACGCAGCATCATGCCGGACATGCCCTCTTCCACACGGGACTGATGCACGCCCAGGGCGATCATGACCACCAGGTTAAACAGGGCAAACGCAATGATGGAGGGAAAAACAAAATAGAGGTGTTCAAAGAAGAAACCGACTTCACCAAAAAAACGGAAGAACACCGCCAAACCAAAGGCAAAGCCCATCACGACCAGATCAATCAGGCCTAGGATAACAAAAGGTAAGTGAATATAGTGTCTGAACAACCTGACGTGGGCCACGTCGACTCCTTGTGCGGTTCTCACTGCACTGTACTGCCAGCATCCTTTGCTACACACCGTAACAAACCGTAACAGAATTGTACTTCAATCTCCTGAAACTTCAATGAGTCCTTTAAAAACAAAGAACGGGATCTCAAGAATGAGATCCCGATCGGATGCCATATGGCGAGTTTACAGAGTGCGGCGACGCAGCCCCAGCAACCCTGCTAACCCAAGCCCAAGAAGGCCAAGAGTCCCTGGCTCCGGCACACTGGCCACCGGCTCGTCAGGAATGTCTACGTTGTCGAGGGTTTCGCCCATCACGTAGGAGTAGGTCAGTCTGATCAGATCGCCCTGGAACAGGCTGCCGATATTGAAGGCCAGGCCAATCACGTTATCGCCGTTGCCATCGTTCTGGCCACTCAGATAGACATCCGGATTCTCACTCCACGAGGATGTAATACCGGTGTTATGTTCGATGGTTGAGTTGGTGTAGAGGCCAAGCGTGAGGCCAGTCTGAGCGCCCTGGGAATTCACGAAGTCTTCCTCGGCAATGCCGGCTCCGCCACGCGTGTTAATGGTGTCAAAGCTTCCGTAGGTATTTACGTCCGGGTCGGGATCGATGGCCCGAAGGAACTTGAGGTTCGTCAGGTCCGTCAGGGCTTCAATGGACGTCAATACATCGATACGCTCGTAGTTGTCATTGAAAACGTATTCATGGCTGATATTGAACAGCCCGCCATAGGTGCCGCTCCACAGTACGTGGTTATCGAATGAGGAGGTACCGCTGAGGTCTGTCAGGCTGCTTGTGGCGATGTTGGTCGGCCAACCTGCATTGTTATTGGCCACAGTACCGAACTGATCGGCCTTAACCCCGAACATCTCCCACGGGCTGCCCGGGGTCAGGTAGTCTTCTGCTCCCCAGTTCTGCGTACCACTGGGATCGTGCAACAGGCCGGGTGACATACTGCCGCCGTAACCCAGGGTGCCGTTGTCACTGATAGCAGTACGAACATAATCACCTTCCATGGTGATTGGGGCAGCCACGGAGGCGCCCGAGAACGCCAAGGCCAGAGTGGTGCAACTCGCCAGCACGGCCGGTTTACCGAATGGTTTCAAGATACTTATCACTGTCTAATCTCCCTTTAGAAAAAAATCCGCATTTTTAACCGGCGCTTATAACCACCGGCCGAGCGGATCGAACAGCAATTTTCTGTCCAGTTTCAGGTCAGGGTTTAAATATCAGGGAGATAGAGGAACTTCGGAAAGGAAAAGCCGGAGGTGTATCCAGAATGTGTAAAATCCTTCAACACCTCACAGGCCTGACTGTAACAGATCAGAAACAGTCGCCGGGCACCCTCACCCAGCCTTCCATGATTATCCGCGCGCTGCGGCTCATGATGGCTTTGGTGGCGGTCCACTGGCCGTTTACTTCTTTGGCTTCAGCACCCACGCCCAGGGTTCCGGAGGGGTGACCAAAGGTGACTTCGGTGCGGTCTCCGCCGCCGGCCGCCAGGTTTACCAGGGTTCCCGGAATGGCGGACGCGGTGGCGATGGCCACGGCTGCGGTGCCCATCATGGCGTGGTGCAGTTTGCCCATAGACAAAGCCCGCACCAACACATCAATGTCTGCAGCATTGATCTGCTTGCCACTGGACGACACGTAGTCCACCGGTTTGGCCACAAAGGCCACTTTCGGCGTGTGTTGGCGGTTGGCGGCTTCGGCAACGTCCTTGATCAGGCCCATTTTTACCGCGCCGTGGGCCCGGATGGTCTCGAACATCGCCAACGCTTTGGGATTGCTGTTGATGTCGTTCTGTAGCTCGGTGCCTTTGTAGCCGATGTCTTCCGCGTTAATGAAGATGGTCGGTATACCGGCGTTAATCATGGTGGCTTTCAGGGTGCCGACGCCCGGTACGTCCAGGTCATCCACCAGGTTGCCGGTGGGGAACATGGCACCTTCGCCATCGGCCGGGTCCATGAACTCGATTTTCACTTCCGCGGCCGGGAAGGTTACGCCATCCAGTTCGAAGTCACCGGTTTCCTGCACCTCACCGTTGGTGATGGGCACATGGGCCACGATGGTTTTCCGGATGTTGGCCTGCCAGATGCGCACGGTGCAGATGCCGTTGTCCGGAATGCGGTCTTTAGCGACAAAACCGCCGTTGATGGCGAAGGCGCCAACCGCAGCTGTCAGGTTGCCGCAGTTGCCGCTCCAGTCCACGAAGGGTTTGTCGATGGAGACCTGACCGAACAGGTAATCCACGTCGTGGTCCGGCTGGGTGGGCGCCGCCAGGATGACCGTTTTACTGGTACTGGAAGTGGCGTTGCCCAGGCCGTCGATCTGCTTTTCGTAGGGATCGGGGCTGCCGATCACCCTTTGCAGCAACTTGTCCCGTGCTTCGCCGGGCACCTGGCAGGGCTCCGGCAGGTCTTGGAGGCGGAAGAACACGCCTTTGCTGGTGCCGCCACGCATGTAGGTGGCGGGGACTTTTATTTGTGGGGGGAAGCTCATGCCGCCCCCTCAGAAGCCAGGAAGTCCTGCGCGAAGCGCTGCAGTACGCCGCCGGCGGTGTACACAGTCACTTCTTCCGCAGTATCCAAGCGGCAGATCACCGGGACGCGGTCCACTTCGCCGGTCTTGCGGTGAATCACCAGCTCAAGTTTGGCACCCGGTGCAGCCTTGCCTTCCACATCGTAGGTTTCGGTGCCGTCCAGATGCAGGGTGTGGCGGGTGGTGCCTTCTTCAAACTGCAGGGGCATTACGCCCATGCCGATCAGGTTGGTGCGGTGAATGCGCTCGAAGCCTTCGGCTACAATCGCTTCCACGCCCGCCAGAGCAACGCCCTTCGCCGCCCAGTCACGGGAAGAACCCTGGCCATAGTCGGCGCCGGCCACGATGATCAGCGGCTGCTTGCGCTCCATGTAGGTTTCGATGGCTTCCCACATGCGCATGGTTTTGCCTTCCGGCTCAACCCGGGCCAGGGAGCCCTGCACCACGTCACCGTTTTCATCCCGCACCATTTCGTTGAATAGTTTCGGGTTGGCCAGTGTCGCACGCTGGGCGGTCAGGTGGTCACCACGGTGGGTGGCGTAGGAGTTAAAGTCTTCCTCCGGCAGGCCCATCTTGTGCAGATACTCACCGGCTGCCGAGTCCATCATGATGGCGTTGGACGGCGACAGGTGGTCGGTGGTGATGTTGTCCGGCAAGATAGCCAGCGGGCGCATGCCCTTGAGTTCCCGCTCGGCGGCCATGGTGCCTTCCCAGTACGGCGGGCGGCGGATGTAGGTGGACTGCGGGCGCCAGTCATACAGCGGGCTTTCGGCCTGTTCAGCCGCATCCAGGTTGAACATCGGAATGTACACCTGCTTGAACTGCTCCGGCTTCACGAATTCACCAACGATACGGTCGATTTCTTCGTCCGACGGCCACAGGTCTTTCAGGGTGACCGGCTTGCCATCCTTGTCGTAGCCCAGGGCATCCTGCTCGATGTCGAAACGCACGGTACCGGCGATGGCGTAGGCCACAACCAGCGGTGGGGACGCCAGAAACGCCTGCTTGGCGTACGGGTGAATCCGGCCGTCGAAGTTGCGGTTACCGGAGAGCACAGCTGTGGAGTACAGGTCGCGGTCGATGATTTCCTGCTGGATTTTCGGGTCCAGGGCACCAGACATGCCGTTACAGGTGGTGCAGGCGTAGGCCACGATACCAAAGCCCAACTTTTCCAGCTCCGGCAGCAGACCGGCTTCTTCCAGGTACAGACGGGCAACCTTGGAGCCCGGCGCGAAGGAAGATTTCACCCACGGCTTACGCACCAGCCCCAGCTCGTTGGCTTTCTTGGCCAGCAGGCCGGCCGCCACCACGTTGCGGGGGTTGGAGGTGTTGGTGCAGGAGGTAATGGCTGCGATGATCACTGCGCCATCGGGCATCAGGCCCTTCTTCTCTTCTTCCAGAGCCTTGTCCAGGTTCACGGCAATGCCGCGGTCGTGCAGATCAGAAGTGGCTACACGACGATGCGGGTTGGAAGGGCCAGCCACGTTACGCACCACGGTAGACAAATCAAACTCCAGCACACGCTCGTACTGGGCTTCGGTCATTTCCGTGGCCCACAGGCCGGTTTCCCTGGCGTATTTCTCCACCAGATCCACCTGCTCCGGCTCACGGCCGGTGAGCTTGAGGTAATCGGTGGTCTGCTCATCGATGTAGAACATCGCGGCGGTGGCGCCGTATTCCGGCGTCATGTTGGAAATGGTGGCACGGTCACCGATGGTGAGGCTGGACGCACCTTCCCCGAAGAATTCCAGGTAGGCGCCAACCACGCGCTCCTTACGCAGGAATTCGGTAATGGCCAGCACGATATCGGTGGCGGTAATGCCCGGCTGGCGTTTGCCAGTCAGCTTCACACCCACGATGTCCGGCAGGCGCATCATTGACGGACGGCCCAGCATCACGGTTTCCGCTTCCAGACCACCCACGCCCACCGCGATAACACCCAGGGCATCAATGTGTGGGGTGTGGCTGTCGGTGCCCACGCAGGTGTCCGGGAAGGCGATGGGGTGACCATCTTCGTCCGGGCGGTTCTGGATCACCGGCGACATTTTTTCCAGGTTGATCTGGTGCATGATGCCGTTACCGGCTGGAATCACGTCTACGTTCTTGAACGCGGTGCGGGTCCAGTTGATGAAGTGGAAACGGTCTTCATTGCGGCGATCTTCGATGGCGCGGTTCTTCTCGAACGCATCCGGGTCAAAGCCCGGCGCTTCAACGGCCAGGGAGTGATCCACGATCAGTTGGGTTTGCACCACCGGGTTCACTTTGGCAGGGTCTCCGCCCTTCTCCGCGATGGCATCACGAAGACCGGCCAGGTCTACCAGGGCGGTCTGGCCGAGGATGTCGTGGCACACAACCCTCGCCGGGTACCAGGGGAAGTCCAGGTCGCGGCGGCGTTCAATCAGCTGCTTCAGGGAGTCGGTGAGGGATTCCTTGTCACAGCGGCGCACCAGTTGCTCAGCCAGGATCTTTGAGGTGTACGGCAGCTTGGCGTAGGAGCCGGGCTGGATAGCCTCCACTGCCTGGCGGGTGTCGTAGTATTCCAGGTCGGTGCCCGGAAGGGGTTTTCTGAATTCGGTATTCATAATAATCAGCTCCGCTCTTCAATCGGCAACCAATCCTGATGCTCAGGACCAGTGTAGTCCGCGCTCGGGCGGATGATGCGGTTGTTGGCGCGTTGTTCTTTCACGTGGGCGGTCCAGCCGGATACCCGAGACATCACGAAGATGGGGGTGAACAGTTCGGTGGGGATGCCCATGAAGTGGTAAGCAGACGCATGGAAGAAGTCCGCGTTACAGAACAGCTTCTTTTCACGCCACATGACTTCTTCACAGCGGACGGAAACCGGGTACAGCACGGTGTCGCCCACTTCTTTGGCCAGCTTCTCGGACCACTGCTTGATGATGGCGTTGCGCGGGTCAGACTCTTTGTAGATGGCATGCCCGAAGCCCATGATTTTCTCTTTGCGCTCCAGCATGCCCATCAGGCCGGCTTCGGCTTCTTCCGGCGTCTGGAAGCGCTGGATCAGTTCCATGGCCGCCTCGTTGGCACCGCCATGCAGCGGTCCGCGCAGGGAGCCGATGGCGCCGGTTACGCAGCTGTGGATGTCAGACAGCGTGGAGGCGCAGACGCGGGCAGTAAAGGTTGAGGCGTTGAACTCGTGCTCCGCGTACAGAATCAGGGAAACGTTCATCACCCGCTCGTGCAGCTCGCTGGGCTTCTTGCCATGCAGCAGTTCCAGGAACAGTCCGCCAATGGAGTCGCATTCGCTGTTGGCGGTGTCGATGCGCACGCCTTCATGGGCGAAGCGGTACCAATACGTGATGATGGCCGGGAAGGTAGCCAGCATGCGGTCGATCTTGTCGTCCTGCTCGCTGAAATCGTTCTCGGTTTCCAGGTTGCCCAGCATGGAGCAGCCGGTGCGCATCACGTCCATGGGGTGAGCGTTTTTGGGGATTTGCTCCAGCACCAGCTTCAGGGCGTCTGGCAGGTTGCGCAGGCTTTTGAGCTTGGCTTTGTAGGCGTCCAGCTCGGCCTGGTTCGGCAGTTTACCGCGTAGTAGCAGGTAGGCCACTTCTTCAAACTGGGCATTGGCTGCCAGGTCGGTTACGTCGTAGCCGCGGTAGGTCAGGCCGGTGCCGGTTTTACCGACGGTGCACAGCGCGGTTTCGCCAGCTACCTGGCCTCGCAGGCCCGCGCCACTCAGTTTCTTTGCTTCAGCCATGTTGGTCTCCCGTTGTTTCTGATTTTTCTGTTATCGGGTCTGTCCCCTGGGTCTGACCCCGGATGGGGTCTGACCCACTTTTGCCCGTTGATGCAGGGACTAGAACCCATTGAGTCTATCGGGTCTGACCCCGCATGGGGTCTGACCCACTTTTGCCCGTTGGTGCAGGGACTATAACCCATTGCGCTTGGTGCTGTGATTCTGGTCGGGGCTGTCTCAGCCTCGGTTACTTTTGAGTCCGCTGTTCCAAGATGGGTCAGTCCCCGTTCGGGGACTGACCCCGTAGGACAGACCCCTCACTTCTTCTGAGCAAACAACTGGTCCAGCTTCTGTTCGAAGTCGTGGTAGTTGAGGAAATCGTACAGTTCCATTCGGGTTTGCATCAGGTCTACCACGTCTTTCTGGTCGCCCTTCTCCAGGATGTTCTGGTACACGGCCAGGGCGGCTTTGTTCATGGCGCGGAAGGCGCTCAGGGGGTACAGAACCATGGCGGCACCGGCTTCGGCGAGTTCGGAGCGGTTGTACAGCGGGGTGGCGCCGAATTCGGTAATATTGGCCAGGATCGGGGCGTCGATGGCTTCGGCGAAGGCTTTGTAGTCGCTCAGTTCGTGAACGGCTTCGGCGAAGATGCCGTCGGCACCGGCTTCGATGCAGGCTTTGGCACGATCAATGGCAGCTTCCAGGCCTTCTTTCTGGAAGGCATCGGTGCGGGCCATGATGAAGAAGTCTTTGTCCTGGCGGGCATCGGCAGCGGCCTTGATGCGGTCGACCATCTCTTCTTTGGACACAATCTCTTTGTTCGGACGGTGGCCACAGCGCTTCTGGGCCACCTGGTCTTCAATATGCACAGCCGCAGCGCCGGCACGTTCCATTTCGCGAATGGTGCGGCCGATGTTGAACGCGCCACCCCAGCCGGTGTCGATATCAACCAGCAGCGGCACTTCTGTGGCGGCAGTGATGCGGCGCACGTCTTCCACCACGTCGTTCATGGTGGTCATGCCCAGGTCCGGCAGGCCATAGGAGGCGTTGGCGACGCCACCACCCGACAAATAAATGGCCTGGTGCCCTACCCGCTCCGCCATCATGGCGGTGTAGGCGTTGATGGTACCAACGATCTGCAGTGGTTGGTTTTCTTTCAGGGCCTTGCGGAAACGAGCGCCCGGGGAGAGTTGGTTAGCCATGGGACATTACCTCTTGGATCAGATTGTTAACACGCCTTGCTGAATCTTTTGTTCGATATTCTGGCGTGCGGCATTGATGTGTCTTTTCATAAGGAATTCGGCGAGTTCGCCATCGCGCTGGGCAATGGCTTCGACGATACGGCGGTGTTCACCCAGCGCCATATGCGGGCGCCCGGCGGAGGTGCTCAACCGGTAACGGTACATGCGCACCATGTAATACAGATCGCCCAACAGCATCTGGGCCAGCTTGGTGTTGCGGCTGCCGGTGGCAATCCGGTGGTGGAAATCGTAGTCACCCTCAGCCTGGTAATAGGCCTGGCCCTGGGCTTCTTCAATCATTTTCTCGTGACTATCCAGTGTAGCTTTCAGGTCGCGGATTTCCTCATCGGTCATCCGTTCGGCAGCCTGGCGGGCAGCCAACCCTTCCATAACTTCACGAATCCGGTACAGCTCCAGCAGCTCTTCAGCACTGACAGATACCACTTTCACACCAGCATGGGGCCGGCGCACCAGCAAACCACGGGACTCAAGGCGACCAAGCGCCTCTCTCAGGGGACCACGGGTAAGATTAAAGCGGGAGCAGAGTTCGACTTCGCCAATCTTTTCACCGGGCGCAAGGTCGCCCATCACGATGGCGGTTTGCAGACAATCAAAGGCTTCATCTGCACGGGTATGTATTTGGGCTGGAGCTTGAACCATACTTTGTTAACAATCCACTGGGTGATGTTGGTGAAATTACGCCCAACAAGCCGGATTGTCAACAAAATGAGGTAAGCCAAAAGTATTATTGTTTACAGAAAGGTGCGAATCAGATCTGCAAGCTCATAGAAAGCCGCACATCCGGGTGGTCTGGAACAGCAATGGCTTCAGTGGTTGTTCCCAGTACACGGCCAACACTGACATCAGCGCTGAACTTGCGAGCACTGAGACCGAGGGACAACTCCCCGGAGGTGACGTGGCCGGACTGCTCCTGCTGGAACGATGCGTCGGGCACCCAGCCCCGGAGCACAGACAGCCTGACACTGGACAACATTTGGGGGAAAAATGGCAGGTTAAACGTGGGGCTACGGCTACCGAGGCGCAGCCACCCACCCTCCGCCACGCTCAGGGATTGGCCGCTATAGCCTGTCGACAACGCTGAGCCAGCAACCTGCAGACGGTGAGAGCCCGGGATGTCCGGAGAAGCGATTTGATACTGCCCTTCAAGATCCCATTGCCAGTCCAGCAGTTCACGGTCCAAGGCTGCGGTTACCAGCATTCGCCCGAATTGATCGTCCCGGGCATCCTGGTACCCTCCCGCCGTGCGCTCGGCCTCTGTTTCAATACCAGTGACAGCCCTGAACCCGCTGGAGAGAGTAAAGCCGCCCATCAGGTCATGGCGACCCAGGGCTTCAAAGCCCAACGTGGATACCTCGTAGTGATTCCTGTGGGCTTCGTCGCTCTGCCTGGTCCATGAGCGAGTGACAGAGTTATACCCTGCCCGGCCGCGAATACTGTAACCACTAAGGGAGAGCAGCGGCCTGCTGCCGGTTATCGCCAGGTTTCGAGTTCGGCCGGCTTTCTGGTAGCGGGCGCCCTCAACTCGCGACACTTCATCATAGGCTGTGTTGGTCAGCTCCATGCGCAGCTGGTTACGCCCTACCGGCAAGCCATAGCCAAACCCAAGAACCTTGCGCTCGTTACTGACTCGATAAGCAGTGGAATCGGTGTATCGCAGATCAGCCCGATGACTTTCACCGAACAGGTTCTTCAACCCAACATTGAGCGTGCCATCGAGACGCTCTGAATCGTCGTTGGTACGCCCTGAAAACTCGAATTTCGACCGCAGCCAATGCTCGCGCGCGGCTTTCAGGCGGTCTTCAGCAAACAGGGCCTCCTGAGTGCTAAGTGAATCGCGCTCCGAAAGCGATAGTTCGCTGGCAACCCCCTGCACCGAAAATACCGCCAGGGCGCACAATAACAGTGCATGCAAGCTCAATTGAGGGCCGTGCCGTGTTGCGGCCAGGGGATGTGCCATTCAATACCTGGAAAGTGTCAAGATCGTGTAAATGGGCTTTGGTCTTGTCACTTTAAGATATGGAGCGCACAACAACCACTCTTTTCATCATAAGTTTACAATTTTAATGTTGTATAAATTCATAGATTTAGGGAACTAACCGGAACTATTTTCGAGATATTTCAGTAGCTCAGCAGAAGCAGGAAGCAGGTCACAGAATTACCAACAATCAACATTCAGAAATGAAATCCTCCAACTCGCCAAACAACTTGGTTACACTTGGCACACTTTGTGGGACGGCTCCCAGCATGCAAGATTCAAACTAAGGATGAAGACCATGATCAAAAAGTGCCTTTTCCCGGTAGCTGGCTACGGCACCCGCTTTCTCCCGGCCACCAAGGCCATGCCTAAAGAGATCCTGCCAATCGTTAATAAGCCGCTGGTTCAGTATGGCGTAGAGGAAGCTGCCGAGGCCGGGATCCACGAATTCGGCTTCGTGACGGGCCGTGGCAAACGTGCAATCGAAGACCACTTCGACATCAGCTACGAGCTGGAGCACCAGATTGCAGGCACTGGAAAAGAAGGTCTGCTGACGTCGATACGCGACCTGATCATCAACAACACCTTTGCCTTCACCCGTCAGAATGAGATGAAAGGCCTTGGCCACGCCATCCTGACCGGCCGTAACCTTGTGGGTGACAACCCGTTTGCAGTGGTGCTGGCAGATGACTTCTGCGTGGGGCCGGAGGGAGAAGACGGCGTTCTGGCGCAAATGGTGAAACTGTACAACCAGTTCCGTTGTTCCATTGTGGCCATCGAAGAAGTGCCGCAGGATGAAACCCACAAATACGGCGTTATTGCCGGCGAGTCCATGAAAGACGGCCTGTACCGCATCACCGATATGGTGGAGAAGCCCGCTCCGGAGGACGCACCCAGCAACCTCGCCATCATTGGCCGGTACATACTGACACCAGATATTTTCGACATCATCGAGCGCACGCCTCCCGGCAAGAACGGCGAGGTTCAGATTACCGATGCTCTGTTGGAACAGGCGAAGAATGGTTGTGTGCTGGCGTATCAGT
Organism: Marinobacter sp. MBR-99; assembly: GCF_040547575.1. NCBI lineage: Bacteria > Pseudomonadati > Pseudomonadota > Gammaproteobacteria > Pseudomonadales > Marinobacteraceae > Marinobacter > Marinobacter sp. MBR-99. The sequence continues at coordinate 113,256 of NZ_JBEPPY010000001.1, read as the reverse complement.
TCAAGGGGCAGCGTTTTGACTGCGGCAGCATCGACGGCTTTGTGGAAGCCACCAACTACGTTTACGAGAATATCTACAAAAAAGGCAAGTAATCTGGCTGACTGGGGCGGTTAACGCCCCAGCAGCTGAAGGACCATGCGCCGGTTTTCCGCGGTTGCCTTGCGGAACCGGCGCAGCAGTTCCACCTCTTCCTCTGATAGCTGCAACCGATTGAGCTCCCGTTCCAGCTCTTTCAACGCTACAGACAAATCATCGCTGTTGCTGAACGCCAATCCCGGTAACTCCAGCTGACCGCTGTCTCCGCCGTCACCCATATCCAGTAACTGGTCCAACGGCGTTTCGGTTTTCAGGCACAGATCCAGCAGTTCACTGACCCCCGGATAGCTCCGTTGCTTGGGATCCGTGGCTTCCCAGTTGCCTACCCTGGCCTCATCGACACCGCACATATTGGCCACGTCAGCCATGGATAGCTGCCCGGCCTGCCGGAGTTGCCGCAAGCGGCGATGAAAGGACTGCAGGTACCGCATAGCTCAGTGTCCCTGAAAAATTGGCTGGAAAAGTGAATCAATCCGGAAATGTATCGTACATATAGCTTTGCACACAATCTGCCTATACTGAAACCACAAAACCAACAAACGGGAACGCCATGGCCACCCTGGATACAGACACTGCCTGGACGCTCATACTGAATGCCAGCAACCGCAGCAATGTCACCCTTCCCCTGCCGGGAACCAGCCAACCAGCGCTGCGGATTAACGGCAAAAGCTGGGAGTTGGTACACCAGGCCACAGACGAAGCCAGGAACCTTATCTCGCTGTTCCTGCCCCTTTGCCAGCCCATCAAACTCCCGGCAGGTAACCATGTGATTGGTCAGCTTGGTCAGAGCCTCGATGGCCGCATTGCCACAGTGACCGGGTGCTCCCGGTTCATCAACGGCGACGACGGAATCACCCATCTCCATCGTATTCGTGCCCTTTGCGATGCGGTAGTGGTCGGTGCAGGCACCGCTGCCACCGACAACCCAAGGCTGACGGTTCGCCGTGCCAACGGGCCCAACCCGGTGCGGGTGGTGATTGATCGCCATAACCGGGTACCCCGCAGCCACCACCTGTTTACCGATAACGCAGCACCCACGCTGCACCTTATTGCCGGGCAATATGACCCCGCCCGAAAACCCGCCAGCATTGGCCAGGTAACAACCATTCCCTGCCTCGGTGCCGACAACGACCCCACACCAGTGCCACCCGAGCGTATTCTCCAGGTATTACAGGACCACGGGCTGCGTAAGATTTTTATTGAAGGTGGCGGCGTAACCGTTTCCTCCTTCCTCAAAGCCGGCCTGTTGGACAGATTGCACGTGATGGTAGCGCCGATGATTATCGGCAGTGGCCGGCCAGCATTCTCGCTGCCGGAGATCGACCAACTGGATGAGGCCCTGCGCCCGCGGGCCCAGCTGGTCAATCTTGGGAGTGACATGTTATTCGACCTGGCCTTCGAGCGCAGCTGGAACTAATCAGGCTCTTTTGAGAAACACCAATGCCCCCGGCCAACTGGCCAGGAATATCAACGCACCGTAGCCAATACTGATGGCCACTCCCTGCTCTGCCGGCAACCCCGCCGCCGGCCAAAGCAGGGCCGCCGCACCTTCACGAACCCCCCAGCCAGACACCGTAATCGGCACCACCATCGCCAGAAGCAGCAACAGGCATAGGGCCGCCGTCAGTAACAGGCTGGTGCCGTCGGTAGCCAACCCCATACCCAGCGCCAACAATACGAATACCGTCAGGTAGGTGCCAAGAACCGCAAGGGAGGTAAGCAATTGCACCGTACCATTTCGCCAACCGGCAAATGCCCGTTGGAGATCGCCCCCCAGTCGCCCAAGGTAGCGCCGCAGTGACGTTAGCCGGCCGCTGACCCACAACAACCAGATTCCAACGCCCGCGAGTAATGGAGGCAACAGCCAGTAAACCGGGCTGAGGGATAATTCGGCCGCCAACGGCTGCCCACTGAAAGCACCGGAGCTCCAAAGCACAACAACGGCGAGCACGACCACCGGAAGCAACACCAACTGCCCGGACAATCGCTCAAGGACAACCGCATGCACCGCCGATAGCTGTTCCGAACGCTCAGCAGCGCCCTGACCTTGTGCACGGCTGTGCCGCCATGCCCGATTCACATCAACCATAACACCACCCGGCAACACCTGATTCAGAAAGGTGGCCAGGTAATACTCCCGAACGGCAAAGGTCATCGGCACCGAAACACCCAACCTGCCGGCGGTGTAACGCCAACGCCAGGCGGACAGCACCACCTGAATAACTGAAACCACGATGGCCAGGACAACCAGAGAGGGCGGGATCGTCCTCAGCCGGGCCAGAATCCCTGACACGTCCACATACCGGATCACCAACGCCAGGATAATAATGGTCGCGGCCCACCGAAGCAGCAGCTTAAACCATGGCCGCTGGCGCATCATCCAGGCAAACCTGATTCGGGCAACCCGAGTATGTCCAGGTGACCAACCATCACCTGCAATTCGTGACGGGCTAACTGTCTCTGCCTGTCTGCCAGCCAGGCCCTGATCTCGGCTTCGGCAGCCGGGCTCTGCTGACAGGCAGCATCGGCCCAGCCGGCCATCAGCATGGTGGTCAATTGTGAGTCATCGCCGTCTTGCCCTCCGCCAAGCTGCCATCGGGTCTGCTTTGCAGTAACGGTGTACCCGGCCTCCTGCAGCAGCTGCTTCAACACCGCCGTTGCTTCCGGGCCCAATGCGGCCCCGCTGCCTTTATCGCCATGCTGATGCTGATTAACCAGTTCCTTTATCAGGGCGTCCGACCCATGCGGTGGCGCCAGTTCAAAGTGCCCGCTGTAACTCAGCACCACAAGAACACCGGCTTGCCGGCGTATAACCGCCTGCGCAAAAGAGCGGAGCCATTCCTGGGAGACCAGGTCAATCAGGGCAGATGCCGTGACCAGGGCAGCATCCTCTGGCAGTGACTCTTCCAGGTTCTGCTGAGTCAATTCCAGCATCACTGGAACCGCAGGTGCATCCAGAGCTTCCACTCGCTGGCAGGCGACATCTAACAGATTTTGATCCGGTTCAATCAAAGTCCAGCGCTGGGGCACCGGCAAACGGGGAATCAGATAACCGGGGTTTGAGCCGCGTCCACTGCCGATGTCCACCAGGTGCAACGGGTCAACGGTCGGCTTGCCAGCGGCTTTTGTGTTGTATTCCGTGGTTAGCCATCCAGCCAGGGCAGCGGTTAACGCCTCGCTTCTGGCAGCGTGATCGGCCGGTTCCCGAAGTTCCAGCCAGTGGCCGGAGAATCTTGCGGGGTCGGTCTCCTCACTGAGCCCAAGACCGCCCAGAAACTCCCTGGCGGTATCTGGCCACTGGCGAATGCCTGCCCGGGCGGCCTGCGCACGTCTTGCCAGCGCCGGGAAATCCGCGCTATCCGTTATAAGCGATCGAAGTTCTGACGTAAGGGCCTTCAAATTGCCTGCTGGAAAGCTTCGGGCTCCAGGTTTACCGGTCGTCAAAGCCAGCGCACCACCATCAGAAGACAACACCGGTAAACCCGCGGCCAGAGCTTCGTCGATGACCATGCCGTAGCCTTCATAAAGCGACGGAAAGACAAACAGATCCGCCTGACGGTAGGCATCTGCCAGCGCGGCCTCGGAGAGTTCACCAAGAAGCTGAATGCGATCAGTCAGGCCGTAGCGGACTATGGCATCGTGAACAGCCCCCGCGTAATCCGGGTCGCGGTCTTCCGCCCCCACCAGGGCGCACTGCCATGGCAAATGCTGCATCGTAGCGAGGGCATCCACCAATTGGTGCTGTGCCTTGCGGCGCGACAAGTGCCCCACACACAGTAGATTCAGTGGCTTGCCCGCATCATGTCGTTCAATCGCGAAAAATAGATCGTCTACCGCCGGCTGTGCCGTCACCAGCTTTCCGGGCGGCACACCATAGTCCTGCGCTACCCGGTTTGCGGTATAACCACTGGTGGTTACAACCCTACCCACGCAAGCCAGGGAGCGTTTTTCGGCTTCCCGAAACCAGGCCTTTTGCCCGGGAGACAGGCCGGTTTCATCCGCCAGCGGGTGGTGCACCAACCCGACCAGTCGTAAACGGTTGCAATGACGCTCCAAAACCTCTGGCATGCCCCCCATGGCAAGACCGTCGAGCACCACCCAGGTATTGTCGGCTAACGATGACAGGAAGCCGTGCATGGCGCTGGTCGCGGTTTGATCCGGCTTTGGAAAGTGCCCGGCCAGCCCCTGAACCCGAGCGTTTACCCCGGCATCCCGCAATGCCGACACCAGGCGCTGCACATAGCGATAACCACCGGTGTTCTGATCAGGGTTACCGGGAACCGCAAACCACAGATCAGATACCGGCATGGTAACTGGCCCAGGCCAGGTGCGACTCGCCCAAGGTGACTTTGATGCCGGCAATCCCCTTGCCTTCTGCACCCAAGCGGCCAGTATGTATGGCATCAGCCATTCGATCGAATACCACTTTTGCCATGAACTCCGTCGTGGTATTCCGGCCATGGAATTCCGGCAGGTCATCCAGATTTTTCATGTTGAACTCCGAAAGTACGTCTTTCAGCACATCCGAAGCCAGGCCAATATCTACAATCAGGTCGTTTTCATCCAGCTCATGCCGTTCAAACGTCACGTCCACCACATAGGTGGCGCCGTGAAGACCCTGGGCTGGCCCAAAAATGTCTCCGTTAAAGCTGTGAGCAATCATCATGTGGTCGCGAACGGTCAAACTGAACATGGTATTTCCTCAGGAATAGGCAATTCGATGGCAGAGGGCATCCCCTGCTGGCGATAGTAATGTGCTAGCGATGGTGGGAAGCTCCTCAAACCGGGATTCGCCGCTGATCAGGTTGTCCAGCTCAGGCGCTCTGAGCAACTGCAGAGCAAGCTCAAGCCGCCGTGCATAGCTCCACCGGGGCTGCCTGCGCGGTGGAATCTGCCCCACCTGGCTGGACTTCAGCTCAAGCCGGTTTGGGTGGAAAGCATGGCCAAGGGGAACCGTTACCGGCTTGTCGCCATACCAGCTGAGCTCCACGATCCGCGCTTCTGGCCCGGCCATGGAAAGCGCAGATGCCAAACCCTCACTGCGCCCGGATGCGTGAATCACCAGGTCGCAATCCCGGGCTGAGGCCCGGGTTGTGAATGGAAGCCCCAACGCCTCGGCAATCTCAGCGCGGGACTCATTGGTATCCACCGCCAGCAACTGGGTTCCGGGAATCTGTTTGACCAGCCAGGCAACCAGTAACCCGACCACACCCAGGCCGACCACCGCAACCCGGTCGCCCACGGCGGGCTGGGCATCCCAAAGACCGTTAATGGCCGTTTCCATATTGGCGGCGAGAACCGCTCGCCCCGGTGGCAGGCCCTCCGGCAGCACAGTGACGGCACTGGCTGGCACGCGATAGTGTTGCTGGTGTGGGTAAAGGCAGAACACGGGCTTGCCCAGAAGGTGCCCCGGCCCGTCTTGCACTTCGCCCACATTGGCGTAGCCATACTTCACCGGGTACGGGAACTGGCCCTCCTGATAGGGCGCGCGCATTCGTTGATACTCTGCCGCTGGCACCTGGTTATTAAAAACCAGGGATTCGGTGCCCCGGCTGACTCCGGAAAACAGCGTGCGTACGGTCACGACGCTTTCACGAGCACTGCCCGGGCAATCCAGCGTCGCTGGCCGAAGCTCTCCTTCACCAGGTCCAGTCACCCAGAACGCCTGATTGCCTGCTTGCGTCATAAACAGTCCATTCCCGTGTTATCTCCGTAAGCAAAAAACACTACCCCAAACTATAGTCATAGAACGGGGCCTAACACACGCACCAGTCAGGCTATACGGAAACGCTCGGATATGGATTCGATTCGCCCGGCATCATTTCAGATTCCCGTCCCCGCCAGGGAGCTTGGCTGGGCAACGGTGCTGTTGTTCTGCGTGATTCTGTCTCTGCACCAATGGTTCAACCCTGTCGGCTGGTTCGGCCTGCTGGCGATACTGATCTTTACTGTTCAGGGTGCCTTGATCTTCGCCTATTGGCCCGCCGGGAAAGGCTTTGGCTGGGCCAATCGAACAACGATGCTGCGGTCGGTTTTGGTGATTCCCCTGGTGGCCTGGTCACCCTTCCTGGCCGAAGCCGATTCCACCGCGTTATGGTTCTACGGTGCGGCTTGCCTCGTGGCGCTGATCCTGGACGGCGCGGATGGCAAAGTAGCCCGGGCCACCAACAGCGATAGTGAGTTCGGGGCCCGCTTCGATATGGAACTGGATGCGCTTTTCATCCTGGGCTTGTGCACTGCCGCGATGGCCACCGGCAAAGCGGGGCTATGGGTTCTGGCACTTGGCCTGATGCGCTATGCCTTTGTCGCCGCCAGCTACCCTCTTCCCTGGCTCAATCAATCATTGCCGGACAGTCTCCGGCGCAAAACGGTATGCGTATGGCAGGTTGTCACACTGATGATCGCCATACTTCCCCTCACCCCAGCCTGGTTCGCTGGCACCACTCTCGCCATAGCCCTGGTTCTGTTGACCTGGTCTTTCGCGCAGGATGTGTGCTGGCTCTACCAAAGGAGACACTATCATGAAAACTGAACTTGCCACCGCCACTCTGGCGGCCTCCCTGCTTGCCACTGCTCCGCTACTGCAGGCCGAACCCACCAGGTTCCAGGTGGACGACGAGCACTTCTCCATGGTCTTTGAGGTCATGCACATCGGCTATGCCCCGGTAATGGGTATGTTTCGCGAAGTAGAGGGCGAATTCGTCTATGACGAACAGACTGGAGAGCTGTCATCCGGTGAACTGGTTTTCAAGGCTAACAGTGTATTCAGTAACCACAAAAAACGTGATGATCACCTGCGCAACAAAGATTTCCTCGATACCAGAAGGCACAAAGACATCACCTTCTCGGTAACGGGCTTTGAGCGTACCGGCGACAACACCGGTATCGTCACCGGCGATCTCACACTTCTGGGCAGGACCAACCCGGTGGATGTGGATGTCACTCTCAACAAGGCGGATGTTTATCCTTTTGGGCACAAAGAATACACCCTTGGCCTCAGTGCAGCAGCCGTGATCAAGCGGAGTGATTGGGGAATGACTTACGGAATCGACGAAGGCATGGTGGGCGACGAAGTCGTACTGCGTTTTGCCTTTGAGGCGATCAAGGATTAATCGAAACGTGACAGCAGTCACACTTTAGAGTGAAAGTGGCGCATTGTCGGACAAGTTTTATGCCGGTTATGACAATATCCGGCTATGGTCACTATTTGATCAGAACAAACCCAATAACAATAACAAGGTGAATGTTAATGCCTTACAAGGCACTGATGGCTATCGCCTTAGTGGTGGCCGGCATTTCAGGCACAGCCTGGTTGTTATCCGCGGACAACGACGGTGAATTCGGCTGGCTGCCCTCTGGCGGTCAGCCAAACCTGCAGGAAACAAGCGCCATTACTGGAGCAGACCGTGGATCGGCAGCAGGCAAAGCGGTAACTCAGCGCCCCACCGAACCCTCGGACAACGCTCTGGGGTTCATGCTTGCCAGTGTCGCAGCCGACTACCAGCGAAGCGCCCGCTATCCTGACTACTCTATTCCTTTGACGGCTGACCAGGCCGAAGCCTATCAAGGCAACCAGTATCATCCGGTCGCCTTGCCCCTCGAAGGCGATGGCCGCTTTATCGTCACCCTCGACAAATTCCGCTTTACCCGGGGTGAGCCCATTCTTGTGGTGGCGTCCCTGAGTGGCCGGCAGGTGTTCGGCGACACCCTGTCTGCGACTCTGGAATCCGCCACCGAACGCGACAAGGCCGATTCGGCAGACCTGCACGCCACCGAAGACAGTGGCTATTACCAGGGTTCCATCAGCTCCGATCACGAGCCAGGCGAATACCGCCTGATTGTGGAGGCCAGGGTTGACGGAAGACCGGTCCGGCATGTGTCTTCTCTCTCCATTGAACCTGATCTCGGCAACTTCGGTGGTATCGACTCACCCTATGTGTCCGGCAATGACCTGGTAATCCCGGTAAGGTTTGATCCAGACCATGCCGGCTACTACGCGCTTTCCGCTCAGTTGTTCAACGGCCAGCGTGCGCTGGCCCAGCTCAGCGCCGAAGATTCTATGGGAACCGGCAGCGGCACGCTTGTTCTCAAGGCCCACGGCAGTGTTTTGGCAAACCAGGACATTCAGGGCCAACTGCAACTCCGGAACCTGCAGCTACGCCAGATGCCGGAACGCCCTGGCGACCGCACTCACTATGCCTTCGGCCCGGACGATGGCTATGAATTTTCACCGCCGGATCTCGGCGACCTGCGTGATGAACCGGCGGTGAACACAGAATCAGAGCAACGGGCAGCGTTGTTGAGGCAACTGGCCGACAAGTTCTGATACACAACAATAAAACCGGAAGAACGGAGCAAGCAATGATCAACAAAAACAAAAGATGCCTGAGTAAAACCGCACTATCGATAGCGTTGGCAGGCGGCTTGTTTGCCACAACAGCGCAGGCCCAACTCGCTGGCCACAATGTGATTCTGGTGCACGGTTTTATGATGGAAAACCTGTCCCAGGCCCCTGCGAACATGCAGGAGGTAAAACAGGCCGGAGAGGACTACTGGAGGGACTACTGGCTGAACAGGGCCGAGGCCCGCATTGACTGGGCCAGTAACGGCCGTGTAGAGGGCACGATCGCGCAACAGGCCTACCAGCAACTGCGGCAAATCAGCCAGCAGGGGTTGTGTAACAACTACTGCATTGTCGTTACTCATTCCACCGGCGATCTGGTGACCCGTCACCTCCTTGAAAACCAGGCCCGCTGGCTGCAATCCGAAGGCCTCCAACCGCTGAAGATCCTTGCGGTGATGGACCTTGCCGGTGCCGGCGGCGGAACTGAACTGGCAAACCTGGCAGTCAGCGTTGCCTATAATGACAGCTGGTATAACTGGCCGGTAAAACAAGCGGTACGGGCATTCACCGGCATTGATCCACAACCGGATAATCTGGGCGTGGTCAACGACCTGCAAACCAATACCGCCCGCAACCTGTCGGTAGGCCCCACGGGTATTCCTCGGCTGCGCTTTGTCGGCGGCGGCTCGTCCTACGGTGGCATTACCAAGCCCTTCATTGCCGGCACCGACGATGGCGTGGTACCCACCCATTCTGCCTGCGGCGCCACCACCGCCAGTGGCATAGACTCCTGCTCCAACAGTATCAGCCTGGCGGGCAAGGTAACCGGCCAGAATGGCCCCTCCGGCCTCTATTACAATCACTACCCGATTCTGATGAGCGAAGGCGCCAACCACAGTGCCGTGAAGGACACCCAGACCGGCAACATCTCCGTGCCGGTGGTGAACAACACTGTGCTCAATGGCTTACAGATCGACTTTGCCAGCCGCACTTACAACCAGCGGGCCTGGTGGCAGCTTTGGGGCTCCGGTGACCAGTATGTCGAGGTACCCAACTCCAACCAGACCAGTATGTCCAACCTGCTGTATACCACGCTCAACAACTGACACCACGGTTGTTGGCAGGGCTCAGGGATGAGCCACCTTCCTTCCCCCCTCGGTTTTCGCTGCTTTCTTTTTTAATTCGCAAACTATAGATTTACCGTCCTAGCACTTCACTCTGCCTGACCGGAGCCAGTTCCTTGATGTCTGACGCTCACAAATCCGATCTGTTGCTGGTCGTAGTTACCCTGCTGGCCGCAATCAGCTGGATGTTTTCCAAAGAAGCGGTACTGATGATGCCACCGCTGATGTTCATGGCGGCCCGGTTTCTGATTGCCGGTAGCGTATTGGCGCTGATTGCTCTGCCGGCCCTGCGCCGATTGAACGCTGACCAGGTGAAACGGAGCATGGGTGTTGGGCTGGTATTCGGCATTGCCATGAGCTGCTGGATACTGGGCCTGTTCCACGGTGACAGCATGGGTGAAGGCGCATTTCTCACCAGTCTTGGGGTCGTGATTGTGCCAATCATTGCCCGTGTTGTGTTCGGGGAATCTCAACCTCTGAGTACCTGGCTTGCCATACCAATTGCGGTGGCAGGCCTGGCGTTACTGTCTCTTGAGAACGGCTTTCGGCCGGAGCCCGGACAGTTATATTTTGTGGTGGCCGCGTTTATCTTCGCCCTCTACTTCACGCTTAATACCCGGGCCGCCAATCAGCGCACTGTGACCAACAAACAGGGCGAGACCATCGAGAAGCGCAAGGTGCCGGCGCTGCCCCTCACCGCCCTGGCCCTGCTCACAGTGGGCCTGGTAACCCTGGTGGAGTCTGCCATCAGCGAGCCCTGGGCGCCGACCCTGAACAACCCGCCGCCCATTCTGTTGGTGTGGGTTGTGGCCAGTGCCATCGTTGGCACAGCCGGGCGGTTTCTTCTGCAGACCTATGCACAGAGCCTCTCCGTGAATAGCCATGGTGTGGTGATTCTGGTGCTGGAACCGGTGTGGGTGGCCCTGTTCGCTGCAGCCTGGTTTGGCGAGACGATGTCAGCCCTGCAACTGGCGGGCTGCGGCCTGATTTTCACGGCACTGCTGGTAAACCGCTGGAGCGCCCTGCGCCGCGCCATCAAAGGCTTTCTGAAACCGGCAAAAACTGCCTGAAAGAGGTTGACCACGAGGAACGAAATCCGTATATTTCCACCCCGTTGCAGGACACAGGACCATAGCTCAGTTGGTTAGAGCGCTACCTTGACATGGTAGAGGTCCCCAGTTCGAATCTGGGTGGTCCTACCAATTCTGCAAAGAAAGTCAGTTACTTACGGGCAGCGTGAGAACTGGCTTTTTTTATGCCTGCGCAAACCACCTCCGATTACCAGTCGTCCTTTTCCTCTTTTTCCTTCTCATCCAGCTCTGCTTTGCGTTTACGGATCTTTTCGAGTTTGTGTTCGGGAATCTTCATGTTGCTGCTGTCTCTTAACAGCAGAAGACTGCCAATAACCAGGCCAAAGGCGAGCAGAATAAATATCCAACCTATTGCGGGCATCGTGTTCTCCTTATGCCGGTTCTGTTTTCTGGGCCGCCAACCAGGCGGCTCCGCGCACGCCACTGGAATCTCCATGCACCGCTGGCCGGACCGGAGTTGAGCATTCACCGCCAAACACATACTCCGGCAGCCGGCCAGGTAACGATTGGTAGAGTTCCGGCACTTTACTCATACCACCGCCTAGCACGATCATGTCTGGATCCAGAACATTGATAACCGCTGCCAAGCCCTTGGCCAGATGCTCAATATAGAGGCCCAGCGTTATACCGCACTCGCGATCTCCGTTCCGTGCGCCGGCAACTATTTCCTGTGCCGAAGCCCCACTGCCCCATGATAGCCGATGGGTCAGGCTGAAGCCGGTACCAGACAGAAAGGTCTCATTACAGCCGCGCTGGCCACAAAAGCAGGGCCTGTCATCCAGTTCTACCTGTGGTGTCCAGGGCAACGGGTTATGGCCCCACTCGCCGGCCACCCCATTGGGGCCAGTCAACAGTCGCCTATCCACACTGATACCGGCGCCGCAACCGGTTCCCAGAATGGCAGCAAACACAACACCGGCACCCTTCCCTGCACCGTCGGTCGCTTCTGATAATGCCAGACAGTTGGCATCGTTGGTCAGTGCAACCGGTCGGCCGAGTAGCTGGCTAAGGTCTTCCGCCATGGGCTTGCCATTGAGCCAGGTGGAATTGGCGTTCTTGATGCGACCGGTCACACCCGACACCGTTCCTGGAATACCAATGCCTACCGGTAAGCCGCGTTGGCTGGCATGTTGTTCGGCTCGTTCGATCAGCGATCTGATGGTGACCAGGGTGGCCTGGTAGTCGCCGGCAGGCGTCGGCACCCGGTGCCGAAAGTGTTCCTGGTGGTTCTCGTCCAGCAGGATCACTTCCGTTTTGGTGCCTCCCAGATCAATACCGGTTAACCAGCGTTTGGACATTCGTAAAGATCGCCTTTGGTATCGGATTGCTGCATAAACTGACTGCGCTTTTGGCTATAATCCCAGACTTTACCCATCCTAACCAGAGCGACCATCCCCGGCCATGAGACGTACCCTGGACCTGACCGTTTCGGAATCACAACTTGCCGTCGATGCGCTAGCCGAGTCGTCAGGGCTCCCCAAGCAGCGAATCAAGGATGCCATGGCCAAAGGTGCCTGCTGGTGGACCCAGAAGGGCAAGCAGGTTCGGCTGCGAAAAGCCAAACGGGAGTTAAAGCCAGGCACCCGCATTCAACTGTTCTACGATGACCAGGTACTGGGCCTCAAACCGGAACAACCTGATCTGCTAGAAGACCTGGGGCGCTACAGCCTCTGGTACAAACCCCACGGTTTGTTAGCCCAGGGCTCGCAATGGGGCGACCACTGCAGCCTGCTGCGATTGGCAGAGGTTGCCCTGAACCGGCCCTGTTTTCTGGTACACCGGCTGGACGCCGATGCAGCCGGGCTGATGCTGGTAGCCCACGACAGCAAAGCGGCGGGCGCCCTGTCGCAACTGTTCTCCGGCCGTACGGTCAGCAAAACTTACCAGGCTACAGTGACCGGTCAACTGACCGCAGATGACCTGATCATCGACGCGCCTCTCGAAGGCAAGGAATCTGTGAGCCGGGTCACGACCCTGGCAACTCATCCTGAAGAGAACACTACCGAGGTGAAGGTGCTTATAGAAACCGGGCGCAAGCATCAGATTCGCCGGCATCTTGCAGGTATTGACCACGCCATCGTCGGTGACAGGCTCTATGGCAGCCCGCACCCCTCCGGGCTTTGCCTGAGGGCCATCGAGCTTGAGTTTGTTTGCCCGCTTACCGGGGCAACAAGAAAGTTCAGCGCACCGCCCCAGGAGAATCGCTAAATCGACCCGTTACAGCTTCCGAAAAACAATGTCAGGTTTCTATACATACCGATTGCGTCTTAGCTGACAGTATCCTCCTAGTTTCGGTTTATAGCCATATAATACAGCACGTTAGATTTTCTCGGGGCCTGCTGGCACATCCTATGCTGTTTTTACTGATGCCTGCATAGGTGAGCCACTCGGGGGTCAGCCGATAAAGCAGTACGGTATGGATGCCCGTCCACAATACTCAATCTGGATGAGGTAACGATAATGAAACTCAAGCGATTTTTATCAGGTTTGATACTTTCGACGGCAGCGGCGATCGCTCCGGTTCATGCCGCACCAATACTCAGCGACATCGTCTTTGTTGTTGACGAATCTGGTTCAATGGGAACTGTCCAGGCAAATCTGCGGGACAACATCGGGCTGTTTGCCAGCATCCTCACCGGCACCGGGCAAGTAGACGCCCGTTATGGTCTGGTGGGTTACGGTGATAGAGCTATTGTTCCGAGGATGGTGACGGACTTGACCGACCCAACCTCGTTTGCCACAGCCGCCCAGGGGTTGAAAATTAATGGAGGCACAGAACCCGGCTATACCGCCACCGCCTTTGCATTGAACGCACTGGATGGCCAGAGTGATCTGTTTTCCTTCCGGAGCAATGCCGTCAAGAACATCATCATTCTGACAGATGAGCCATCCAACGGAGATGCCGTGTCTCGCGGTTCTGTCGGTGGTTCAGCGGTTAGCAGTTCTGTGCTTGATGGTGTCCTGACATCCAATAACGCGTTGTATAACGGTGTGCTCAGGGGTAGCTCCACTGACAATTCTTACAGGTCTTTGATCGAAAGCCACGGCGGAACCGTGTTCGACCTGAACCAGTTCAACACTTCGGATCAAACGATCGTTCAGCAGTTCGTGACCGAGTTTGCGAACAAGAAACTTCAGGAAACCCTGGACTTCTGCCAATTGAACCCCACTAACCCGGCCTGTCAGCCGTCCGCATCAGTACCGGAGCCATCTTCCCTGGCGCTGATTGGTCTGGGACTGTTGGGAATTTTTACACGTTATCGCAGGCGCCCCGTGGCGTCAGTGGCGGTGTAAGTGCCTGAATAGCCGTGTACCAACGAGAAAAGCCAGCGTATTGCGCTGGCTTTTTTGTTCTGACGCTAACCCGGCTTTTACACCTTGTAGAAATCCCGATACCAGTCCACAAAGTTGGCAATGCCCTCTTCTACTGTGGTGTCGGGTTTGTAGCCCACGTCTGTGATCAGGTCATCTACATTGGCGTAGGTTGCCGGCACATCACCCGGCTGCAGTGGCAGCAGGTTCTTCTCCGCTTTTTTGCCAACCCGCTCTTCGATGATTTCGATAAAGCGGGACAGCTCCACCGGGTTATTACTGCCAATGTTGTAAATGCGATACGGGCCTTTGCCGGTGCCTGGGTCCGGCTTCTCACCAGACCACTTCGGGTTAGGTTCGGCCACATGGTCCAGCGTGCGAATAACACCCTCAACGATGTCGTCGATGTAGGTGAAATCGCGCCGGTGATGGCCATGGTTGAACACATCAATGGGCTCACCAGCCAGGATCTTTTTGGTGAAGATAAACAGCGCCATGTCTGGCCGGCCCCACGGGCCGTAAACGGTGAAGAACCGCAGGCCGGTGGTGGGCAGGTTGTACAGGTGGCTGTAGGTATGGGCCATCAGCTCGTTAGCTTTCTTGGAAGCCGCGTACAGGCTGAGCGGGTGGTCCACGTTGTCATGCACGGAGAACGGCATGGTTTCGTTGGCGCCGTATACCGAACTGCTGGACGCATACACCAGGTGTTTTACAGCGTTGTGGCGACAGCCTTCGAGAATGTTCATAAAGCCAACCAGGTTGGCGTCCACGTAGGCGTGGGGATTTTCAAGGGAGTAACGGACGCCGGCCTGGGCCGCCAGGTGCACTACCCTCTCGGGCTTGTGCTCTCGGAACAAGGCTTCCATGGCGGCACGGTCGGCCACATCCTGGCGAATTTCCGTGAAACCGGGCTTGTTCACCAGCCGGGCCAGGCGCGCCTCTTTGAGGTTTACATCGTAGTAGTCGTTGACGTTGTCGACACCAATGACTTCGTCACCACGATCCAGCAAGCGATGCGCCAGGTGTGAGCCAATGAAACCGGCGGTGCCGGTAACCAGGATTTTCAAGAGTCCATCTCCCTGATCGGTTGGTTATTACTCAGAACCTCAGACCGGCACTGATAAACGGGCCGCTAAGTTCGATGTCCAGGTTGTCGTCGCCGTCATCGTAATCGAGAGAAATCTGGCGATAGCCTGCTCGCAACTGCAGCAGCGACATTTCATACTGACCGTACACGTTGAAGTCGTAGACCGAGTCGCCATCATAAGAAATGGCGTTGGCGTCACCACCAACAGAAACGCCGGTGAATGGCAGGTCAAAACGGGCGGCGGCGTATACCAGGGGTAACACGGCGTCGGCCTTGGTTTCAGAGGACTGGCTGGGAATATCGCGATTCTGAACAAGCAGTTCACCAGAGAAATCGCGAACAGTCAGGCCAAGATCCAGATTCACCCAGTTATCCAGGATTTCGTAATACAGGGTGACGTCCAGCTGTTCCAGCTCGAGCTCAGAGCGAACATTCGCGCCGGCAGTAATACCATCATAAGTTACATCCAGCTGGCCATTACCGCTCTGCTTCGTACGGGTATAAGCCAGCCGTACGTTTGGCAGCACCGGAACCGGGTGTTCGAAATACGCGGTGAGATTGGCATTGGAATCGCTGCTGAGGTTGAGGTCCCGCTCCAGATCTACCCGGTCGTTGCCCTTGGACGCCTCGCCGGAATAGTCGGCATCCCAGTAGCCAACCGTGGCGCCTACGCCCAGAATATCCGCGGAGACCACCGGAGCGGCAGCCAGCATGCTCGCGCCCATTACCATCATCAATTTACGCATATCACACC
This sequence comes from Marinobacter sp. MBR-99, assembly GCF_040547575.1. Lineage (NCBI taxonomy): Bacteria > Pseudomonadati > Pseudomonadota > Gammaproteobacteria > Pseudomonadales > Marinobacteraceae > Marinobacter > Marinobacter sp. MBR-99. Next base: position 97,448 of record NZ_JBEPPY010000001.1, on the reverse strand, counting down.
CGTTGTTGTCGGTTTTTATATTCAGTCGAACTGGATACCCAGACGACGCCCTACTTCTTCGTAGGTTTCGATCACTTCACCCAGGCCCTGGCGGAAGCGGTCTTTATCCATCTTTTTACGGGTTTCCTTATCCCAGATACGACAGCCATCCGGGCTGAATTCGTCACCCAGAACGATCTGGCCTTCGCTGCGGCCAAACTCGAGCTTGTAGTCCACCAGCAGCATGCCGGCGTCATCAAACAGGGCTTTGAGTACGTCATTTACCTTGTAGGTGAGTTCTTTCATCCGCGCCAGTTCTTCAGCACTGGCCCAGCCAAAGCTTACCGCCAGCGACTCATTCACCATGGGATCGTGCAGCGCGTCGTTCTTCAGGAACAGCTCGAAAGTGGGAGGGTTCAGCTCCTGCCCCTCTTCCACGCCCAGTCGGCGGCACAGACTGCCGGCGGAGATATTACGAACCACGCACTCTACCGGAATCATATCCAGCTTTTTCACCAGGGATTCGGTACCTGACAGCAGGCCTTCAAAGTGGGTGGGAATACCCGCCGCTTCCAGCTTTTCCATAATGAAGGCATTGAACTTGTTGTTCACCATGCCCTTGCGGTTGAGCTGTTCTTTCTTCTCGCCATCAAAGGCTGAGGTGTCGTCCCGGAACACCAGTACAAAAAGGTTCGGGTCATCAGTGCGGTATACCGATTTGGCTTTGCCCGCGTATAACTCTTCGCGTTTTTCCATTTAGATCTCCAAAAACCGGCAGCGGCCTTACCGGCCGCCCCGAATCAATACAGGTATTCGAATAGTTGTGTAAGCAGGTCTGAAGCGCTGTACTCACCAGTATAGCTTTCCAGCCGCTGCGCCGTGACAAACAGGGCATCTTCGCGCTGTTCAATGTTCACGGTATGGGTGTGGCGGGGTTCAGCCTTATTGCTGAACCAGGAGAACCAGCCCGGGGTGCGTTCGTCTTCGGTACGGAAGTCCACATGGAACCAACGCTCACTCCGGTTCAGGTCCTGAATGTCCGCGCCGATTTCTTCCAGGGAGCGGTTCACTTCCGCCCAGGTGCGGCCGAAATCAAGCTCTACCCGCACGGCAACCGCCTGGTCATCTTCAGACAGTAGCCTCACCAATGGCTGGGCGACCATACCGGATGCCGCCCGAGAGAACGATTTGCTGTCTTCGCGCTGCTTCATGAATTCGCCGAGTTCGGACAACAGAGACTCTTTCCTGCTCTGGGCACGGGCGTCAGTTTCCTGATCCGGTTGCCAGGCCACAAGCCCTTCCGGCGCCTCTTCAAGCTCCAGGATCCGTAGCCGGATTTCGGTGGTCTTTCGCCGAATGCCCGGGGCCAGTCGCATCTGCAGGAACACACGCGGCTCCTGAGCGACCGGGGCATCGTCAAGGCCCAGCATGTCTCGGCTGCGCTTGCTAAAGTTCGCCAGCTCGCTCTGGAGTATACCCAACTGGGGATTATCGTAGGCCACGCCAAGGCCAACGTCATTCATCCAGGCACTGGCGACCGGCCACAGCCGGCCCGGTACTTCATTAACCAGCAGCCAGACACGACCATCCAGCTCTTCAATCACGTAGTTCTGATCCAGAATTTCGGAAGTCATGTCGGGCGGGCGCGGGATGGAAGACGGAAACAACCGGCGTGAATCATCCGTTCTGATGCTCCTGACCGGCATGATCTGGCTCAACCGGGAGTCATCTGCACCTTCAGGCACTCTTATCTGCTCGCCTTCCGGCGCGTGAACGTACCGCTGGGAGCGGTCTTCCAGGATGCCGCACCCAACCAGGGTACTGGCCAACAGGAGCCCGGCTATCGGCCGGAACAGGCATATCTTGGTGTTACGGGCTCTTCCAGGAACCTGCATCGGGTTACTCCGGTAAAACGGGAATCGGTTGGCCTCAGAGAACACCTGAGGCCTTGAGTGCGTCTTCCACCTCGGCGTGGAACTTCTCGCTCAGCGGTGTCAGCGGCAGGCGAATGCCTTCCCCGATCATCCCCATGCGATGCAGTGCCCATTTAACCGGAATCGGATTGGCTTCCAGGAACAGCTTGCGGTTCAGAGGCATCAACAGGTCATTCAAACGACGCGTCTCATCTTCATCACCTTTGATCGCCGCCTCGCACAACTGCGACATGGCTTTGGGCGCCACGTTGGCGGTGACAGACACGTTGCCCTTGGCACCAGCCAGCATCAGGTCTGCTGCGGTGGCGTCGTCCCCGGAGTATACCGCCAGGCGGCCGTCCAGAGCTTCGATCAGTTCGGCACCGCGAGGGATGTTGCCGGTAGCGTCTTTGATGGCCACGATATTGGGGATGTCCGCCAGGCGCAGTACGGTTTCATTCAGCATGTCGCACGCCGTGCGGCCAGGCACGTTGTAAAGCATCTGACTCATGCCCGGCACGGCTTCGGCGATGGCCTTGAAGTGCTGGTACAGGCCTTCCTGGGTCGGCTTGTTGTAGTATGGAACTACCAGCAGACAGGCATCAGCACCAAGTTTGTGGGCTTCGGACGTCAGTTCAATGGCTTCCCGAGTACTGTTACCACCGGTGCCGGCGATCACAGGAATCCGGCCATCAACCCGTTTTATGATATGACCGATAACCCGACAATGCTCCTCCGGGTCCAGCGTTGCGGATTCGCCGGTGGTACCCACAGCCACGATGCCGTGCGTGCCGTTTTCGATATGAAAGTCCACCAGTTTGTCCAGATCCTCCCAGTGAATGTCACCGTTTGGATGCATGGGCGTGACCAGTGCGACGAGGCTACCCGTAATCATAAAAACTCCGTCCGAATAAAAGCGATATGGTAATGTTGGGCTCGAACTGACACAAGGGAATTAAAGGAGATGTCATGTCATCCGTATCATTGAACCATCCCGTGCCCGATTTTGAAGCTGAGGCGACAGGCAACCAGATTATCAGACTGGCCGACCTCCGGGGTAAAAACGTCGTCATCTACTTCTATCCGAAGGACAACACGCCCGGTTGTACCACCGAAGGCCAGGATTTTCGGGACAGGATGCCGCAGTTCAGCGAACTTGATACCGAAATCTTTGGTGTATCCAGAGACGGGCTCAAGGCTCACGATAATTTCAGAAGCAAGCATCAGTTTCCGTTCCATCTGATCTCAGATAAAGACGAGGCCCTTTGCAAACTGTTTGATGTGATCAAACTGAAAAAACTGTACGGCAAGGAGCACCTCGGTATCGAACGCAGTACGTTCCTTATCGACAAGGAGGGTACCCTGAAACGAGAATGGCGTGGCGTTAAAGTAAGTGGCCACGCCGACGAGGTTCTGGAAGCCGTCAAGGCACTCTGACCTACTCTGATACCGCCGGTGAGGGTTCGGATTCCTTCACCGGCCAGGCGGCAAACACCGCCTTGAGCATGGTGGCCAGCGGAATGGCAAAAAACACGCCCCACAAGCCCCATATACCACCGAAGAACAGAACCGCCACAATAATCGCGACCGGGTGCAGGTTGTTCACCTCCGAGAACAGAATGGGCACCAACACGTTGCCGTCCAACGCCTGGATAATGCCATACGCCACCATCACCCAGATGAAATGGGTACCCCAACCGAACGCAAACAGGGCGATTACTGCGACCGGAATGGTGACCACCGCCGCGCCGATGTAGGGAATCACCACACTCAAGCCCACCAGCAACGACAGCAAAGCGGCATAGGGCATGCCCAGGAGTTTAAAAGCAGCATAGGTGACCACGCCAACGATCAGGATCTCAACCGCCTTGCCCCGAACGTAATTCGCGCACTGAAGGTTCACTTCCTGCCAGATGCGGACCATCATCGGGCGCTGAGGTGGCAGCATCCGACCAATAGAGGCCACCAGTACCCTGCGATCTTTGAGAAAAAAGAACACAAGGATCGGCACCAGCACCATGTAGATCAACAAGGCCACGAGGTCGGGAATGCTCGATAGGGAAAACGACACCAGCCACTGAGTAAGATGGGCCACCTCCGCCGACACTTGACGGTAAACTGTGTCTACCGCCTCCATGGAAATCAGGTGTGGATATTCCTCCGGCAGGAGCTCCAGATAAGACTGCAGTTCGCGAATGATACGGGGCGCTTCTCCGGCAAGATTACTGACCTGCGTCCAGATCAGTGGCAACAGCCCGAAAATGAAACCGACCAAAACCCCGAGAAACACAACAAACACGCCGATGATCGCCACCAGTTCCGGCACACCCATCTTGTGGAGTTTGGCAACCAGGCCCTGAAGGATAAACGCGATAATCAACGACGCGATCGCCGGTGCCAGCATGGCGCCGAAAAGGATGACAAAAACCGTACCGGTGACCAGAAGCAGAAACAGAATCACTGCTTCTTCATCAGAAAAATACTTGTGGGCTAGACCGCGCAGAATTCTGACCATGAACAACTCCGGAAGATTAACCGCCGCACTTTATCACGAAACGGAATTCGCCGTGATGCTCTGACTGGCTGACCAAAGTATGAGAAGACATTCCCAGCCAGGCCGGGATATCCCTGGCAGAACCCGAATCCGTTGCAATTACTTCAAGCTCTTGCCCGGCAGTCATGGTATTGAGTTCCAGCTTGGTTTTGAGAAGTGGCATCGGGCAACGCAGCCCTGAGGCATTCAGAATTCGATCAGCCATATTAAGCGAACACCATTACCATTTATCCAATAATCGAGCAGGCATTATGCCGGGGGTGTTAACCTATTGCATCTCAAGTCTTCGTAATACAGACAAGAACTTTCCGGGCTATGCTGATGTCAAAGTGGCAAATCCCCACGGGTGTGACTGATATACATGAATCGAACTGACCGCCAGAACCCTCTTTGCCGTTTCCTGACCCTGTTCGCTTTGGCGGTTTGCCTGCTGGTCACGGCCGGCTTGAGCCATGCCCAGGAGTCAAGTCTACCCAGCATAGGGGGTAGCGCTGGCCTCATTTCCGGCCAGCAGGAAGCGGAGATCGGCCAGCAGGTGATGGCATCTATCCGGCGTTCCGCGCCCCAGATACAAGACCCGCTGGTATACGACTACCTTCAGGCTATTACTTATAAACTGGTGCCCTCTGCCCCACTGGATAACCGGGAGCTGAAGCTGGTACTCATCGACAGCCCAGCCCTCAACGCTTTTGCCGTGCCAGGCGGTATCGTGGGGGTGAACGGCGGGCTGTTCCTGAACGCAGCGACGGAACAGCAGTTTGCCTCAGTCATGGCCCACGAACTCGCGCATTTGAGCCAGCGGCACTTTGCCCGCCGCATGGAACAACAGGAAACCAGCGCGCCACTGACCCTGGCCGGGATGATCGCCGGTATCGTGCTCTCAGCGGTGACCCAATCTGATATTGGCATCGCCGCCATCGCTGGCACACAGGCCCTGTCCATCCAGAATATGCTGGCCTACAGCCGCGCCCACGAGCAGGAAGCCGACCGGGTAGGCATGGAGATTCTGGCCAATGCCGGCCTCGACCCGCGCGGCATGCCAGAAATGTTCGAAATCATGATGAGACAGAACCGATTGCAGGGCAGCCAGATGCCCGAATACCTCTCGACCCACCCTCTAACCCAGAACCGGGTAGCCGACAGCCGAAACCGAGCGGAACAGTATCCCGACGAGCGCATTCGGGATGGCCAGGAATATCACCTGGTACGCAGCCGACTGCAGGTGCGCTACGCCTCGTCAGCGGAACTGGCGGTCGAGACTTTTGAAGATTATCTGGCACGGGATGACGCCAAACGCAACGATGCCATTCGCTACGGCCTTGCCGTGGCCTATCAGCGCAACCAGCAATACGACAAGGCCGAGCGCATATTGCGCGAACTTCTGGATAGCAGCCCGGGGAGGATCACCTTTCAGGTGACTCTGGCAGAGGTTATGCTGGACCAGAAACGCTACGAGGAAGGCCGGACGTTGCTGAAGCAGGCGCTGTCGAGAAACCCGCGCAACTACCCCATCACCTGGACACTCGCCGAAATTGAGATTGCTGATGGCAATGGGGATACAGCCGCCGGATTGTTGCGGGACCTGGCCCGGCGCTTGCCGGAACGGGAACAGATCTGGCTGAGGCTGGCCGAAGCAGAAGGTATGGCCAGAAACATTGTGGGCGTGCACCGCGCCCGGGCAGAGTACTACGCTTTGGCGGGAGACCTGCAATCAGCGCAGCGCCAGCTGCGCCAGGCCCAGGAAAAGCTGCCCGCCGGGTCTGCCGAGCGGCAGGTAGTCAACGAACGCCTGAATGACATTGCTGACAGGCTGCAGGCTCGCCGAGGCTGACAGAGATGCTCAGGCGTTGCCAGCCGCCTTCAGGTTCATATTGGCCGTGAAATCCAGCATTCGGCGCAATGGGCGCAACGCGTCTTCGCGCAGGGTCGAATCGACCAGCACTTCCTGATCGCCCCGCTCCAGCACGGCAAGCAGGTTCTCCAGACCGTTCATGGCCATCCAGGGGCAATGCGCGCAACTGCGACAGGTAGCACCGTTACCCGCCGTGGGAGCTTCAATCAGCGTCTTGTTCGGCGCCAGTTGCTGCATCTTGTAGAAAATACCGTTATCCGTGGCCACGATAAATTCTTCATTGGGCAGCGTCTGCACCGCATGAATCAACTGGGACGTTGAACCAACCACGTCGGCCATCTCCACCACAGCATCGGGAGATTCCGGATGCACCAGTACGGCCGCCTCAGGATAAAGCGCCTTGAGATCCTCAAGCCCCCGATGCTTGAACTCTTCATGCACGATGCAGGATCCATCCCACAACAATACATCAGCCCCCGTTGTCTTCTGCACGTAATGGCCCAGATGTTTGTCCGGGGCCCACAGGATTTTCTCGCCCCTGGCATCCAGGTGTTCAACAATGGCCTGGGCGCAGCTTGAAGTCACCACCCAGTCCGCCCTGGCTTTTACGGCAGCCGAGGTATTGGCGTAAACCACTACGGTTCGGTCCGGATGCTGATCACAGAATTGCGAGAACTCATCCGCGGGACAACCGATGTCGAGAGAGCAGGTCGCCTCCAGCGTGGGCATCAGCACCCGTTTCTCGGGGTTCAGGATCTTGGCAGTTTCACCCATAAAGCGAACCCCAGCCACCACCACCGTTGACGCAGGATGCTGGTTGCCAAAGCGGGCCATTTCCAGCGAGTCGGCAACACAACCCCCGGTTTCCTCGGCAAGACGCTGGATGTCTGGATCTGTGTAGTAATGGGCTACGAGCACAGCGTCCTTCTCTTTGAGGGCTGCCTTGATGCGTGCCTCAAGCTCAGCTTTCTCACTGGCACTCAGGGCCTTCGGCTCTGCTTCATGTGCCAGATGTTCCTGAACAAGGATACGGTCTTGCGCTCGTGTCATTTCTGGATCTCTGAGTTACTGTTACCGCGAGAGTATATCACTTCCGGGCGTGATTTCATGGGGCTGTAACATAGCCTCCGAGACACTCGAAAAATGAGTACGCCCATAGTCACTAGATGGGTTCCTGAAGCCAAAAAAAAAGAGCCCGAGGGCTCTTTTCTCTACAAAACCCGATGCTGGGCCTTGTTATTTGGTGGGTCGTGAAGGATTCGAACCTTCGACCAATTGGTTAAAAGCCAACTGCTCTACCAACTGAGCTAACGACCCATAACTGGTTGCCGGCCATGCTTCCGGCGAGTAACGGCGCTCAGGACCACTACTCTGAATTTGGTGGGTCGTGAAGGATTCGAACCTTCGACCAATTGGTTAAAAGCCAACTGCTCTACCAACTGAGCTAACGACCCAAACGAGGCGCACATATTACTGATATTTTTTTGCTGATCAACCCCTTTTTACGGGAATTCCCAACTTTTTTCCGAGACAGATCAACAAGCAGACAACCGGTTCAATCTGTGATCAGAGTCACGCCTTCTCGAGGTATTTCCGGGCCAGATCCGCTGCCCCCGTATTCGGATAATTCTCCAAAACACTCTGCATGCGGCGTTTTGCTTCGTCTTTTTCACCCATCCGGTCGAGTGTAACACCGAGCTTGTAGACCGCGTCTGGCGCTTTACGGTGGTCACTGAAACGGGTAGCAACAATCGTGAAGGCTTGCTTGGCCTGCTCAAGGCGGGGTTCCGCCAGGTACACCTCACCCAGCCAATAATAGGCATTAACGGTCAGATCCCCTTCCGGATACTCGTCGATAAACTCGTACAGCCGGCTGATAGCGGCATCAAAGTCTTTCTTGTTCCGGATCAGATCAATGATTCCGCTATAGGTTTTCTGCTCATCCGCACCGGGGGATCGATAAACCCTGGCTGGCGATAGCTGCCCACCCTGCCCGGCACTGGCCGAGCTGCCTGTGCCACCGGGCTCTTCAGCCTTGCGCTCAACCGCCTTGGACAGGTCCAGTATCCGCTGGTCCAGATCCACATAGCGATCCCGGCTTTGCTGTTGCAGGCGGCTGATCTGATGTTTCTGTTCTTCCACCTGCCCCTGCAGCCTGCGCACATCGCTCTGGAGCTGCTGGATCATGTAGAACAGTTCAGCCGTAGCCTGGTTGTTACCCGACTGACGCTGAGCCTCAGAGGCGTTGTTCTGGAATGCGGGTGCAGACGACTGTGCCTGACTGACCCCCGCCAGGCCGAGGCCCAGCGGGAGCAGCACTGTCGCCATGAGCAATTTTCTCATGGGACCTTCCGATCATTGACGTCGATTACTTGAACACCAGCTCAACGCGACGGTTCTGTGCCCAGGCACTTTCGGACGAACCGCGAACAGCCGGCTTTTCTTCACCATAGCTTACGGTTTCAATCTGGCCACGGGAAGCACCGTTAACGATCAGGAAACGCTGAACCGCGTTGGCACGGCGCTCACCCAGAGCCAGGTTATATTCCTTTGTACCGCGCTCATCAGCGTGACCTTCAAGGCGCACGTTCTGGCGCGGGTTGTTGGCGAGGAACTGGGCATGGGCAACCAGAACATCGCGGGCTTCCTGCTTGATCTCGGAAGTATCAAAATCAAAGTAGAAGGTCGTGATGTTGCGCAGCGCTTGCTGCTCAGCCTGCTGGCGGGCAGCCTGACGCTCTTCTTCGCTCAGCCGCGAGGACGAAACGCCATCGCCATCGGCACCGCCATAAACAGTGGAGCCGCCGTCCTGATCAATAGCGGCGACATCGGAGCCATAGGTTCCGTCTTCCATGGTGTCACCGGTGGAGCTACAACCGGCCACCAGGCCCACGGACAACAGCATCGCAAACGCTTTGGTCTGTACTGACAGTTTCATTTATGCACTTCCTTATCGTGATGGGTTTATTGGACAACAACGTGTTCAGCGAACGATAGGGCCCCAGGCGGGCTCACGGACATCGCCGTCTGACGCCGGCAGGCTGTATGCCGCGCCGCCGTTAGCCGAGACCACCGTAAGCACGCTGGTACCGTTTTGCTGTGTGGCATAAATCAGCAAGCGCCCGTTTGGCGAAACGCTCGGCGATTCATCCGATTCGGTTCGGGTAATGACTGATTCCTCTCCGTTTTTCAGATTCGTGCGGGCTATGTGGAACGCCCTGTCTCTTTGATGCACGTAATACACATACTCGCCTTTTCCATCAGGCCGTGGCCGGGCGTTATATCGGCTGCCAAAGGTAATACGCCTTGGTTCAGCTCCCGCTCGTTCCATGTGGTAAATCTGAGGGCCGCCAGAACGGTCTGACGTGAAATAGATTCCCCTGCCGGTGTGATCCCAGGCACCCTCGGTGTCGATGGCCCAGTGGTTGGTCATTCGGGTAAGGTTGCCGGAGGCGATATCAAGCCGGTAGATCTCTGCGTTACCGTCTTTGGACAGGGTCAGCAGCATGGATTTGCCGTCAGGCGACCAGGCCGGCGCCGAGTTCAGGCCCGGGAAATCCGCCACTTTTTTGCGCTCTCCGCTTGCGAGCTCATGGGTAAACACCACTGGCTTGCCGGTTTCAAACGAGACATAGGCCAGTTGCTTACCGTCCGGTGACCAGGCAGGAGACAGAATGGGCTCACGGCTTTCGAGGCGAATTCTGGAGCGCTTCCCGTCTACATCGCTGACATGCAGGCGATACCGGGCGTTATCGCCGTCCCCGGTCACCGTGACATAGGCCAGTTTGGTAGAGAACACGCCGGGATCACCGGTGATCGCCTCGTAAACCCGGTCACTGATGTGATGGGCAAGGGTCCGAACGTTGCTGGCCGGGGCACCAGCGGTTTCGCCGAGGATGCGCTCCTCCCGGTTAACATCAAACAATTCGTACCTTGCTTCGATACGATCACCTGAACGGGTCAACTGCCCCACCAGAACATAGCGCTGCCCGAGCAGACGCCAGTCCCGGAAATACACCTCCGAGCGCTGTGACGGCAGGCTCAGCATTCGGGAGGGCTCAAGCGGACGAAACTCGCCGCTCATGGTCAGGTCTGCCTGCACAATACTGCTTACTCGGTCGCCAGCAGGCATGGCACCGCTCTCAGCAAATGGCACCACCGCGATGGGGATGGCGGAATCAGCACCTTCGGTGATGCGGATCAGCAGCTCTGCCCTCGCCTGACTGGCAAGCAGCATGAGAACAACCAATGCTGCCAGCGCCGTGGTAAAGGAAAATCCCTGACGATGTGAGTCATGTGCGTTCAATGTCATAGGCCTCACCGCAACCGTTGCGGATTGAATTCAATAGTAAACTGACGGAAATAGCGTTCAAACGTATCCCGATCTGACGGAATCGGGTATCGGCTCAAAGACCGTACTGCGCCCAAAGCCGAGTTATCAAACGCCGTGTTCCCGCTACTGCTGACCAGACGAGCGTTAACCAGTTCCCCGGTTGGCAACAGGGTTATCTGAACCCTGGCCGACATATCTTCCGTCGCGGACGACGGCGGGTACCAGGCTTGGCTCAAACGCTCTCGTATAAGCGCCTGGTACTTCTCACTTTCCGACAGCATCTGGGCTTCGCGGGCGCGGGCCGCGGCCGCTTCCTGCTGACGTCGGGCTTCCGCTTCCCGCTCACGACGGGATTCTTCGGCCAGGGCCTCAAGCTGCTGCTCTCTCAATCGGCGCTCGGCTTCCTGGCGCTTACGCTCCGCCTCCTGGCGGGCAGCCTCTTCCTGACGTTTACGCTCCGCTTCTTCCTGCCGGCGACGCTCTTCCTGGCGACGCTTCTCTTCCTCGGCTTTGCGCTTTGCCTCTTCCTGGCGCCTGCGTTCCTCTTCAGCACGCTGGCGCTCACGCTCCTTGGCCTCCGCCTCGGCTCTCTGCCGGGCAGCCTCCTGTTCCCTTGCCTGCTGCTCGGCCCGCTCACGGGCCTGAGCTTCCTGGCGCTTGCGCTCTTCTTCCCGCTGCCGCGCCTGTTCCTGAGCCTGCCGTTCGGCTTCCCGCCGGGCCTGCTCTTCCTGCTGACGACGGCGTTCTGCCTCCTGCTGCTGATGCTCACGCTCCTGCTGTTGGCGGCGCTCCTGTTCACGATCCCGCTGATCCTGCTCATCCACCACCGGGCTTGGCCGGGGTTCCGGGCTGACCAGCCGTGCCGAAATGGTTCTGGGCTCCGGCTCAGATATCGGCGATGTCCAGGACCAGCCCGCCAGCGCAATCCCGACAATCAACAGGTGTAATGCCACAGACATGACCACTGGTGATTTCAAGGGAGCCGTATCGGTGCTGATGGTTTCCCGCTCATGACCCTTCACAACAATATTGCCACCCTGTTAGCGCCGTTCCTGAGGTGCGTCGGTTATCAAGCCAACACCTGTTGCACCTGCGGCCTGCAGCTCTGCCATCAGCCGCACGACCACGCCGTATTCCACGAACTCGTCGCCGCGCACCAGCACTTCACCATTGGATCGCTGCGACAGGATATTAGCCACCTGTTGTCGCACCTCGGCCAGCGTCATCGGATCGCTGCTGCGGTCGCCAATATCCATGTAGTAGGCGCCGTTGGCGTCTACCGAAACGGTAATGGACTCAACGTCCTTGTCCTGATGGATCGGATCAGATGTGGTTTGGGGCAAATCAACCTTTACACCCTGGGTCAACATCGGAGCCGTCACCATGAAAATGATCAGCAGCACCAGCATCACGTCGATGTAGGGCACTACGTTGATTTCCGACATCGGCTTGCGCTTTTGCTGGGGCATCAAGCCCATACCTTTCATGCCGCTCATGCCAGTCTCCTCCCTTATATCGACGAGTGCCATCAGGCTGCCTGGTCACTGTTGTGGACACGACGATGCAGAATGCTGGAAAACTCCTCGGCAAACGTTTCATAGTTCTTCAGCAGCGCGTCCGACATGGCAGAGAACCGGTTATAAGCAATAACCGCCGGGATCGCTGCAAACAACCCCATGGCGGTTGCTATCAATGCTTCCGAGATACCCGGAGCCACCGTGGCAAGCGTTGCCTGCTGCACCTGAGCCAGCCCCCGGAAGGAGTTCATGATGCCCCACACTGTCCCGAACAAACCCACATAGGGGCTGGTTGAGCCCACGGTCGCCAGGAACGGAAGGTGGGTTTCGAGACGCTCCTGTTCCCGGGAAAAGGCCACCCGCATGGCGCGCTGGGTGCCTTCCATAACGGCGTCCGCATCGCGACTTTGCTGGCGCAGACGAGAAAATTCCTTGAAGCCGGCCCGAAATACGGACTCCATACCGGAGAATGGAGTCGGGTCCGCATTTACCTCTTTGTAGAGCTGCCCCAGGTCCATGCCGGACCAAAACCGCTCCTCAAAGGCCAATTGCGCCTGCTTCGCTTTCCGGAACACCTGAATGCGTTGAAAAATCAAAGCCCAGGACACCACCGATGCCAACACCAGCAACAGCATGACCAACTGCACCAGAATCCCGGCATTGGCAATCAGATACCAGACTGAAAGTTCCGCTTCCACTGTGTACTCCCAACTAAGTTTGTATGCTTTTCAATAAATTAAATGGAATTCTTCAGAATCTCTTGCATATTCTCAGGCAGCCTCTTGGGCTTGCCGGTGTCCAGGGCGATACAGGCAACCCGTACTTCGGCCTCGCACAATAACTGCCGGTCTTCGGCTCGCAGCACCTGCTGCCGAAAGTTCATCCAAACCCGGGATGAAGCCGTTGGCTCCGCCGTGACCAGCAGTTGGTCGTCCAGTTTGGCGGGTACCTGATAGTGCAGGTTCATGCGCTGAACAACGTAACTTGTGTTGTCTTCCAGCCCCGCTCTCAAGCCAACGCCGTGACTACGCACCCACTCGGTTCTGGCCCGCTCCATGTAGTGAAGATATTTGGCATGGAAGACAATGCCACCGGCGTCTGTATCTTCTATATACACCCGGACGGGTAGTTCAAAGCGTTCTTTCGTAGCGTTGTTACTCAAAAAGGTCGTCCTCAGCGCCGGATTTCGGAGCCACCACACCAAAATGACGGTAGGCACTGGAGGTTACCATCCGCCCCCGGGGCGTTCGTACCATAAAGCCCTGCTGAATAAGAAACGGCTCCAGCACATCCTCAATGGTACCCCGCTCTTCACTGATGGCCGCAGCCAGACTTTCCACACCCACCGGGCCTCCATCGAACTTTTCGATCATGGCCAGCAACAGGCGGCGGTCCATGTGGTCAAAACCCTGGTCGTCCACTTTCAGCATGTTCAGAGCCTGGTCGGCAATGTCGGCAGTGATGTGGCCGTCTGAGCGAACCTCGGCAAAATCCCGCACCCGCCGCAGCAGCCGGTTGGCAATACGTGGCGTGCCCCGGGAACGGCGGGCTATCTCAAACGCCCCCTGCTCATCGATGGTGACCGAAGACAGCCGTGCCGAGCGGAGGATGATGCGAGTGAGATCCTGAGTGTTGTAGAACTCCAGACGCTGAACAATGCCAAAGCGGTCCCGCAGTGGAGATGTCAGCAAACCGGCCCTGGTTGTGGCACCCACCAGGGTGAACGGGGGCAAATCCAGTTTAATGGATCGGGCCGCCGGCCCTTCGCCGATCATGATATCCAGCTGATAATCTTCCATCGCCGGATACAATACTTCTTCAACCGCAGCGCTCAGGCGATGAATCTCATCGATAAAGAGCACATCGCCTTCTTCGAGATTGGTCAGCATGGCGGCCAGGTCGCCGGCTTTTTCCAGTACCGGGCCCGAAGTGGTCTTGATCGACACACCCATTTCATTGGCAATAATGTTTGCCAGCGTGGTTTTACCAAGGCCCGGCGGGCCGAAGATCAGCACATGGTCCAGCGCTTCCTGACGGCCTCGGGCGGCAGAGATAAAGATTTCCATCTGCTCACGAACCGTCGGCTGGCCAACATACTCAGACAGCAACGTCGGGCGAATGGCCCGATCATGTACCTCTTCGTATTCACCGGCCTTCGCCGAGATCAGTCGGTCAGATTCAATCATGGCATTATCCGCTTGCTGGGAATAAACAACGTGCCCAAAGGTTTGGCCTGACGTTCAAGTTGTCCCAATTGTACAAAGGGCATTGTTGGAGTCACGTTACGCTCTATACACATTGGTGTCATGGGGCGACACAAAAAAAAGGCCGGGCAGTGAATCCACTACCCGGCCGGGATCATATTACGCAAGGCCAGACGAATCAGCGCTTCGCTGGTCATGTCTGGCTCGGCCACCTTGCTGATGGCCTTCGCGGCCTCCTGGGGCTTATAGCCCAGGGCAATCAGTGCAGCCTCTGCCTCGCCTCTCGCGTCATGGCTGGCCACCGGCGGCGCCGCCGAACCGCCCGGCGCTGCTGAACCCGCTACCGTCGGCGTGAACTGCCCTTCAAGTTGGCCAATGCGGTCTGCCATTTCAATCAGTAGCCGTTCGGCAGTCTTCTTGCCAACCCCGGGCAGCTTGACCAGTGCATTGATATCCCGGGCCTCAACACAGCGGATAAACTGCTGGGCATCCAGGCCGGACAGTATGCCAACCGCCAGCTTGGGGCCAACGCCATTGACCTTGATGAGCAGCCGGAACAGGTTACGATCCAGCCGGGAGGCGAAGCCATACAGGCTCTGGGCGTCTTCTCTGACCGCAAAATGGGTATGTAGGGTAACTTCCTGCCCGATTTCCGGCAGGTGGAAGAAGGTGGTGTAGGGAATGTCGACTTCGTAACCCAAACCAGAGCACTCCACCAGTGCGTGGCCGGGGGCCTTCTCTAACAATGTGCCTCGGATTCTACCGATCAATGCAGGCCTCCTGTGGCTTGTCTGACCCTGTTATTGTTGCCGAACCCGCCCGCTTCGTGCTTTGCCACCGGTGCCGGCGAGCTTCAGTATGCTCTGATTCATGTGGGCATGGCACAGGGCGATGGCAAGGGCATCGGCGGCATCGGCCTGTGGCTTTCGGGACAAGCCCAGCAGAGCCTGGACCATATGCTGAACCTGGGATTTATCGGCACCGCCCGAGCCAACCACCGCCTGCTTGACCTGGCGTGCGGAGTATTCATGGACTGCCAGGCCGCTGTTGGCGGCACTGACAATCGCCGCCCCCCTGGCCTGCCCCAGCTTGAGGGCAGAATCCGGATTGCGGGCCATGAACACCTGCTCGATAGCGAACTCTTCCGGGCGGTACTCACCAATCAACACAGCAAGGCTGTGGAAAATGGTTTGCAGGCGTTCCGCCATGGGCTTTTCACCCACTCGGATACAACCGCTGTCCAGATACTCGATCTGGCGGCCTTCCACACGAATGATGCCGTAGCCGGTGATTCGTGAGCCGGGGTCTACACCCAGGATGATGGCCATCCGCGCCCCCTCAGAGGTAGCTTGAGCAAAAACACTTGGCGCGGAGGCCGCATGGGCAACCTCCGGGCTTACGCATCACTCTTTGTCTTCGGCTTTGTTGCCTTCAACCGCTTTTGCTGAGCGACGCAGGCGAATGTGCAGTTCTTTCAGCTGCTTTTCGTCTACCGCACCCGGCGCCTGGGTCATCAGACAGGTGGCGCTCTGGGTTTTCGGGAAGGCGATCACATCCCGGATGGACGACGAACCGGTCATCAGCATCACCAGACGGTCCAGACCGAAGGCCAGGCCGCCGTGTGGCGGGCAACCGAACTTCAAAGCGTCCAGCAGGAAGCCAAACTTGGCGCGGGCTTCCTCTTCTTCGATACCCAGGATGCGGAACACGGTTTCCTGCATCTTGCCATCGTGGATACGGATAGACCCGCCGCCCAGCTCGGTGCCGTTCAGCACCATGTCGTAGGCGCGGGACAACGCATTGGCCGGATCGGCCGCCAGCTCGTCAGGGCTGCAGGACGGCGCAGTGAACGGGTGGTGAATAGCGGTGAGGCTACCATCTGGAAGTTCCTCAAACATCGGGAAGTCAACCACCCACATCGGCGCCCACTCACAGGTAAGCATGTCGAGGTCATGGCCAACTTTGATGCGTAGAGCGCCCAGCGCTTCGTTAACCACAGTGGTTTTATCAGCGCCAAAGAACACGATGTCGCCGTCTTCTGCTGCAACGCGCTCCATGATCGCCATGGCCACGTCGTCACCCAGGAACTTGATGATCGGCGACTGCAGGCCTTCGACACCCTTGGCAAGCTCATTGACCTTGATATAGGCCAGGCCCTTGGCACCGTAAATGCCGACAAACTTGGTGTAATCGTCAATCTGCTTACGGGTCAGCGCGCCGCCCTTGGGCACACGCAAGGCTGCAACACGGCCTTTAGGATCTTTCGCGGGGCCGGCAAAGACTTTGAAGTCCACGCCTTCCACCAGGTCGTTCACGTCTTGCAGTTCCAGCGGAATACGCAGATCCGGCTTATCGCTACCGTAACGCTGCATGGCCTCGGAATACGGCATGCGCGGGAATTCCGGCAACTCGACATCCAGCACGTCTTTGAACAGCGCCCGGATCATGTCTTCGTTCAGCTTCATCAGGGTCTCTTCATCAATGAAAGAGGCCTCGATATCAACCTGCGTGAACTCCGGCTGACGGTCCGCCCGCAGGTCTTCGTCGCGGAAGCACTTGGCGATCTGATAGTAGCGGTCAACGCCCGACACCATCAGCATTTGCTTGAACAGCTGCGGCGACTGGGGCAGCGCGAAGAAGGAACCTTCGTGGGTACGGCTGGGCACCAGGTAATCACGGGCGCCTTCCGGGGTGGCGCGGGTCAGGATCGGTGTTTCCACATCCATGAAACCGCGGCTATCCAGGAAGTTGCGGATGTAACTGGTTACCCGGGAACGGAAACGCAGACGGTTGATCATCTCCGGGCGGCGCAAATCGATGAAGCGATAGCGCAGACGAACGTCTTCACCCACATCTACGTGCTCGTCCAGCGGGAACGGCGGCGTGGCAGCGGCGTTCAGGATCACGACTTCCTTACCCAGCAGCTCCACCTGGCCGGTCGGCATGTTGCTGTTCTCGGTGCCCGCCGGACGGCGACGCACGCGGCCGGTGACTTTAACAACAAACTCGCTGCGAACCTTCTCCGCCAAGGCAAAGCTCTCAGGGGTGTCAGGATCGACAACCACCTGGGACATGCCATCCCGATCTCGCAGATCCAGGAAGATAACCCCACCGTGGTCACGGCGGCGGTGTACCCATCCGCAGAGAGTGACTTCCTGATCGATGTGGGATTCGTTGATCCCACCGCAATAATGACTGCGCATATCGGTTCCCGTTGTATCTGAATGTGTTCGCGTTTAATAAAAGCGTCTGGGCAAGCTGATGGGGATGGCTTTCCGAAACCGTGCGGAGCCATGGATGGCGGAGCCGAGCGTACATGGATGTATTCACAGCGTGTTTTGGAAAGCCATCCCCATCAGCTTGCTTGCAGCATTTTTGAGGCCGCCCGCAAATGTCAGCGACCATAGCCGAAAAGCCGCCCATTATAAACACAATGACATTGAAAATCAGGCGTCCCGGAAGAGAATTGGGACAGGATATTGAACGCCGGGATGACTATCAAAAAACCGGGGGCTAGAATGCATGGTTTGACCGGACCATGGAGTAAGACGTTGGCCACCAGAGCAGAACAAAAACTGAAAACCCGACGGGCTTTGATGGATGCCGCCCTGGCACAACTGAGTGCGGACCGGGGCTTTGGCAGCTTGAGTTTGCGCGAGGTTGCCCGGGAAGCCGGCATTGCTCCCACCTCCTTCTACCGGCACTTTTCCGAACTGGATGAACTGGGTCTGGCACTGGTCGATGAAGGCGGTGTTGCACTGCGGCAGTTGATGCGACAGGCGCGTAAGCGAATAGCCCGGGACGGCAGCGCCATCTCGACATCTGTCGACACGTTTATGGAATATCTGGGCAACAACTCCAATCTGTTTCGCCTGATGCTACGGGAACGCACCGGGGTATCGAAGCCATTCCGGACCGCCGTTAAGGCTGAAATTGATCATTTCGTGACAGAACTGGCAGACGACCTTGGGCGATTTGCGGAAGAGCAGAACAAGCCTCTGGCGGATGCCAGGCTGGTGGCCGAGTCCATGGTCACGCTGGTGTTCAATCAAGGTGCGGAAGCGCTGGACGCCACGCCGAAGGAACGGGACGAGCTGAAAGCCAAGCTGAAAACGGAATTGCGCATGATTCTGGTGGGCTCCCAGACCCTGGCGCAGTGGCAGCAGGGCCGGGAATAACCGAGGCCCGATTCAGGCCAGGGATTGCAGCAAGGGCTTCAACCTGGCGTGAATGTCTGCCAGCTCGTCATCCGTGTACGGCACATGAGCCTGCTTGCCCCACACAGGACCCGGCCACGCCGGGTCACCTTCGAAGCGCACGATGTGGTGCAAATGAAGCTGCGGCACCATGTTACCCAGTGCCGCCACATTCATCTTGTCGCCGCTGAAAAGCTCCATCATGCCTTGGCTAAGCGTAGACGACTCTTCCAGCAACCGCACCTGCTGCTTATGGTCCAGCTGGTAGATCTCCCGGATGTCCGGCACCGCCGGTACCAGAATAAGCCAGGGCCAGGTGCTGTCGTTCATCAGCAGGATTTCGCAGAGACGGCTGTAGCCCAGGTGGTGGGTATCTGCCGCCAGTCGCTCGTGAAGCTGAAACATCACCCACCTCTCTCGATCAGACCGCAGAATGGAACTGATTACGCCCACGACCGATGGCGTAGTAAACCAGGCCATAGCGTTCTAGCATTTCAGGTTCGTACAGGTTACGACCATCGAAGACCGCCGGCTGTTTCAGGGCACCGGCAATCAGCTCGAAATCCGGAGAGCGGAATTCTTTCCACTCGGTACAGATGGCCAGCACATCGGCACCTTTGAGGGCCTGCTCCTTGGTGCCACATAGCGTCAGGCCTTCGTGGTCGCCGTAGATGCGCTGGGTTTCTTCCATGGCTTCCGGATCAAAGGCCTGCACCGTAGCGCCCGCCTTCCAGAGATCCTCCATCAACGTCCGCGAAGAGGCTTCGCGCATGTCGTCGGTGTTCGGCTTGAATGCCAGGCCCCAGACCGCAACCACCTTGCCTTTCAGGTCCCCCTGGAAGAAATGGCTGATCTTGTCGAACAGCACATGTTTCTGAGCGTAGTTAACGGCTTCCACGGCGTTCAGCAGTTTGGCTTCGTAATCGCAAGCGCCAGCAGTCCGAGCAAGCGCCTGGACGTCTTTCGGGAAGCAGGAGCCACCGTAGCCGCAGCCAGGATAGATAAAGTGGTAACCGATACGCGGATCAGAGCCAATTCCCCGACGCACCGCTTCGATGTCGGCTCCCAGGCGCTCGGCCAGGTTGGACATTTCGTTCATGAAGCTGATCTTGGTGGCCAGCATGGAGTTGGCGGCGTACTTGGTCAGTTCTGCCGAGCGGATATCCATGAAGATCATCCGGTCGTGGTTGCGGTTGAACGGGTAGTAAACTTCCCGCAACAGCTCGGCTGCCTGCTCGCTGTCGGTGCCCACCACAATGCGGTCCGGCTTCATGAAGTCGTTGATCGCAGCGCCTTCTTTCAGGAATTCAGGGTTGGACACCACATCGAAATCCAGCTCCAGACCACGCTTGTCGAGCTGTGCGCGGACCGCTGCCTTTACTTTGTCGCCGGTACCCACGGGTACGGTGGACTTGTCGACGACCACTTTGTAATCGTCCATGTACTGGCCGATGGATTTGGCCACCGCGAGCACGTATTGCAGATCGGCAGAGCCGTCTTCATCCGGCGGTGTGCCTACCGCAATAAACTGCAGAGTACCGTGTTTGACAGCCTGTTCGGTGTCGGTGGTGAACGACAAACGGCCGGCTTCTACGGTGTGTTTGACGATGCCATCCAGACCTGGCTCGTAAATCGGGATCTGGCCATTCTTCAATTTCTCAATCTTGCCCTGGTCCACATCCATGCACAGCACGTCATGGCCTACATCCGCCAGGCAGGCGCCTGTCACCAGGCCCACGTATCCGGTTCCGAAAATCGTAATCTTCATTGAACAGTTCCTGAAAATCGTTGTTTGAGAGTGTTACCGAGAGGCTTTTTTCTTCTGCCAGACCGCTTCCCAGGCCAGAGCGGTACGCACGATGGTATTGAGGTCATCGTAATCCGGCTGCCAGCCCAGAACATTCTTGATTCGCGTGTTATCGGCCATCAGCGCTGCCGGGTCGCCGGCACGGCGCCCAGTTTCGGTTACCGGGAAGTCGACACCGGATTCGGCCTTTACCACATCAATCACTTCACGCACCGTAAAACCGCGCCCATAACCACAGTTGAGCACCTGGGACTCCCCGCCGCCAGCCATGTAATCCAGCGCCATCACGTGGGCTTTTGCCAGGTCTTCTACATGGATGTAGTCGCGAATACAGGTGCCATCACGTGTTTCATAGTCGGTACCGAATACGCTCATGCCCTCACGCTGACCAGTTACACATTCGCAGGCCACTTTGATCAGATGCGTCGCCTCCGGTGTCGCCTGCCCTAGCAAGCCTTCCGGATTGGCGCCGGCCACGTTGAAGTAGCGCAGGATAACGTAGTTAAGGCTACTGGCCGCTGCCAGGTCCATCATCATCCGCTCGCTCATCATCTTGGAGGCGCCGTAGGGATTGATCGGTGCCAGCGGAAGATCTTCGGTGAGGACTGTTTCTTCCGGCATACCGTAAACTGCGGCGGTGGATGAGAACACCATGTACGGCACCTGATGACGCTCAACCGCCTTAAGCAGGTTCAGAGTATTACGGGTGTTATTACTGTAGTATTTTAGGGGGTTGGCAACAGACTCCGGCACCACGATGTTCGCCGCAAAGTGCAGGACCGCCTCGAACTTATGGGCGGAAAATACCTGTTCAATGGCCTCTTCATCCGCAAGGTCAGCCACCACCAGTTCCCCGGCGGTCACCGCCCAACGATAGCCGGTGGAGAGATTGTCAAACACCACAATGTCGTGGCCCGCCGCCGCCAACTGGCGAACAACGTGGCTGCCGATATAACCGGCACCGCCGGTAACGAGAACTTTCATGCGCTTGCGCTTCCCTTCCCTGAGTGTTGTTGTCGGCGCTGCCGGATTTCCCGACGGCGCCGGCTGAAAAATTCGGAGATCACCTGACCACACTGCATGGCCATCACACCCCCACAAACCTCTACCCGCCAGTTCAGGTGCGGCTCTTCCAGAGTTCTTCTGGCCGACTCAACGGCACCAGCCTTGGGTTCCACGGCACCATACACTAACCGGCTGACGCGACTGTGAACAATAGCACCGACACACATGGTGCAGGGTTCCAGAGTCACATAAAGCGTGGCACCAGCCAACCGGTAGTTGCCCACACGGGCCGCTGCGTCCCTTAGCGCCCTGATTTCTGCGTGAGCAGTCGGGTCGCAGTGGGAAATCGGAGCGTTAAAGCCCGCCCCGATTTCCTTGCCATCCAGAACAACGACAGCACCCACTGGCACTTCCCCGGCCGCCCCGGCCTGGGCAGCGAGTTCCAGCGCCCGAGCCATCCAATGCTGATCTTCCGGCGTGTCGCTCACTGTCACTTATCCCCGATCTATCCAGGCCCTGGACTCACTCCCACTCGATCGTCGCGGGTGGTTTGGAGGAGATATCATAGGTAACACGCGATACGCCGGAAATCTCGTTAATAATCCGGTTGGAGACGGTTTCCAGCAGATCGTATGGCAGGCGCGCCCAGCGTGCGGTCATGAAGTCGACAGTTTCCACAGCCCGGATGGCTATCACGTATTCGTAGCGGCGGGCATCACCCACCACACCGACGGATTTCACTGGCAGGAATACTGCGAAGGCCTGACTCGTCTTGTGATACAGGTCGGCCCGGTGCAGCTCTTCCAGGAAGATGGCGTCTGCGCGGCGCAGGATCTCTGCGTATTCCTTCTTGACCTCGCCAAGAATGCGCACGCCCAGACCCGGCCCCGGGAACGGGTGACGGTAAACCATGTCGTAAGGCAGGCCGAGTTCCAGGCCAATCTTGCGAACTTCGTCTTTGAACAACTCCCGCAGCGGCTCAACCAGTTTCATTTTCATGGTTTCCGGCAGCCCACCCACATTATGGTGGGATTTGATGACATGGGCTTTACCGGTTTTGGAAGCGGCAGATTCGATCACATCCGGGTAGATGGTGCCCTGGGCCAGCCAGTTCACGTCTTGAATCTTGGCGGCCTCGGCATCGAACACATCAATAAATGTGTTACCGATGATCTTGCGCTTCTGCTCCGGGTCGTTAACACCCTTGAGCTTGGACAGGAACAGGTCTTCGGAATCCGCACGGATGACTTTCACACCCATGTTGCTGGCGAACATGTCCATCACCTGATCGCCTTCGTGCAGGCGTAGCAGGCCGTTATCCACAAATACGCAGGTCAGTTGATCGCCGATGGCCTTGTGCAGCAGGGCCGCAGTTACCGAGGAATCGACACCGCCGGACAACCCCAGCAGTACCTTTTCAGAGCCTACCTGTTCACGAATCTGGCGAACGGCATCATCAACAATCTTGGCCGGTGTCCACAGGGCCTCACAGCCGCTGATATTGAGGACAAAATGTTCAAGAATCCGCTTGCCCTGGAGTGTGTGTGTCACTTCCGGATGGAACTGGACACCGTACAGGTTGCGGCTGAGGTCCTGCATGGCGGCAATCGGAGCGCTCTCGGTAGAGGCAAGCAGCTCAAAGCCTTCTGGCATGGCGACCACTTTGTCACCATGGCTCATCCACACGTCGAGCAGGGACTCACCCGCTGGCGTCAGGTGATCGGTAATGTCCTGCAGCAGGGGGCCCTTGGCCCGGACTTTCACCTGGGCGTAGCCGAATTCGCGCTTCTCGGAGCTGGCAACACGGCCGCCCAGTTGCTCTGCCATGGTCTGCATGCCGTAGCAGATACCCAGAATCGGAATGCCTTTGTCGAACAAGCCTTCCGGCGCACGGGGGCCACCCAGCTGGGTTACCGATTCCGGACCACCCGCAAGGATGATGCCCTTCGGATTGAACTCGTTGAGTTCTTCGTCTGTTACGTCAAAGGCTTTGATTTCACAGTACACGCCAATCTCGCGCACTCGGCGGGCAATCAACTGGGTGTACTGGGAACCGAAATCGAGAATCAGGATACGGTGGTCGTGAATGTTCTGAGCCATGGAGTCCTCGGGCTGTAAAGAAACAGCGCGGCCCGGAAACCGGGCCGCGTCAAATCAGGCAGTCGTTAACCGATTCGGTAGTTGGGGGCTTCTTTGGTGATGGTCACGTCATGCACGTGGCTCTCACGCATCCCGGCGTTGGTGATGCGCACGAATTCGGGCTTGGTGCGCATTTCATCCATGGTGGCACTGCCTGTGTAACCCATGGATGCACGCAAACCGCCCACCAGCTGGTGCACGATGTTGCGCATGGGGCCTTTGCAGGCCACACGGCCTTCAATGCCCTCCGGCACCAGTTTTTCAATACCTTTGCTGGCATCCTGGAAATAGCGGTCGCTGGAACCCTGCCCCATGGCACCGATAGATCCCATGCCACGGTATGCCTTGTAGCTGCGGCCCTGGAACAACTCAACCTCGCCCGGCGCTTCATCGGTACCTGCCAGCAGACTACCAATCATGACGCTGTGAGCACCTGCTGCGATGGCTTTCGCGATATCACCGGAGAACCGGATACCACCATCGGCAATCACTGGCACACCGCGTTCTTTCAGCGCCGTTGCCACGTTAGACACCGCCGAGATCTGCGGCACACCGATACCGGCGACAATGCGGGTAGTGCAGATAGAGCCAGGGCCGATACCCACCTTGACTGCGTCCGCGCCGGCATCAGCCAGAGCAATCGCCGCATCCGAGGTAGCGATGTTGCCGCCGATCACCTGAACATCGGGGTAGTTCTGTTTTACCCAGCGCACGCGGTCAATCACGCCCTTGGAGTGGCCGTGGGCGGTGTCCACCACAATGACATCCACACCCGCTTCGGCAAGCGCTGCAATACGGGCATCGGTGTCACCACCGGTGCTTACCGCCGCACCCACACGCAGACGGCCCTGCTCGTCTTTGCAGGCCAGCGGGTAGTCTTTGGCTTTCTGGATATCCTTGACGGTGACCAGGCCCCGCAGTTCGAAGTCGTCGTTCACCACCAGAACTTTTTCAATGCGGTGACGATGCAGCAGTTCCTTGATCTCTTCCAGGCTGGCACCCTCTTTGACAGTGACCAGTTTTTCCTTCGGCGTCATGATGTCACGCACCAGCGTGTCCATCCGGCTTTCGAAACGGATATCACGCCCGGTGACGATGCCGACCAGATCACTGCCGTCAACAACCGGGAGGCCGGAAATGCTGTTGGCCATCGTGATATCGACCAGTTCACGTACAGTGGTTTCAGGCGTGACGGTAATCGGATCTTTAACAACACCGCTTTCGTATTTCTTGACCTTGCGTACGGCAGCTGCCTGCTGTTCCACTGACATGTTCTTGTGCATGATGCCGATGCCGCCTTCCTGAGCCATGGCGATAGCCAGCTCGGCTTCAGTGACCGTATCCATGGCCGATGACACCAGCGGAATGTTCAGGGTGATGCCTTTGGTCAGTTGAGTCTTCAGCTCCACCTGGTGAGGCAGAACTTCGGAATATCCGGGCACGAGGAGAACGTCGTCAAACGTGAGGGCTTCTTCGGCAATACGCAGCATTTGGGTCCGCCTTTTGAACATGCTAAGTTTGGAAATTCCATGCTGTGCCCGCGGCGGCACAACAAAGCAAAATCCTTAATCGATCTATTATAAAGTGGTGCTAACGGACAGTAAACCGCGAGGTTTTTGCCCTTTGGTTGCATCTTTTTGAATTTCCGTTATTTTTACCCTTCTCTTTCGGCTATTGCGTATGAACAATCACGGAGCGCACCTTTGATACCCCCTTATCCGGATTCCCGGCCCCGAGCCCTGTCGGTCAGTGAACTCAACCATCAGGCACGACATCTGCTGGAAACCAGCTTCATGCAGGTGTGGGTGGAGGGCGAACTGTCCGGGTTTTCCAGGCCTTCCTCCGGGCACTGGTATTTCTCCCTGAAAGACCAGAAGTGCCAGGTGCGCTGCGCCATGTTCAGGGGCGCCAACCAACGCCTGCGCACCCTGCCCCGCGAAGGCGACCAGATCCGTATTCGCGGCAAGGTCACACTTTATGAGAACCGGGGCGATTACCAGATTGTCGTTGAACACCTGGAGCCAGCGGGGCTGGGCGAATTGCAACAGGCCTTTGAGGCCCTGAAGCTGAAACTGCAATCAGAAGGCCTGTTTGATCCGGCCAGAAAAAAGCCACTTCCAGCCACACCACGCCACATTGGCGTTGTGACCTCGCCCACGGGCGCCGCCATCCATGACATATTGACCGTGCTTGCCCGCCGTTGCCCGGCTATCCCCGTCACCCTCTACCCCACTGCAGTTCAGGGTAAGGCCGCCACGGCCGACATCGTCAACGCTATCCAGCGGGCCCAGCAACACGGCGTTGCCGATGTGCTGATCATCGGGCGTGGCGGCGGCTCACTGGAGGATCTGTGGTGTTTCAATGAAGAAGCAGTGGCGCGGGCCATCGCCAGCTGTTCCATTCCCACCGTGAGCGCAGTGGGCCATGAGGTTGACGTAACCATTGCCGATTTCGTGGCAGATCTTCGCGCCCCGACACCCTCGGCGGCCGCTGAAAAGATATCTCCGGACCAGAACCACTGGCTGCGCCGACTGAACGAGCAGGAACTGAGGCTGAGCCAGGCGGCGCGCCGACTAACCCAGCGCCTGCATACCCAACTGGGCCACCTGTCTGCGCGGCTGAGAGACCCTCGCAGGCAATTGCAGGAAAAAGCACAACGCATGGATGAGCTGGACGTACGGCTGAACAAGGCGATCGCCCAGCGACTGACCCAAACCCGGGTAAAAACCGATCACCTGACCCAGCGCCTTGCCACCCAATCCCCACGCCGGACACTGATCGCCGCCCGGGACCAGGTGACCCGGCTCCATGAACGCCTGGAGATGGCCACCCGCCATTACCTGAAGCAGCAACAGGAACGCTACCAATACAATGCCCAGGCACTCCATGTTGTTAGTCCACTGGCCACCCTGGGGCGGGGTTACGCAATTGTCAGGGATGAGCAGAACCAGATTGTTCGTGACGCCAGCCAGCTCGGCGAGGGCTCAGCCATCACCGCCCGCCTTGGCAGGGGCAGTGTTTCCGCGAAGGTGACAGAGATCAATTCCAGCGGGGATTGAACGGACAAAAACGACCGACTACGCCTATGGTCTAGTAGCTCCTGTTTCTAAAGGTCCTACAGTTGTGCATAACAGCCATACAACAATAACAGCACAACTGAGGTGGAAAGTATGACCTACCACTCCGAGTTCCGCCGGTCCGTCGACCAACGGGATGATTTCTGGCGCGAGCAGGCCCAGAACATTGACTGGATCGAATCACCGAAAACCATCTGGCAAGCACTCGATAACGGTCACGGCCAGTGGTTCCCTGATGGCGTCCTGAATACCAGCGACGTAGCGCTTGACGCCAATATTCGCGCGGGCCGGGGCCAGCAGACGGCCCTGATTTACGATTCACCGGTCACCAACAGCCAGCAAAGCTACACCTATGAAGAGCTGCGGGATGAAGTAGCCTTGTTCGCCGGCGCCCTGCGGGCGCGTGGCGTAGAAAAAGGTGACCGGGTCATCATCTACATGCCCATGATTCCGCAGGCGGCCATTGCCATGCTGGCCTGTGCCCGCCTTGGCGCCATCCATTCGGTGGTGTTCGGAGGGTTTGCGGCACACGAACTGGCGGTGCGGATTGAAGACGCCAAACCCAAGGCACTGATCACGGCGTCTTGCGGCATTGAAGTCACCAAGATCATTGAATACAAACCCCTGGTTGATAAAGCCATTGATCAGTCCAGCTACAAACCTGAACTGTGCGTGGTGTACCAGCGGCCACAGGTCGCGGCCACCATGCAAGACGGCCGGGATTATGACTGGAACGACATTACCGCCAATGCAGAACCCGCAGACCCGGTGCCGGTCAAGGCTACCGACCCGCTGTACGTGCTCTACACGTCCGGCACCACCGGCAAGCCCAAAGGCGTGGTTCGGGATAACGGTGGCCATGCGGTGGCGCTCAAATACAGTATGAGCCTGGTCTACGACGCCAAACCCGGCGATGTCTTCTGGGCGGCGTCAGACGTGGGCTGGGTGGTAGGCCATAGCTACATTGTCTACGCGCCGCTGTTCGCCGGCTGCACCACTATTCTGTATGAAGGCAAACCAGTCAAAACCCCCGATGCCGGCGCGTTCTGGCGGGTTGTCGAGGATCACAAGGTGAATATGCTGTTCACCGCGCCCACCGCTTTCCGAGCCGTGCGTAAGGAAGACCCTGAGGCTGATCAGCTAAGCCGCTACGATGTCTCGTCGCTCAAGCGCATCTTCCTGGCGGGCGAGCGACTGGACCCGCCAACTTACGAATGGCTCAAGGAACACACCGGTCTGCCAATTCTGGACCACTGGTGGCAGACCGAGACCGGCTGGGCCATCTGCTGCAACCCGGTAGGCATTGAAATGATGACCACCAAACCAGGCTCCGCGACCGTACCGTCACCCGGTTTCAATGTGCAGGTTGTCGACCTGGAAGGCAGCCAGGTACCGGCCGGCGAACAAGGCCAGGTCGCCGTTAAACTGCCTTTGCCACCAGGATGCCTGATGACCGTTTGGGGCGACGACAAACGCTTCCAGAGCAGCTACCTGAACCCAATTCCGGGCTTCTACAGTTCAGGCGATGGCGGCTTCATTGACGATGACGGCTATGTCTTCATCATGGGCCGAACCGACGACGTGATCAACGTAGCGGGACACCGCCTGTCCACCGGGGAAATGGAGGAAGTTGTCGCCTCCCATCCAGCCGTGGCGGAGTGCTGTGTAGTGGGCGCCCATGACGACATGAAAGGCCAGATTCCGGTCGGCCTGGTACTGATCAAAGATGGTGCGACCATAGACCAGGACGAACTGGAAGAAGAATTGGTGGAAATGGTTCGGGACAAGATTGGCGCGATCGCCTGCTTCCGCCGGGCCATGGTGGTGGAGCGCCTGCCGAAAACCCGTTCCGGCAAGATTCTGCGACGGGTTATCCGCCAGATTGCAGACGGTGAAGAGTACAGCGTTCCCAGCACCATTGATGACCCAGCGATCCTGGCAGAGATCAGCGAGAAATTTGTGCGCTGATCCACTCACTCCTCACGCACGGCATTGAAACACAACTCTGCCCCAACAACTGGCAGAGTTGTGTTTCATGGTTATGACAACCCATTGTTTTTTATCAACTAAAATCCCGTAACTGATCACCAAAAAAACAATTGACGCCCCCCAAAGTCGGTCTATACTGAAAATTGCTGTGCTCTTCTGCAGCGGTATTTGACGAATGCGCTACAACGTCCTGCCCAGGCTTCGCGTTGCCCCTTCCTCAGTACGCTCCGGACGACTCAGCATCGACGGCTTCCGCTCCGGCGGAAACCGCGTTTGTATGGATCCAGAGTCTGTGCGAAACAAGAAGGTCCCGTGAGGGCAAATTTTCAGAAAGACAGGAAAGATCGATGTCCGATACCAAAACTGGCCACGTGAAGTGGTTCAACGAATCCAAGGGCTTTGGCTTTATTGCCCAGGAAGGCGGCAGTGACGTTTTCGTTCACTACAGTGCAATCAACTCCAACGGTTTCCGTACCCTGACAGAAGGTCAGCAGGTGCAGTTTACCGTTACTCAGGGACCCAAAGGCCCCCAGGCGGAAAACGTAACCCCTCTGTAAGGGCGACGGTTTACCGCCGGATGCCCCTCACGGGCAGACGGAAAACAGAACGGCCGGCAACTTTGCCGGCCGTTCTGTTTTCTGCGTGGAAAGGCCCTGAACGGAAAGACCTGGCGATCAGGCAGTTTCAGCCGCTTCCGAAGCCGTCGCAGCCGGCATGTCAGCACCCACCGCCTGGGCCACTGCAGAGAAAAGAGCCTGCAAGGTAGCCGAGGTAGTGTCTTCCGCCAGGGCCGCCGCACTGCAATGCTGACCATTCGCGGTCAACCGTATGCAGGCCAATGCATTGGCGTTTGTGCCTTCGCCCAGAGCGAACTCATCGTAGGCCTCTACGCTGACAGTTACCCCGAAGCGCTTGGCCAGCCCGTCAGATACCGCCTCAACCGCGCCAAGGCCACGGCCTTCGAGGGCGACTGGCGATACATCGCTGCCAACGACCACTTCCGCGCGAACGCCATCCTCGTCCCGATGCAGGTCATAGGAGCGCAATGACCAGTCTCCAGGTACCTTCAGGTAACGGTCCTCAAACAAGCGGTGGATGGTGTGAGAGTCAATCTCGCCGCCATTGGTCTCGGCTTCTTTCTGAACCACTTTACTGAATTCGATCTGCAACCAACGCGGCAGAGTAATGTTGTAATCCCGTTCAAGCACGTAGGCAACACCGCCCTTGCCTGACTGACTGTTAATCCGCACCACTTCCTCATAACGACGCCCCACATCGAACGGATCGATGGGCAGATAGGCTACATTCCAGACTTCACCTTCCTCGCGACGGGCCAGGCACTTGCGAATGGCATCCTGATGACTGCCAGAAAAGGCGGTGAACACCAGCTCACCGGCGTAAGGATGGCGTGGATGGGTGGAAATTTCTGTGCAGGCTTCCACCACCTCGGTAATTTCCGCCATTCCCGAAAGGTCCAATGTCGGGTCAATACCCTGCGAATACAGGTTCATGGCCATGGTCACCAGATCCATGTTGCCGGTGCGCTCACCATTACCCATCAGGGTACCTTCAACCCGGTCAGCGCCGGCCATCACTCCCAGCTCGGCCGCAGCCACCGCACAACCCCGATCATTATGGGTGTGCAGGCTGATACTGATGTGCTCGCGATAGCGGATGGTCTCGCAAATCCATTCCACCTGATCGGCAAATACATTAGGCGTGGACATCTCTACCGTCGCCGGCAGGTTAATAATCACCGCCTGCCCCTGATCCGGACGCCACACGTCGTTAACGGCATCAATGACGTCTGCAGCGAAGTCCAGCTCGGTGCCGGTGAAGCTTTCCGGAGAATACTGGAAGGTCCAGTCAGTATCGGGGTAACGGGCAGCAATCTGCTTTACCACTTTCGCGCCGTTAACTGCGATCTCGCGGATGCCGGCACGGTCCAGGCCGAAGACTTGCTCGCGCTGCACCGTCGAAGTGGAGTTATAAACGTGCACAATAGCCTGTTTGGCACCCTTCAACGCATCGTAGGTACGCTCAATCAGTTCCGGGCGGGCCTGGGTCAGCACCTGGATTTTTACATCCTCTGGAATCCGGTTTTCTTCAATCAGCTTGCGGCAGAAATCGAAGTCCGGCTGACTGGCAGCCGGGAAACCGATCTCAATCTCCTTGAAACCCAGCTTGACCAGCAAATCGAACAGGCGCTGCTTCTGGGCGACGGACATGGGCTTGATCAGCGACTGGTTACCATCGCGCAGGTCAACGGCACACCAGGTGGGCGCTTTCTCGATAACCTGGTCCGGCCAGCGGCGATCTTTCTTGGCAACCGGTTTAAAGGCGACGTATTTACGATGATCAAAGGCCATAACGGAACATTCCTTTCGCTGTTCGTATCAATGGGAAGAGTGTAACGCCCAAACGGCGCTATTTGGTTGCTATTTTAGCCCAAAACCGCTATCCATAAGTCAAATATTGCCAATACCGAAGGATTAACGACATATGATTGCGGATAACAGCAAGACATTGGTCAGGATCGACAAAACGGACCGGAAAATCCTGGAACATTTGCAGAAAGACGGCTCGCTGACCAATCAGCAACTGGCGGAAAAGGTAGGGCTTTCACCCTCCCCTTGCCTGCGCCGGGTACGGGCACTTGAAGAAGCGGGCATCATTGTGCGCACTGTGACCATTCTGGACCACAAGAGGCTGGGATTGTCGCTGACCGCCATCATCCTGATTGGTATGGACCGCCATACGCCGGAGCGGTTTGCCACCTTCGAGGAACAGGTGGCAGCATTCCCAGAGGTTCAGGAGTGCTACCTGATCACCGGCCAGAGCGCCGATTACATGCTGAAAGTGGTGGTGCCAGACATGGACCATTACCACCAATTCCTGCTGAACCGCATTACCCGCATCCAGGGTGTCAGTGGTGTGCACTCCAGCTTTGTATTGCGGAGGGTTATAGACAGCACCGCCCTGCCCCTAGGCTATCTCTCCTGACGGTTCAGCTCCGCCAGGTAAGCCTTGGCCATACACTTCAACTCCACCAACAACTGCTGGCCCTGGTCATCCGGCAGAGTAGCCGCAAGCCTGAGGATGGTTCCGGCGGAGCGGGGTAACAGCAGACTGGCTGTCCAGCTACGCTCCTTCGGCAGCGTCGGATATTCCTGCTGGAGCCTGGAATCCAGGTCACGGGCATTACTGTAAAGTTCCCGCAGGTCCAGTTCCCGCAGCTCGGGCATGGACTCCACCCCACTCCAGATTGCCGAATAGGCGGGTTCGGTGCGGTAGAAGTCGTAAAACTGATCAATCAGCACGTCCACGGCGTCGTGCAGGCTTAGCTCGGGCAGTTTCTCCCGCAGCGCGGTTTCCATCTTTTCAACATGCCCTTCGGCGATGGCATGAACGATGGCCGCCTTGTTCGGAAAGTAACGGTAAAGGGAAGCCAGTGACATACCCGATTGCCGGGCAATGGCCGACATACTGGTACCGTCCACTCCGTTGTCATGGAAGATAGCGGCTGCATGGCTGAGGATATTATTCACCCGCTCCCGACTGCGCGCCTGAACCGGTCGCCGGCGAGGTGTTACGTCGATAGATTCGTCAGTCATCATCTGTACCTTGTGAAGCAGGCTCCGTACAATAACGTCCACTTCACGACAAAGAAAGGCAGACGCAGGCCAGATGCCCTGCCAATTAGTCTTAAACCCCACTTTTCAAAAAAGCGGAAGACACGATGCGAGCAAGCCGTTACCTGATTGCCACCCAGAAAGAGACACCTTCAGATGCAGAGATTATCAGCCATCAGCTGATGCTGCGCGCCGGAATGATCCGAAAGCTGGCCGCCGGCCTCTACACCTGGCTCCCCATGGGCCTGCGCACCCTGCGCAAGGTGGAACGAATTGTTCGCGAAGAGATGGATAAGAGCGGCGCCCAGGAAGTTCTGATGCCAGCAGTACAGCCGGCCGAACTCTGGCAGGAATCCGGTCGCTGGGAGCAGTACGGCGGCGAACTGTTGCGCATGAATGACCGGCACGGCCGGGACTTCTGCTTTGGCCCGACCCACGAAGAAGTGATCACCGATCTGATCCGCAACGAGCTGAAAAGCTACAAGGAACTGCCGGCCAACTTTTACCAGATCCAGACCAAGTTCCGTGACGAGCGCCGCCCCCGTTTCGGCGTTATGCGTGCCCGTGAGTTCATCATGAAGGATGCGTATTCCTTCCACCTGAACGCGGCGTCCCTGGATGACACCTACCAGGTCATGCACCAGACCTACTGCAACATCTTCGATCGACTGGGCCTGGATTACCGTCCGGTGCAGGCAGATTCTGGCGCTATCGGCGGCAGCGCATCCCACGAATTCCATGTACTGGCCTCCTCTGGCGAAGACGCCATCGTGTTCAGTACCGAAAGCGATTACGCCGCCAACATCGAGAAAGCCGAAGCGATTGCCCCGGCGGGCGAACGCCCGGCCCCTGGCGAAGCTATGGCCGAAGTGCACACGCCTGGCCAGAAAACCATCGAAGCCGTGTCGCAGTTCCTCGGCTTTCCTGCCGAGCGCAGCGTGAAGACCCTGCTGGTAAAAGGTGAAGCAGACGAGAATGGCGAATCCGGCCTGGTTGCACTGATTCTGCGGGGCGATCACACCCTGAACGAAATCAAGGCAGAGAACCTGAACGGCATTGCCGAGCCGCTGACCATGGCCACCGATGAAGAAATCGAAAAGGCCATTGGCTGCAAGCCCGGCTCTATCGGCCCCGTCAACCTGCCTGTACCCGTCATCGTAGACCGCAGCGCAGCCCACCTTGCAGACTTCGTGTGTGGTGCCAACAAGGACGACTACCACCTGACCGGCGTTAACTGGGAACGCGACGTACCCCTTGGCCGGGTAGAAGACCTGCGCAACGTGGAGGAAGGTGATCCCAGCCCGGATGGCAAGGGTACCCTGGAGATCCGCCGTGGTATCGAGGTGGGCCACATCTTCAAACTGGGTAACAAGTACAGCTCTGCCATGAACGCCACCGTTCTGGATGAAAACGGCAAGACGGTGATCATGGAAATGGGCTGCTACGGCATTGGCGTTTCCCGCATTGTTGCCGCGTCAATCGAACAGAACCATGACGAGAAGGGCATCATCTGGCCAGACGCCATCGCTCCGTTCCAGGTGGCCATTGTTACCCTCAATGCCCACAAGAATGCCGTAGTGGCCGAAGCCGGCGAGAAACTCTACGGCCAGTTGCGCCAGGCAGGTTACGACGTGCTGCTGGATGACCGTAACGAACGCCCGGGCGTCAAGTTCGCGGATATGGAATTGATGGGCATTCCCCACCGGTTCGTGATTTCGGAGCGCGGGCTGAGCGCTGGCACCCTGGAATACAAGGGTCGCCGCGATGAAGAAAAACAGGATATCCCGGTGGAAGAAGCGCTGGCGTTCCTGGTGAAAGCCTCTCCGAAGGGCGGTCTCTAAGGCCGCTCGATCATCCCTTGGGCTGCCTTGAAGGGCAGCCCGGCGGGTTTCTGACCAGCCACGCTAACGAGCGCCAACGACACCCGGTTCCATTTCAAGCTCAACCCCGAAGGTTTCCAGCACAGACCGGCGCACCTCGTCAGCCAACGCCAGCACCTCGGCACCAGAGCCCCCCGAGTGGTTGATCAGCACCAGAGCCTGGCGGTTATGTATGCCAACCCGGGCGTTACGAAAGCCCTTCCAGCCAGCCTGGTCAATCAACCAGGCCGCCGCCAGCTTGACACCCTGCTCCACCGGGTAGAACACCACGTCGGGACAACGCTCCTGCAGCCGCTCAAAGGCCGCCCCAGTAATGACCGGGTTCTTGAAAAAGCTCCCGGCATTGGGTAAGACCGCAGGGTCAGGGAGCTTGCGGTGGCGCACTGCCATCACCGCCTCGGCCACCTCCAATGGCGTGAGGGAGCTCCTATCTGTGTCCCCGAGATATTCCCCAAGGTCCCGGTAATCCAGCTTTAATGGCCGGGATCGGGAAAGTTTTACTCTCACCTCAAGAATGATGTATCGCCCAGGTTGCCGTTTGAACAGGCTGTCACGGTATCCGAACTGGCAATCGCCGGCGGCCAGGGTAACCACGGCCTGGGTGTTACGATCCAACACTGTCACGCTTAGCAGAGTATCTCCAAGCTCAACGCCATAGGCACCGATGTTCTGCACCGGGGCAGCGCCGGCAGTGCCGGGAATCAGGGCCAGATTTTCTATGCCCCGGTAACCGGAACGGGCGGCGTATAAAACCGCCTCATGCCAGTTCTCACCTGCGCCCAGAACCAGCACGGCCTCGTCGCCGCTCACCTTTTCCCAATGCCGCCCTCGGATCTGCATGTGCAGGACGACACCGTCGAAGTCCCCGGCAAATACGAGGTTACTGCCACCACCGAGAAGCAGGGTGTCGAGCTTGCGGGCCTCAGCCCAGGCCAGTGCTTCGGTCAGATCATCTACATCGGTAATCCGGACCAAATAACGTGCCTTTGCCGCAACCGCGAGCGTATTGTGTTCGCGGAGATCAGCATGCTCGATGATCGCAGGCGTTCCACTCAAGCCAATCGCCCCCGAACATCCTCCAGCAGGCCCTGACTGGCATCGTGAATCAGGTCGAGTACTCGCTCGAATCCGTCTTCACCGCCGAAGTATGGATCGGGCACCTCGGCTTGGCCGGACTCACCGAACTCAAGAAACAGACGAGGTTCGGTGCCACCGTTCTGGCGCCAGATGTCCCTGACATCGGCCAGGTTTTGCCGATCCATCACCAACACGTAATCAAACCGGTCGAGGTCTTCAGCCTTGATCTGCCGGGCCCTCAGGTCGCTGATATCAATGCCGCGACGCTCTGCCGCCTCCATGGCCCGGGCATCCGGCGATTTACCGATGTGCCAGTTGCCAGTGCCACAGGAATCGATATGCAGGTGGGCTGTCATTCCCTGCTCAGTTACAAGTTGCCGGAACACCCCTTCCGCCGTTGGCGAACGACAGATGTTACCCAGGCAAACAAACAACACACTGACCTGATCAGGCATAACGTCCTCCTGCTTCTATCAGGGCCCGTACCCGGGCCAGATCCTCTTCAGTATCAACCCCCGGTGCCGGTGGCCGATCAGCAATGTCCACGTGGATGAGAGCGCCGTTATAAAGGGCCCGAAGCTGCTCCAGTGCCTCTATCTGTTCTGTCGGTGCCGGTGGCCAACTGACAAACTGGCTGAGCACGCTGGCACGGTAGCCGTAAATGCCGATATGCCGGAAGTAGCCAATGCCCTCGGGCAGGTCTACATCTGCCACGGATGCATTGGCCGGCCAGAAGTCCCGCGCCCAGGGAATGGGTGCCCGGCTGAAGTAATGTGCCATGCCCCGGCTATCGAACACTACCTTAACCACATTCGGGTTGAACACCTGCCGGGCATCGTGAATACGCTCGCACAGGGTGGCAATGCTGGCTTCAGGGTAGTAATCGAGATTATCGGCCACCTGGTTGATCAACGCCGGCGGAATCAGGGGTTCGTCGCCCTGGACGTTAACCACCCGGTGGTCCGGTGCTAGCCCCAGTGTTCGGGCAACCTCTTCAAGCCGGTCAGTACCACTGGCGTGGTTTGGTGACGTCATCACCGTCTCGGCGCCAAACCCCAGGCATGCCTCTTCAATTCGCGGGTCGTCCGTAGCAACCACAACCTTGCTCGCGCGGCTTTCCCAGGCACGCTCACATACATGCTGGATCATCGGTTTACCGACGATCATGGCCAGGGGTTTGCCGGGTAAGCGGCTTGAGGCGTAGCGGGCGGGAATGACAACGGTAAATGACATGCTGGTGCGTCCTGCTGGCGGGTGTGTCAGTGCTTATCAAGCCGTTCGTCGGTACTCAGGGTGCGGGCCTCAACGGCGAGCATGACGGGAATACCCTCACGAATCGGAAACGCCATGGCGTCCTGGTAGCAGATCAGCTCGGTGCGGGCGTCGTTCAGTTTAAGCTCGCCCTTGCACACCGGGCAGGCCAACATGGCCAACAGTTTCTTATCCATGGTTGGTTCTCTCAGTATTTTGTTGATGCAACTGCCCAGAGCATGCCCTGAGCCGTTCCAGAAAGCGATGTTCAAAAGGTTCCGACAGACAGGCATCCACCGTCAATACCCAGGCGTTGTCGGGGGCAAAACCCCGGCATTTAACGGCATCTTTTGCGGTCATAACCAGCCATTCGCCGGCATTGGAGCCAAGGTCTTCCGGGCGGAAACGGTGATGATCAGGAAACGCTGCTTCTGTTACCAGCGCACCCAGGTTCCTCAGCGTTTCAAAGAATCGCCCCGGGTTGCCTATCCCGGCGACCGCACGCACTGAACGGCCACTGAGATCAGACGGCGCCAGCGTTTGCCCGGAGTTGAGATTTACCAGACAAGCCGGCTGCAAGGACATGGCATGGATCTCGGGATGCGCAACGCCGGCAAACTCGGCGATCTGCTGACCCGGCGGAGGGAACGCTTGACCGTTGAGAATCACAAAATCCACACTGGAGAGCCGTGTTACCGGTTCACGCAGGGGGCCCACCGGAATCAGGGCACCGTTACCAATGCCCCGGCCGGCATCAAACACCGCCAGTTCAATATCTCTGGGCAAGCGGTAATGCTGCAAGCCGTCATCACAGATCAGGACATCGCCGAGTTCCTGCTCCAGGGCCCAGTGCCCACCGCGACAACGGTCGGGATCGACCACCACCGGGCAGCCCGTAGCCAGGGCAAGCATCAGCGGTTCATCCCCACAGACCGAAGCCGGCGTGGTGTCTTTCACTAACAAGGGATAGCGATCACTTTTGCCGCCGTATCCACGGCTCAGAATGACCGGATGCCAGCCATCCTGCTTCATGCGCTGCACCAGCCGTGCGGTCAGTGGCGATTTACCGGTACCGCCAGCAGTAATGTTACCCACCACAACCACTGGTACCGGAAGGGCCTCATTCCTGGCCTGCCAGGCTTTACGGCGCTTCGATTCAGAAATCAACCGGTACAGCCAGGCCAATGGACCAAGGATAGCCAGGGGTTTGCCCTGGCCATACCACAAGCGGTCAATCCGGCTGCTGCTCATGCATGCTCGCTGAACTGGATCTGGTGTAACTGGGCATAGGCGCCGTCTGCCGCCAGCAATTCCTCATGCGTGCCGGATTCGACAATATGGCCTTTATCCATAACCAGTATACGGTCAGCCTTTTCGATGGTGGAAAGACGGTGGGCAATGACCAGCGTCGTCCGGCCTTGCATCACCGTCTCAAGGGCTTCCTGAATGTGCCGTTCCGACTCTGTATCCAGTGCCGAAGTGGCCTCATCAAGGATCAGGATTGGGGCGTTCTTCAACAGAGCCCGGGCAATGGCGAGGCGCTGGCGCTGGCCGCCAGACAACATCACACCGTTATCCCCGATCATGGTATCCAGGCCTTGCGGCATCCGGTCGATAAATTCCAGGGCGTGGGCCTTGGCGGCCGCTTCCCGGATTTCTTCACGGCTGCAGTTGCGCAAGGCACCGTAGGCGATGTTGGCGGCAATGGTATCGTTAAACAACACCACGTTCTGATTCACCAAAGCAATCTGGGAGCGTAACCCTTTGAGCGAAAACTCTTTGAGGGAGCGACCATCAATGCGGATCTCGCCTCCGGTGTATTCATAGAAACGGGGTAGCAGGCTCACCATGGACGATTTACCGCTGCCCGAGCGCCCCACCAGTGCCACACTCTGCCCGGCCGGCACCTTCACGGAAATGCCATCGAGAACATTATCCAGTTGATCACGATAGCGGAAGCAGACCTTATCAAACTCAATATGGCCTTCCACACGCTCCGGGGTGTATTCGCCGCGATCTTCCTCTGGCTGTTCGTCCATGGTTTCGAACACGTCATAGGCCGCTGCCACGCCCTTCTGAATCTTGGCGTGCACAGAGGTTACCTGGCGGATAGGCTTAGCCATGGTGGTGGCCGCAGTGATAAAGGCAATTAACTGACCGGTACTCATCTCACCACGGATTTCCGGAGACAGCATGGTCCAGACCAACGCGGCAATAGCGATAGCCACCAACACCTGAATGACCGGTACGCTGATGGCCTGGGTCGAGGCCATTTTCAGGCTTTGTTTGAGGTTCTGGTCGCTGACTTCGCGAAAACGCTCACGCTCGTAATCCTCACCCCCAAAGGTGCGCACTACCCTGTAGCCGGAGATGGATTCTGACGCCACGTGGGTGATATCACCCATAGAGCCCTGAATGCGCTGACTGATTCGGCGAAAGCGCTTGCTGGCGTAATTCACGACCAACCCGATCACCGGCCCTACGGTCAGGAACACCAGGGTCAATTTCCAGTTGGTGTACAGCATAAAGCCCAGCAAGCCCACGATGGTGAGGCCTTCGCGGAGGGTGATAGTGATGGCATTGGTTGAGGCCTCGGCCACCTGCTCCACATTGAAGGTAAGCTTGGATACCAACCTGCCCGAGGCGTTGTCGTCGAAATAGCGGGACGGCAGCGTCATCAGGCGATCGAACACATCGTTACGGAGGGCATTGATCACCTGCCGCCCGACGTAGCTGATGAAGTATTGACTGAAGAAAGTGCCCACACCCCGCAATGCGAAAATGCCGACAATCAGGCCCGTCAACAGCAACCGGTTCTGATCCGTTGGATTCTCAATGGCGGTGATCACATACTCCATGGCCGCCGCCATGCCTGTAGAGGCCGCGGCATAGATAATATTCCCCAGCACGGCCAGGGAGAACGCGAACCAGAAGGGTTTCACATAGGCGACCAACCGCTTATAGGTTCCCCAGCTTCCGGTTGGCGGCACCTTCAGAGGTTCCGGCCTTGCATCGATCACGGATTCTCAGCCTCCCGCTCTGTGGTTATGCTCAGTTTCGCAAACCCCAGGCGGCCGGCCACATCCATGGCACGCACAACGTATTCATGGGGAGTTCTGGCATCTGCCGTGATGATAAACGGCAAGCTGTTGTCTCCCTCAGCCAATTCCCTGACACCCCGCTCAAGGGTCTCTCGCCGATTATTGACCAGTGTCCGCTCATTCAGGATGTACTGGCCTTCGGCGTTGATCACCACATCGATCTGCCTCACCTCAGAGGGCGAAACCGGTTCGCCGCTGGCCTCGGGCAAATCCACCTGCAGATGGCTTTCCCGGGTAAAGGTGGTGGACACCATAAAGAAAATCAGCAACAGGAACACCACATCGATCAGTGGCGTCAGGTCAACCCCGACCTCCTGGCTTCTCTGGCGCTTGAACTTCACGGTGTTCAGGCTCCTTCCACGTCGATTTCACGGTCGCCATGAACCACTTCCACCAGCTTGATGGCTTCCTGCTCCATGTTAACGACCAACTCATCAACGCGACGAATGAAGTAGCGGTGACAAATCAGGGCGGGAATTGCGACGCTCAGGCCGGCGGCCGTGGTAATCAACGCTTCGGAAATACCGCCAGCGAGATTACCGGCGTTACCCACGCCCGCCAGCTGAATTTCCGCAAACACTTTGATCATACCGATGACCGTGCCCAGCAAGCCCAGCAGCGGTGTAATAGTCGCAATGGTACCGAGAGGGTTCAGGAAGCGCTCCAGATCATGGATAACCTGGCTGGCTTCGTGCTCAATACTCTCTTTCATGATCTCCCGACCGTGCTTGGCATTGATCAGCCCGCCAGCGAGTATACGGCCCAGGGGCGAGGAGCCCTGAAGCGCCTTGAGCTTGCGCCCGTTCAGTTCTTTTTTCTTGATCCAGCGCCAGAGTTCGTTAATCGATTGTGGGGGCGCTACCCTGGAGGCCCGCAGGGTCCAGAATCGCTCCAGAACAATGGCAAGCGCCAGGATGGAACAGGCAACAATGGGCACCATCAGGATGCCACCGGCTTTCAACAGCTCGAACACGCTTGATCTCCCTGATTAGTTACAAGCCGCGCTACTTTAGCATAGCTGCCCGTTCAGGCCACACCCGGATTGTCACGGTATTTTACATTGGTCACGAGTCAGCCCCGGACCCTGGATCCAAAACGGCGCAGTGTGGCGTAGCTCACTGATTTGGGGGCCATGCTCGCTGAGGGTAATGACGATCTCTCCGGAGCAGGCTGTGTTGAGTGGGCGAGCCCCAGCCAGCCGGTAGCGGGCCACCACATCAGGATGAGGGTGGCCGTATCGATGCCGATAACCCGCTGTGTAGATTACCCAGTCGGGCGCGACAAGATTGACCCAGGGTGCAGAAGACGATGTTTTACTGCCGTGGTGTGGTGCAAGCACCAAACGGAAATCCACCGCCTTGCGTAACCACGGCACCGCGCCGGGGGCAAGCATCTCTGCCTCTACCCGTTTGCTGATATCCCCGGTAAGCAGCACGTCAGAGCCACTGGCGGCATGGTGAACCCGGACCA
This sequence comes from Marinobacter sp. MBR-99, assembly GCF_040547575.1. NCBI lineage: Bacteria > Pseudomonadati > Pseudomonadota > Gammaproteobacteria > Pseudomonadales > Marinobacteraceae > Marinobacter > Marinobacter sp. MBR-99. Next base: position 56,472 of record NZ_JBEPPY010000001.1, on the reverse strand, counting down.
CACAGGATGCATCGTTTCCGGTGCGTTCAGCGCGGGATTCCCAGAATTCGAACACCATACCGTGCCATTCGAACGGTTCTGACCAACACCCTTTTACCGATGCCCCCGGCACGTCGTCCAGAATCCCGGCCACGACTTCCGGCTCACCGCTCTGTATCTGCCCCACCTCTACGGCTTGCACCAACTGCACGAGGCCACCGGCATGGTCACTGTCACCGTGGCTGATCACCAGGCGATCAAGCCTGTTAATCCCCAGGGCCCGGAGGTTCGGAAGCAGTGTCGAGTCAACAGCCGAAAACACACCCCGTACTTCCGGCCCTGTGTCGTAAACCAGTGCCTTGCGCCCCACGCGCACCAGAACAGACAGACCCTGGCCGACATCCCAGACACGAATTTCCGGCGCCACCACCTCCGGATTAACGGCCGCAGGCCTTGTCAGCACCGCCATGGCCGCCCAGGCTCCAACCAACGCCACGGTCATCAGGCGAAATACCCTGTCAGGAAAGCGAAGCAGCGCAACCACCACAGCCGCCAATATTGCCAGCAACAAGGGAGATGCCTCTGGCGTTATTTCGGACACTGGAGCCGCCAGTTGCTCTACCCACTGCAGCCAGGCCATCAACGGCCCCAGCACTGCATCAAGCAGCAAACTCACCCAACCCGCCACCGCGCCACCGGATACCAGCACCAACAAAGCGCCTGCGAACAGCACCGGCATCACAACCAGCGATACCCAGGGAATCGCCACCAGGTTCGCCATCAAACCGGCGAGCGGCTGACTTTGCCCAAGCCCGGACAACAGTGGCCACAAGCCTGCAAACACCGCTAGTTGTGCCAACACAAGGCCGTTGAGCCAGCCGGGGCCTGACAGGCGCCCGCTGAATACCGCCAGCAAAACCGCCACCGCACCAAAGGACAACCAGAATCCCTGATCCAGCGGCGCGAACGGGTCAAGTAACAGCACCAGAAACAAGGCTGAGCAGAATGGCCGCCAGACACTGGCCTCCCGGGCCAGAAGCAGATACCAACCGCCAACCAGAACCATGATCAGGGCCCGGCGGGTTGGCACGGTAAACCCGGCAATCAGCGCATAGAACAGGCAACACAGGATAACCAGCGCAAAGCCTGCGATGCGCCTGCGACGCTCATCAAGCCGGTGCGCAGGCATGGACAAGGTGAATCGGCGGGCAACCAGGCCGGCACCCACCGCCACCAGTCCCAGGTGCAACCCTGATATCGCTACCAGGTGAATCGTGCCGGTTGCCCGGAGCGTTTGCCAATGCCGATCCGTTAGATAACCGCGATGACCAATCAGTAACGAGGCAATCAATGGGTATTCACTGGCATCGGAAAAACGCTGGTGGACCTGCTCAGCGACCGTTTGATGCCAGGCGTGGTACCGGCAATGCCAGCTACAATGCAGATCCTGGTCCAGGGCCACCGCCTGCACGCTTCCGGTAGCCCGGTAACCTTTCCGGAACAGCCAGTCCTCATAACGAAACCCCTCGGGGTTCAGGTTACCGTGCGGCCGTTTAAGAACCACTTCCAGCCTCAGCCGGTGGCCGGGCAGCGCCTGATCGCTTCGGCCATACCAGGAGAGACGCAGTCTGCGGGGAAGCACCTGTGCGGCATCCTGTTGGTCTTCACTGTACCAACTGACAACACACACGCTGAATCGCAAACTGTTGAAACTGCCACTCGTCGGAAGCTCACAAACATACCCTGAAAGTTCCAGACGCTTGCCTTCCATACCCGCCGGCAGTCGCTCCGCCAGGCGCGCTTCCGAATGCCAGCCAGCCCAGGCCAGGCCCAACAAAACCAGCGCCATTAACCGGACCAGGCGGCGCATGGCGCCATGGCTGATCAGGAGAGACACACTGACAACCAGCAGCCCGGCCAAAAACAGCCACCTGGACGGTGGTAAAAGCGTCAGTTGATACAGTAAGATAACGCCGCACGAGAACGCGACAATGCCGGGCGCGCCGACTACGCTGTGTTCAGGCGTTTGGTGAGTATGAAACAGACCGGACAATCCTTGTCCTCCAGTGCATTAGCCCGGCGCGCTCAGGGTGCCGGACGTTATCCATTCCGAAGCAACAGGCCGAACTTCCTATGCCCAAGAAGTTCATGAAACGGTATCTGCCTACCCCGGAAAAAGTGCAATCTATCGAATCGTTGCGCTTTCTGGGCGATATCCTTCATGAACCCAACCTGTGGCACATCAATCGGCACAGCGTCTCCCGCGCTTTCCTGATCGGGCTTTTTCTCAGTTTTATTCCGATGCCGTTCCAGATGGCGGCTGCAGCGGCCATGGCCATCTGGATCAACGCCAACCTGCCGTTATCCGTCGCTCTGGTTTGGATCAGCAATCCGTTAACCATGCCGCCCATCTTCTACTTCAACTACAAAGTCGGCGCCTGGATTCTGGACCGCCCCGTGCTGGCTTTTGACTTCCAGCTCTCCTGGTCCTGGCTGAGCAGCCGCCTGATGGAGATTGGAGTACCACTCTATGTCGGGTCAATTGTGGTGGCGACCGCTGCGGGTTGCAGCGCCTACCTGATCATCCAATACCTCTGGCGCCGTAAAATCCGCACTGACTGGCAGGTTCGGCGCTTATCCAGAAAAGCCCGCAAAAAGGCCCGCAATCAGGCCTCCTGAACCAACCGCCCCTGCTCCAGTCGCAATACCCGCCCCAGGCTGCGGGCCATCCGCATATCGTGGGTGACCATAACAAAGGCAATGCCTGACTGCGCTCGCAAATCCTCAATCAGAGCCCTGATACCTTCCCCGGTGTGCTCGTCCAGGTTACCGGTTGGCTCGTCCATCAACACACATTGCGGCTCGTTGACCAGTGCCCGGGCAATGGCCACCCGCTGGCGTTCACCACCAGACAGTTCTGAGGGCTTATGCTTCAATCGCTCGCCCAGGCCAACGCGGACCAACAACGCTTCGGCTTTCTGCCTTGCCACAGCCAGTGCCTGACCGCCCAGCGCGCAGGGCATCATCACATTCTCCAACGCAGTAAACTCGGGGAGCAGGTGATGGAACTGGTAGACAAACCCAAGATGGCCATTGCGGAACCGTGCCCGCCCAGCCTCCGACAAGCGGTGAATATCCTCACCACAGATATGAATCTGGCCGAATGATGGCCGGTCCAGCCCCCCCAGCAAGTTCAACAACGTGGTTTTGCCCGCACCACTGCTGCCCACGATGGCAACCGTTTCGCCTGCCGAGACCTCCAGGGAAATATCAGAGAAAATTGTCAGTGTCTCCGGGCCCTGGTCATAGGTGCGGGTAACCTGTCGGCAATCAATCACCAAAGGCTTGCTGGTGGTCATTTCCACTTCACTCATAACGTAACGCCTCTGCCGGTTCGACCCTGGATGCCCGCCATGCCGGATAGATGGTTGCCAGCAGACTCATCACCATTCCGGCACTGCTGATGATGGCCACATCCTGCCACTGCAACTGGGACGGCAGATAACTGATGAAGTACACGTCGGCACTCAGGAACTGGTGCCCCATCAACCCCTCAAGCCACGAAATAAAACCGCTGATATTAAGCGCACCGAAGATTCCGAGTGCGGTTCCCATCAGGGTGCCGAAGATACCGATTACAGCGCCCTGAATAATGAAAATTCGCATAATGCGCCCGGGGGTGGCCCCCATGGTTCGCAGAATCGCAATGTCTGCGGTTTTGTCGGTAACAACCATGACCAGGGTGGACACAATATTGAAAGCGGCTACGGCCACAATGAACATCAGCAACAGACCAATCATCGTCTTTTCCATCCGGATGGCCTGGAACAGGTTGCCATGAGTGCGGGTCCAGTCTGACACGTAATAACGCCCACCCAGATCCCGCGCAATCTGGTTGACCACTCTTGGCGCCGCAAACAGATCATCCACCAGAAGGCGCACACCCTCGGCACGGCCGCCGGTTCGCATCAGGCGCGCCGCATCATCCATATGAATGAGTGCATAGTTACCATCCAGTTCAGCGCCAACACTGAAGATACCTTTAACGGTAAAACGCTTGAGCCTGGGCAGCACCCCCGCCGGGGTTACCGAGGCCTCAGGCAGAACGACGGTCAGCTTGTCTCCAACCTGAAGCCTCAGGCTGTTGGCCATCAACCGGCCGATGATAATGCCGAACTCCCCGGACTTGAGCTGATCAAGGTTGCCTTCGATGAAATGGTTCTCAATGATCGATACCGTGGCTTCCTGCTCGGGCACAATACCGCTAAGCATCACCCCCCGAACATCACCGCCGCCGGTCACCATGCCCTGGCCCTGAATAAAGGGCGCGGCCGCCAGCACCCGTGGATGCTCCTGAACCCGACGATCAATCTCCTCCCAGTCTTCCAGCGGGCCCGACGCCCCCTGAATGGTGGCGTGGGGCACCATGCCCAGAATGCGCTGCTTCAGCTCCCGATCAAAACCATTCATGACGGACAGCACGATGATCAGAACCGCCACGCCAAGCATCAGCCCGAGCATGGAGGTCAGGGAAATGAAGGAAATAAAGTGATTACGCCTCTTGGCTGCGGTGTACCGCAAACCGATGTAGAACGATAAGGGTCTGAACATGGGGAGGTGCCTGTCGCTACCTTCTGGCCTGTCGTGGTTTGGTACCCCGGACACTCGCGAGCCTCCGGGAAACTGCTAAACTACTCTTTACCAATAAAATTTCAGCCCGCCGGAGACAAAATGCCAGGCTCGCCCATTACGCCCCCAACCGCGGATACCAATGCCGAACGACGCGAGTATTTCCGGATAGAGGACCATATTGGCCTTGAAATCCGCCGTCTCTCCGGGAACGCTGACAGCGAGCAGGATGATCCGTTCAACGGATCGCCACTGGAAAGCCTGAAAGCTGAATTCCGCCGGCTCGACCAGGACGTAAAAGCGCACCTGGCCAGCCTGGCGGAACGTGACCGGTTACTGACCGGATTGATCAAATCCCTGAACAGCAAGCTCGACACGCTGGCGCGCATTATCGCCTTTGAGCAAAATCCGTTGCAACCGGAAGACTGGCAGGATGTGACTCTCAGCGAGGGCGGCCTGTCGTTCTCCAGTAGCACTCCTGCCTGGAACCGGGGTGACCGTATTGCAGTGCGCATGACCCTGCCACCGGAGCTCTATCAGCCCCAGGCCATTGCGCTCGTTCTGAGCTCGGATGCCGATGACCGGGGCGGAGCAAGGGTTCACACTGAGTTTATCAGGCTGGATGACAGTAGCCGCCAACAAATTGCCCGCCATGTGATGCGTTGGCAAATACGGCAACGTCAAAAAGAGTAAACTTCGAAAAACACTGACTTTTGCCCGTTTTTTCGGGATATTACGTTTTATCCATGTCCCGCGGAATTGTTCGCGGTAACCAGGCATTAATGGAGAACCCAATGAAGAACAAGCGAAACCTCATCACCGCCATGACACTGGCGTCTCTGATGTCTGCCGGACTGGCAACCAACCTGCACGCCGAGCAGTTGAAGATTCCCGTTGGCAGCCAGGCTGATCGCAGTCAGATCAGCCTGCCAACGACCGGCATGACTCAGGCAACGGTTCGCAACCGCTGGGGTGCCCCGCAGGATATGCAGGGACCGGTAGGCGAGCCTCCGATCAGCCAGTGGCATTACCCCGATTTTATCGTCTACTTTGAGCACGACCGGGTACTGCACACTGTCGTCAAACGCAAACGCTGATCCTCCCGGACAAAGGTTCAATTTTCTCTGTCGATGGCCTGACGTTGCGGCAATGGTCAGATAGAATGGCGGCTTTTGCGAACCAAGGTGACGAATACAGTGACTTCCAAGCGAGTGTTGCCTGCGGAGTGGACTCCCCAGAGCGCAGTCATGTTGACCTGGCCACATCCCGGCACTGACTGGGCCGGTATAATGGATGAAGTTGAGCCTGTTTTCCTGAACATTGCCCGCCAGGTTCTTCGTTTTGAGCATCTGCTGATCAGCTGTGAATTCGTGGCGCGGCTGCAGAAGCTCGGTCAGGAGCTGAACCAGTTCGCACAAGAGAACGGCCTTCCCGGGCGTGTGGTTACGGTCCCTGCACCCGCTAACGACACCTGGGCCCGGGACCACGGCCCGATCACGGTCGATACCGGCGACGGCCTCACCTTGCTGGATTTCCGTTTCAATGCCTGGGGGGGTAAGTTTCCCTGGGAAAAAGATAACGCGCTGAACCAGCACCTGGCGAATGCCGGCGTCTTCGGCAAACATCGTTTGCTGCCCGTGGACTTCGTTCTGGAAGGCGGCTCCATAGAATCCGATGGCCAGGGCACGCTTCTGACCACCAGCGAGTGCATGCTGACTCCGTCCCGCAACCCGTCCATGGACCGGTCAGCCATCGAACAGCTACTGTCGGAATTGCTGGGGGCGGATCGCATTCTCTGGCTGAACCATGGCTACCTCGCCGGTGACGACACAGACAGCCATATCGATACCCTGGCCCGGTTCTGTGCGCCCGACCATATCTGCTACGTTGCCTGCCCGGACGCAGCCGATGAACATTACAGTGCACTGGCAGCCATGGAAGAAGAGCTGCAGCAATTCAGGCAACGAGATGGCAGCCCCTACAGACTGACTGCCCTGCCCTGGCCGGATGCCATCCATGACGATTACGGAGAGCGCCTGCCTGCCACCTATGCCAATTTTCTGATCATCAATGGTGCGGTTCTATTGCCGGTGTACGAAGTGCCGCAGGATCACGAAGCCGCCCGGATCATGGCCGACATCTTCCCTGATCGGGAGATCATCCCGATCAACTGCCGCCCGCTGATTCACCAGCACGGCAGCCTTCATTGTGTCACCATGCAGATTCCCGCAGGAGTGGTCACGACATGACTAGCCGCCCCCAAAGTCCACAGCTCAACATTGCTGCCATCCAGCAAAAATGCACCGAGGATAAGGCTGCCAGCCTCGCCACATCAGAAAAGCTGATCCGGGAAGCCGCCAAGGGCGGTGCACAACTGGTGGTGCTGCAAGAGCTGCACGCCACGCTTTATTTCTGCCAGACTGAAGACACAAGCGTTTTCGAACTGGCGGAGCCCATTCCCGGCCCCACCAGCAACCGGCTGGCAGATCTCGCAAGAGAGCTGGGAATTGTACTGGTGGGCTCGATTTTCGAACGGCGCATGAACGGTGTTTACCACAATACCTCCGTGGTGTTTGATACCGATGGCAGCCTGGCAGGCATCTACCGCAAGATGCACATTCCAGACGATCCGGGCTTCTATGAGAAATTCTATTTCACCCCCGGGGACGCCCGCTTCAATGATGGCCGTAGTGGTTTCACCCCGATCCACACCTCGATTGGCAAATTGGGCGTTCTGGTGTGCTGGGACCAGTGGTACCCGGAGGCAGCCCGCCTGATGGCACTGGCCGGTGCCGACATCCTGATCTACCCCACGGCGATCGGCTGGGACGTGACCGACGATCCCGAGGAGCAGGCCCGGCAACTGGAGGCCTGGGTCACGGTGCAAAGGGGCCATGCCGTTGCCAATAACCTGCCTGTTATTGCGCCCAACCGGGTTGGCACTGAACCGGACCCCATCGGCCAGGGCGATGGCATTCGATTCTGGGGCAACAGCTTCATCTGTGGCCCCCAGGGAGAATTTCTTGCCAGGGGGGATGACCACAGCGAGTGCATCCTGACAGCCAGCCTTGATCGCAACCGGACCGAATCCGTTCGGCGTATCTGGCCGTATCTCCGTGATCGTCGCATTGATGCCTATGAAGACATTCTGAAACGGGTACGGGACTGAGGCCTGCATGAAACAAAAGATGGACAGCGTTGTTGCCGAGCTCAACAAGATACTGTTGGGCAAGGACACTCAGGTGCGCCTGGCCCTTTGCGGATTGCTTGCCCGCGGCCACCTGCTGATCGAGGACATTCCCGGGATGGGCAAAACCACCCTGTCCCACGCCCTCGCCAAGATCATGGGCCTGAGTTACCAGCGCATCCAGTTCACCAATGACCTTCTGCCGGCCGATGTCCTGGGTTATTCCATGTATGACAAACAGGCCGGCAGCCTGGTCTTTCACCCCGGCCCGATCTTTGCCCAGGTCGTTCTGGCAGACGAAATCAACCGGGCATCACCCCGCACCCAGAGCGCCTTGCTGGAAGCCATGGAAGAACGACAAGTGTCGATAGAAGGCGAAACCCGGCCTCTTCCATCTCCTTTTTTCGTGATCGCTACCCAGAACCCGATTGAACAGGGCGGCACCTTCCCGTTGCCAGAATCCCAGCTTGACCGGTTCCTGATGCGGCTGCGTCTGGGTTACCCAGATCCAAAGGCCGAGCGGGAACTGCTGGAAGGTGAAGACCGCAAAACCCTTACCGACAGGCTTCATGCAATCCTCCCCCATGACGAGTTACAGGCACTGCAAGTAGCTGTGGATGAGGTTAGCGCCAGCCCGACTCTGCTGGATTACCTCCAGCGGCTGCTCGAACAAAGCCGCCGGATGCCAGGCCTGCTGTATGGGCTCTCCCCCAGGGCCGGCCTCGGGCTGCTCCGGGCCGCCAAAGCCTGGGCGCTGATGTCGGGCCGAAACCACGTGCTGCCAGACGATATCCAGGCCGTATTCCCCTCTGTTGCCGAGCATCGCCTCGAGCAGGGCGAGCCCGGCAAAAGCAAAGAACGGGTCCGGCAGTTGCTCACCACAGTCTCGGTGCTTGAATAATTCCGCAAAGCCCATATAGCGAAGCTTAATTGGCCGCATTATCGGAAACGAATGGCAGCCTGGTTATTTCATGTTAGCCTTTCGACTTCTTAATTAATCAACAGTCCGCACGGCCGGGCTGAACCTGTATCCTAAATATCAGCGAGCATTCCATGAGCGAAACCCGACACTCCCGACTGATCATTCTTGGTTCCGGCCCGGCCGGTTACACCGCTGCCGTCTACGCTGCCCGCGCCAACCTGAACCCAACACTGATTACCGGTATTGAAGTGGGCGGTCAGCTCACCACCACCACCGATGTGGACAACTGGCCGGGCGATAACGATGGCGTTCAGGGCCCGGAACTGATGCAGCGCATGCAGATGCATGCTGAACGCTTCGAAACCAACATTATCTACGACACCATCAACGAAGCTGACCTGAACAACCGCCCGTTCCGGCTGAAAGGTGATGGCGGAGAGTACACCTGTGACGCCCTGATTATCGCCACAGGCGCATCTGCCATGTATCTCGGGCTGGAATCCGAGGAGAAGTTTAAAGGTCAGGGCGTGTCGGCTTGCGCCACATGCGATGGTTTTTTCTACCGGAAACAGAAAGTGGCCGTGATCGGCGGCGGCAATACCGCGGTTGAGGAAGCACTGTATCTCTCCAACATTGCAGACGAAGTAACCCTGGTTCACCGTCGAGACAAGCTGCGAGCTGAAAAAATTCTTCAGGACAAACTGTTCGAGAAGGCCAGTAACGGCAATGTGAACATTGTCTGGAACCACACGCTCGACGAGGTGCTGGGTGATGCTACCGGCGTCACTGGTATGCGTATCAAAAGCACCGAGGACGACAGCACCCGGGATATCGACCTGGCCGGGGTATTTATCGCCATTGGCCACAAGCCCAACACCGGCCTGTTTGAAGGCCAGCTGGAGATGGACAACGGCTACATACGCATCACCTCTGGCCTTAATGGCATGGCAACTCAAACGAGCATTCCCGGTGTCTTCGCTGCGGGCGATGTGGCCGACCACGTATACCGGCAGGCGGTAACCTCTGCAGGTTTTGGCTGCATGGCCGCCCTGGATGCTGAAAAATTCCTGGATCAGCAAGACTGACCCAGGAAGTCGCAAGATGACGTCGCTACCCTGGCTGGACCCGGAGCAGCTCTGGTTCCCCCCGGCAGACGAAGCACTGGATGACCCGGACGGCCTGCTGGCCCTGGGTGGCGACCTGTCATCTCAGCGGCTGTTACTGGCCTATCGCAACGGTATCTTTCCCTGGTTCAGTGACGACCAGCCAATCCTCTGGTGGTCGCCCAATCCAAGGTGCGTGCTCTTCCCCAACGAGATTCACATATCCCGTAGCCTGCGGCGGACTCTGAATCAGCGTCGTTTTGAAGTCACTGCCGATCAGTGTTTCAGCCGGATCATCCGTCTGTGCGCGACTACCCGTGCCGAAGGAACCTGGATCACCGATGACATGATCGGCGCCTATACGGATCTGCACCGGCAAGGCATCGCCCACTCCATTGAAATCTGGAACCGACAGGGAGAACTGGCCGGAGGCATGTACGGCCTGGCTTTGGGGCGGTGCTTCTTCGGTGAGTCGATGTTTTCCCTGGAAACCAACGCGTCCAAGGTACTTATGGTACACCTTGCCAACCAACTGTCGGCCTGGGGCTATCAGATGATGGACTGCCAGGTTGAAAGTGATCACCTGCTGAGCATGGGCGCCCGAACTATTCCGAGGGCAGAATTTTTATCTATACTCAGGGCATGTGTGGATCGGAAAGCGGACCAGCCAGACTGGACATTCACCTGGCGCTGGCCCGGCCCGGAGGCGTGAATGAGCAACCTCAGAACCCTGGTTTTCTTTGCAACACCAGCCCATGACTGCAGCTATCTGCCAGACCGCGAAGCCACCACCATGTTTGTGGACCCAAGGGCCCATATCGACAAGAAGCTCTACAGCCAGTTGACCGCCCTTGGTTTTCGCCGCAGCGGCTCACACTACTATCGCCCTCACTGTGAACACTGCAATGCCTGTGTGCCGGTGCGCCTGAAAGTGGATGAGTTCAAACCCGATCGCAATCAACGCCGGGTGCTGCGCAAGAATGAAGACCTCAGTTGCAGACTCTTACCAGCCGCCTTCAGCGAGCGCTACTATCAGCTCTATGCACACTATATAGAAGAACGTCATCAGGACGGCGACATGTACCCACCCTCCCGGGAGCAGTTCATGTCGTTTCTGGTGGAAGGGGCAACAGACTCCTGGTTCCTGGAGATTTCCCTGGAGGGTGAATTGGTGGCGCTGGCCGCGGTGGATCTGCTGGACGATGGCCTGTCGGCCATCTACACCATATTTGCCCCGGAACTGGAGCACCGTAGCCTGGGAACCTTTGCTGTGCTATGGCAGATCGAAGAAGCCCGCCGGCGGGAATTACCCCACCTTTATCTGGGGTACTGGATCAAAGAATGCCGGAAAATGAACTACAAAACCCGCTTTACCCCTATTGAAGCCCTGCGCGACGGCCACTGGCGAGAGATGCAATTGGACTGAATTTTGCCAAACGTTAAGAAATCAGGCAGAATTGCGCAATTTAAAATCACCGAAAGTATTCCCGAACGAGGTTTTTACTGAATGGCGAAATCAGATGTCATTGAAATGGAAGGGGTTATTATCGACACCCTTCCCAACACCATGTTCCGCGTTGAGCTGGCCAACGGTCACGTTGTAACCGCTCACATCTCAGGAAAAATGCGCAAGAACTACATCCGCATCCTGACAGGCGACAAGGTCAAGGTTGAGCTGACTCCCTATGACCTGAGCAAGGGCCGCATTGTGTACCGCGCCCGTTAATGCTCCAGTGACATCTGAAAAGCCCCGCAATTGCGGGGCTTTTTTGTTAGGCCCGGTCGTTCCGGCGTTTGCTGAACATCATTCGCGGTTCTGATCCGAACACTCCATGGCACCCGGGTTTGTGTAGCAACGTATCTTGCGCAGAATCGTCATCATATCTTCGTGATAAACAGCGGCGGCCAACTGGGCCTCTTGCCCTTTATTCGACAGCAGATCTATGCGGACCTGCCTGAGCATCTCCTGATACGCCCGCATGTCCTCAGGCCCGATATCCACCCACCGATCATCGGGTATACGGTCTTCGAACTGCCGTATCACCCTGATGGCATCCGGGTACAGCCGGGCCATCAACTTGCGGGACTCCCGGACAAACTCCGGGCTGAATGTACCTTCCCGCGCCACCAGTTGTATCGTCACCTGGCCGACCGGGTAGCGAATGATGCCACCCCGATCGCCTGCCCCACGGAACATTTCAAGCACCTCCCAGGCCGCTGCCGGTGCATAGCTCATGTCAGCCTGGCCTGAGTTGAAAACCCGGGCAAAGTTCGAGATCTTCGCCGGCACCGGCTCGGCCCCCACAAACTCCACCATATGTCGGGCATCATGGTGGCCTTCAAAAACCGTGATGCGCTTACCCTTGAGCGCTTCAACGTGGTTGATGGCCCGGTCGTTGACGAACAGATATGCCGCCCCCATGGGCGCGACACCAAGCACCTCATAGCCATCCTGGCTCAGGTGCCTCGCGATACGCGGGCTGGCAAGGCCATGCAGCAAGACCCGCAAGTCTTCATAATAAGGCACCGCACCGATGGCGCTGATCGAACCGGTAAAATCGTTGAAATGCCGCACCCCCATATCGGTGAGTGCCACCAGGTCACACTGGCCCTCGCGAAAGTCCCTGATGGCCAGGTCTTCATCTGTGTAGGGCTGCATCACCATAGATGTACCTGCGGACACTGCGCCGCGCTGGTAATCACGAAGCAACTGATAGACAAAGCCGTTAGCGCCGGCCACATCAAACACGCAGAACTGCTTTCTGTCGGTAGCCGCCAGTGCCGGGCGAACCAGGAGCACCAACAGACCAAAAATCACTGCCAGGGTAAGGGGGAATTGACGGAACGTCCTCATTGGGCTGCTTCCTTATCGTTGTTATTGGCAAACCGTGGCAAATCACCACGAATTCTTTGCCTTAAACTGACAGAAGTTGCCCCGAAATGGATTGACAGCACGGCCAGGCGCTGAGGCCTGCTTCGGTCAACCGGTTTACAGCCGGCGCCCACACAAAAAAACCGCTGCCGGGCACAGCCCAACAGCGGTTTCCATTACCAGCGATTGCGGTCAGACCGCTTCGGCTGGCTCATCCTCATAGTCAAAGACCAGTTCATCACCCTTCAACTGAATGAACACGTCTCCACCCTTCTCCGACAACCGGCCAAACAGAATCTGCTCTGCCAGCGGCCGCTTGATCTTGTCCTGGATAAGGCGCGCCATCGGCCTGGCACCCATAGTGACATCGTAGCCCTTCTCCGCCAGCCAGGATTTGGCGGCATCGTCCACGTGCAGCACCACGTGCTTCTCATCCAGCTGGGCCTGAAGCTCGGTCAGGAACTTGTCGACCACGTGGGTAATGGTGGCCTTCTGCAGGTCAGCAAACTGGATAATGCCGTCGAGGCGGTTACGGAACTCCGGCGTGAAGGTCTTGGTGATCACTTCCATGCCATCGGTGCTGTGATCCTGCTCGCTGAAACCAATGGAGCGGCGAGCCATGCTCTCGGCACCGGCGTTGGTGGTCATCACCAGAATCACGTGACGGAAATCGGCCTTCCGACCATTGTTGTCCGTCAGCGTGCCGTGGTCCATCACCTGAAGCAGCAGGTTGAATACTTCCGGGTGTGCCTTTTCGATCTCATCCAGCAGCAACACGCAGTGTGGGTGCTTGTTCACCGCCTCGGTCAACAGGCCGCCTTGGTCATAGCCAACATAACCGGGAGGCGCACCGATCAGGCGAGACACGGTATGCCGCTCCATGTACTCGGACATGTCAAACCGCACAAGCTCTATGCCAAGCACCTTCGCCAGCTGTTTGGTCACTTCTGTTTTACCAACCCCGGTGGGGCCAGCAAACAGGAAGGCACCTTCCGGCTTCTCCGGCGCCTTCAGGCCGGCGCGGGCCAGCTTGATCGCCGTGGCCAGCGACTCGATGGCCGGATCCTGACCAAACACCACCATTTTCAGATCCCGCTCCAGATTACGCAGCAGATCCTTGTCGCTGGTGGACACATTCTTAGGCGGAATCCGAGCGATGTTCGCGACCACGTCTTCAATGTCGGTCACATCAATGGTTTTCTTACGCTTGTCTTCCGGCTGCAGGCGTTGTCTCGCACCGGCTTCGTCAATCACATCAATGGCCTTGTCCGGCAGGTGTCTGTCGGTGATGTAGCGATCCGCCAGTTCAGCCGCCACCCGAAGCGCCTTGTCGGTGTACTTGAGGTCATGATGCTTCTCGAAGCTCGGCTTCAGACCTTTGAGGATCTGGTAGGTATCCTCCACACTGGGCTCGTTCACGTCGATTTTCTGGAAGCGACGGGCCAGGGCACTGTCTTTCTCAAAGATTCCACGGAACTCCTGGAAAGTGGTGGAGCCGATGCAACGCAACTCTCCGGAGCTCAGCATGGGTTTGAGCAGGTTGGAGGCATCCATCACCCCGCCCGAGGCCGAACCCGCACCAATAATGGTGTGGATCTCGTCGATGAACAGAATGGCGTGCTTTTGCTTCTTCAGATCGCTGAGCAATCCCTTCAGGCGCTTTTCGAAATCACCCCGGTACTTGGTGCCTGCCAGCAGGGCGCCCATATCCAGGGAGTACACCACCGCATCGGAGATAATTTCAGGCACCTGTCCATCCACAATGCGCTTGGCCAACCCCTCGGCAATGGCGGTCTTGCCAACACCAGCCTCGCCCACCAGCAACGGGTTGTTCTTGCGGCGGCGCACCAGTATCTGGACCACCCGCTCAACTTCGTGCTCGCGGCCAATCAACGGGTCAATGCGGCCCTGGCGGGCCTGTTCGTTCAGGTTGGTGGCGTAGCTCTCCAGAGGTCTGGACTGGGCGCCTTCCTCCCCTGCCTCCTCGTGGGCAGCATGGTCGGCACCCTCCTGATCTTCCGCTCCCTGAACCCGGGAAATACCGTGAGACACAAAATTAACCACATCAATACGGGCAATGCTCTGTTTCTTCAGAACATACACCGCCTGGCTCTCCTGCTCACTGAAGATCGCCACCAGAACGTTCGCCCCGGTTACTTCTTTCTTGCCAGAAGATTGGACATGGAATACCGCCCGCTGCAGCACTCGCTGGAATCCCAGCGTTGGCTGGGTTTCGCGCTCACTGTCAGTGCTCGGAATTAATGGTGTGGTGGAGTCCACAAACTCGACCAGTTCATCTTCAAGGCGCTTCAGATCCGCACCACAGGCTTTGAGGACACCCACCGCCGATTCGTTATCGAGGAGAGCCAGCAACAAATGCTCGACCGTCATGAATTCATGGCGCTTGTCACGGGCATTTTTGAAGGCCGTATTCAGCGTAATTTCAAGATCTTTGCTCAGCATGGGCCACCCCGCCGTCTATCAGTCCGCACGTTCAATCTCGCAAAGGAGCGGATGCTCGCATTCCGAAGAATACTGGTTCACCTGTGCCGCCTTTGTTTCCGCGATGTCACGGGTATATACCCCACATACGGCTTTTCCCTGCGTATGGACGAGCAGCATCACCTGCGTCGCCTTTTCTTCGTTCATTCCGAAGAACTTCATCAGTACATCCACCACGAAATCCATGGGTGTGTAGTCGTCGTTCAGGAGCACAACCCGATACCGGGCCGGGCGCTTCAGAGCTGGCTTCTCGGGCGCAACGCTTACACCTTCATGGCGCCCGGGCTGTTCGTCCTCCCCCTGATTGAATACTAGTAGAGAATTCTCAATTGTCCGCATGGTTCTTTTTACCGGTTATTCGGTTTCCTGAGTAAATGTGGTTGCCCGCAACCCGGTTTTCAAGCGAAAGCCCGGTTCAAGCGTGAGTTATTTATCAATACGGACATGATACCGCTTCCGGACCTTGTTGAACCACTCATTCGGACACTACTGCCCCTTGACTCAGGCCCGGGTTTGGCCGACAGTTAAGATGCATTGTAAAATAATGTAAATCTGTGCAACCGGCATGTAACAGGAAGCGATACCTGCCATGCCGACTCGCACCACTTATTGCCCGGTGCGTCCGGGTTTCAGGCAGCAATTCCAATAATAAGAGTGACAGCAAAGGAACAGGGGAGTTCATCATGCCTAGAGGCAAGGTCAAATGGTTCAACAACGCCAAGGGATACGGCTTTATCATCGAAGACGGCTGCAGCGATGATCTGTTCGCCCACTTTTCTTCGGTGCAAATGGACGGCTACAAAACGCTGAAAGCTGGCCAGGCGGTCACTTTCGAGAAAAAGCCCAGCGATAAAGGGGTTCATGCCGTCAATATCGTCCCTGACGAAACCCAGGCGAAACAGCCCTCGGAGATAGGGGCCCAGCCGTCTGAAGCGTCCTCCGGGGAGCAATCGTCACGCCGGGACGGGTATCCGCCCAGAGCCGTTAACGCCTGAGCAGGCGCCTTGGCCAATCACTCTCACCTGCCAGTTCATCTGGCAGGTACGTTTTTTTGTGCTTTTTTCACAGGGTTTTATCCTTTACGCTTGCCGCTTTCGAGCACCCGTTAGCAAGACAGGACCCCGTGCATGGCGGAGCTGATTCTTTTCAACAAGCCATTTCAGGTGTTAAGCCAGTTCACCGACGAACGCCAGAATAGCCCCCGCGCAACACTCGCCGACTGGATCAGGAACCCGGGCTTCTACCCGGCCGGCCGACTCGATTACGACTCCGAAGGCTTGCTCCTGCTGACCAATCACGGCCCCCTGCAACACCGAATCGCTGCACCAGACAACAAGATGCCAAAAACCTACTGGGTTCAGGTGGAGGGTGAGATCTCCCCCCAGGCCATTGAGCAGCTTTGCCAGGGCGTGAAGCTCAAAGATGGAATAACCCGCCCCGCCACAGCCCGCCGGATGAACGAACCGGCCATCTGGGCCAGGGTTCCGCCAGTCAGGCACCGGGAAACCATTCCGACCAGCTGGCTGGAGCTCACCATTACCGAAGGCCGCAACCGCCAGGTACGGCGCATGACTGCCGCCGTAGGCTACCCTACCCTAAGACTTATTCGGTACCGGATTGGTGACTGGACACTCGACAATCTCGAGCCCGGGCAGTATCGGCTTGAGACCGTGCACCTGCCCGACAGCCCGGCAACCGGAAAACCGAAATCCGGCCGCCCGAAATCCAGACCATCCAGACACAGGAGACCTCGTTAACCATGACCTGGAAACCCCACGCTACCGTCGCGGTTGTTGTAGAAAACCAGCAGGGCCAGTTCCTGCTGGTTGAAGAAGTCAGCAACGGCAAGGTGGTTTTCAATCAGCCTGCGGGCCATATTGAAGAAAACGAAGCCGTGCTGGACGCCGTGCGCCGGGAAACCCTGGAAGAGACCGGCTGGCAAGTGGAGCCTCAGTTCTTTCTGGGCGTATACACCTACAAGGCGCCAGCCAACGGCGTCACCTATTACCGTTTCTGTTACGCCGCGCGGGCCATCAAACAGATCACAACCGAACTGGACACCGGCATTATCGGGCCGCACTGGCTCAGCATTGAAGACATCCGGGGCCTCGGCGACAAGCTCCGAAGCCCGCTGGTGCTGCGCTGTATCGAGGATTACCGAAATGGCCGGCAATTCCCCCTTGATGTGGTGGTGGATGAACAGACGTAACCACCACAAGATGGTAAAATCGCCGTTTTTAACCGGCTACCGAAAGGCTCATGATCCAGAATCCTGAATCCAGCACTCCCAAGAACACCCGCGTGATTGTCGGTATGTCCGGCGGCGTGGATTCCTCCGTTGCCGCCTGGCTGCTGAAAGACCAAGGCTACCAGGTGGAAGGCCTGTTCATGAAAAACTGGGATGAAGACGACGGCACCGAATACTGTACCGCCATGACCGACCTGGCCGATGCCCAGGCAGTGGCCGATGCCATTGGCATCAAACTGCATACCGCCAGTTTTGCTGCCGAATACTGGGACCGGGTATTTGAACACTTTCTGTCTGAATACAGCGCCGGCCGCACCCCCAACCCGGACATCCTGTGCAACAAGGAAGTAAAATTCCGGGCCTTTCTGGATTACGCCGTAACTCTGGGTGCGGACTATATCGCCACCGGCCACTACACACGCCAGCGCCCACTCAACGACGGCAGCGGCAAGGCGCAACTGCTCAAAGGCCTGGATCCGAACAAGGATCAAAGCTACTTCCTGCACGCGGTGTCCGGTGATCGTATCGCGCGCACCCTGTTCCCGGTGGGTGAGCTGGAAAAACCGGAAGTCCGCCGTATTGCCGAGGAACAAGGCTTTGTTACCCACGACAAAAAAGACTCTACGGGTATCTGCTTCATCGGCGAACGCAAGTTCACTGACTTTCTCAAACAGTACCTGCCGGCCCAGCCCGGCAACATCGAAACTCCGGATGGCAAGGTAATCGGCAAGCATCAGGGCCTGATGTACCATACCATCGGCCAGCGACAGGGCCTGGGCATTGGGGGCCTGGCCGAGTTTGGCGACGAGCCCTGGTATGTGGCTGAAAAAGACCTGTCCCGCAATGTTCTGATTGCCGTTCAGGGCAAGAACCACCCACTACTGTTTTCCCGCGGCCTGGTGTCTGGCGCTATTGACTGGGTAGCCGGCGAGCCGCCCGCAAACAGCTTCCGCTGCAAGGCAAAAACCCGCTATCGCCAGCCGGACCAGGACTGTGAGGTCACCGTTATCGAGGGCGGAGTCAAAGTCGTCTTTGATGACGCCCAGCGGGCCGTCACCCCCGGCCAGTCAGTGGTGTTCTATCAGGGTGAAGTCTGCCTGGGCGGCGGGGTGATCGAACAAACCTGGCGAGACGATGAAGCACTGCCGGCACGGTTGGAGAAAATGGTTGATGCAGGGGCAGGCGCATGAGCAAATCCTTGCACGACCAGACCCTGGCATTGGCCGGCCTGTTTCAGGCGGCCGCACTGGTGCGACAGATTGCCCACAATGGCAGTTGTAACGACGAGTCTCTGGAAACCTGCATACGCTCTCTGTTCGCCACCGATCCTGCGTCCACCCTGGATGTTTACGGGGGCGAATTGTCTGACATCCGTGAAGGCCTGGAGGCCCTGTCCACCTCACTGGCGCAGCAGAGCCGTCCACAGGATGTCGAGATACTGCGCTACGTGCTGAACCTCGTTCATCTTGAGTCCAAGCTCAAACGCGACGGCGACATGCTTGACGTGATTGGCAAACGTATCGAGCAGGCACGGCACACGGCCAGCCACTTCGGATATACCCACAGCAACCTGATAGGCAATCTGGCATCCATTTACACAGACACCATCAGCACGTTCCGCCTGCGCATCCAGGTCAGTGGCAACCCCCAGGTGCTGCAGCGGGAAGAGAATGCGGCAAAAGTTCGCGCCCTGTTGCTGGCCGGTATCCGCTCGGCAGTGCTCTGGCGACAGAGCGGCGGCCACCGCTGGCAACTGATCTTCAAACGCAAGAAGGTCATCATGCACGCCCGGGAGTTGCTGCGCTGATTCACGGCGCCCGCTGGTGTATCATTAGCGCCTTCATATTCTCCGATCCGATTTTTCTTTGATGAACTGAGAGGTTTTCGATGGAACTCACCGCCCTGACCGCCATTTCTCCGGTCGATGGCCGCTACGGCAGTAAAGTCAGCGTATTTCGCAGCATCTTCAGTGAATACGGCCTGATCCGTAACCGGGTAACCGTCGAAATCCGCTGGTTGCAGAAACTGGCCGCTCACCCGGCCATTACCGAAGTGCCAGCATTCTCCGACGAAGCCAACGCCTTCCTGGACAAAATGGTCAGCGAATTCAGCCTGGCCGACGCGGAGCGCATCAAAGACATCGAACGCACCACCAACCACGATGTCAAAGCGGTCGAGTACCTGATCAAAGAAAAGATCGCCGATGTGCCCGAGCTGCACGCGGTGACCGAGTTCGTTCACTTTGCCTGCACCTCCGAAGACATCAATAACCTGTCTCACGGGCTGATGCTGCGCGAAGGCCTGGACCACGGCCTGTTACCGGCCATGGACAAAGTCGTCGACAAACTGGCCGAACTGGCCAAGGAACATGCCGAACAGCCCATGCTGTCCCGCACCCACGGACAAACCGCGTCTCCCACCACCGTCGGCAAGGAACTGGCCAACGTGGTGTATCGCCTGCGCCGCCAGTTGATGCAAATCCGCGAAGTGGAAATCATGGGCAAGATCAACGGTGCGGTCGGCAACTACAACGCCCACCTGTCTGCCTATCCGGATGTGGACTGGGCAGCCAACGCCGAAGAGTTCATTGAGAGCCTGGGCCTGGACTGGAACCCGTACACCACTCAGATTGAGCCCCACGACTACATCGCCGAACTGTATGATGCCATTGCCCGCTTCAATACCATCCTGATCGATCTGGACCGGGACATCTGGGGTTACATCTCCCTGGGCTACTTCAAGCAGAAGACAGTGGCCGGCGAGATTGGCTCCTCCACTATGCCCCACAAGGTAAACCCCATCGACTTCGAGAACTCCGAGGGCAACCTGGGCATCGCCAACGCGCTCTTCAGCCACCTGTCTGCCAAACTGCCAATCTCCCGCTGGCAGCGTGACCTGACTGACTCCACCGTGCTGCGTAATCTGGGCGTGGGCTTTGCTCACAGCCTGATTGCCTATGAGGCTACCCTGAAAGGCCTGGGCAAACTGGAAATCAACCCGGCACGCCTGAACGAAGACCTGAATAATGCCTGGGAAGTGCTGGCCGAGCCGATCCAGACCGTGATGCGCCGTTACAACATCGAAAAACCCTACGAAAAGCTCAAAGACTTGACCCGTGGCAAAGCCATGAGCCCGGAAGTCATCAAGAATTTCGTGGAAACACTGGATATTCCGGAGCACGCCAAGGCGGAACTGCGCGCCCTGACGCCGGACACCTACATTGGCAATGCCGTCGAACAGGCTGGCAACATCTGAACCGGAGCAACACCATGGACATGCTTGGCGGACTGACAGCTTCTGAATTTCTGCGGGACTACTGGCAGAAAAAGCCGCTGGTTATCCGTCAGGCTTTTCCCGGCTTCCAGTGCCCGGTCAGCCCGGACGAACTGGCCGGCCTGGCCTGCGAGGAAGCGGTGGAGTCGCGCATCGTGATCGAGAACGATGCCGGTAAACCCTGGCAGTTGCACAACGGGCCCTTCACCCCCGACCGCTTCAGTGAACTACCGGCACAGGACTGGACTCTGCTGGTTCAGGGCCTGGACCACTGGGTACCGGACATTGCCGACCTGCTCGACAACTTCCGTTTTATTCCCAACTGGCGCCTGGATGACATCATGGCCAGCTACGCCCCGAAAGGCGGCAGTGTCGGCCCCCACTACGACATGTACGATGTGTTCCTGCTGCAGGCACAGGGGCACCGCCGCTGGACCTTTGGCGGTCACTGCGATCACAAGTCGCCGCGTGTCGAGGGTACACCCCTGCGTATTCTGAGCAGTTGGGATGGTGAAGTAACCGTGACCCTGTCGCCGGGAGACATGTTGTATCTGCCCCCGGGCATCGGCCACCACGGTGTGGCGGAAGACGACTGTATTACCCTGTCGGTCGGTTTTCGTGCCCCGACCATCGACGACATTCTCACCAGCTTTACCGATTTCCTAAGCCAGAAAGAAAAAGCCGCCGAGCATCTGGATGATCCGGATTTACAGGTGCAGGACAATCCCGGCACCATCGGTCCGGAAGTGATCAACCGCCTGGATACTGTCATCCGTGAGCAACTGAGCGACCGCCGCAACCTGGCCCTGTGGTTCGGCCAGTTCGCGACCGCCCCGAAAAGCATGGATATCGTGGTACCTGCGGATGAACCCGCAGAAGCAGAAGATCTGGCTGAAGCCATCCGCGCCGGCGAGCAACTGCGCTGGAACGAGGGTTCCCGCTTCGCCTATCATGAACTGGACAGTGAAACTGCCCTGTTTGTGGATGGCGAGCAATACCTCCTGAAAGGCGATGCCCGGCCACTGGCACCGCTGCTCTGTGCCGGCGCCCGGATTGACATGGCCGCACTGGCTGAGCTTGCGGGTGACGAAGCCCTGCTTGGCCTGCTCACCAATCTCTACAACCAGGGCTCGGTGTACTTTGAGTAAGCCATGAACCTGAGATTCCGAAAATACAGCTGGCAACTGGCGCCGTCATCCATCAGGGACATCCGCCAACGGGTGTTTATTGAGGAACAGAAAGTGCCGCCAGAGCTGGAGTGGGACGATACCGACGAGATTGCTGACCATTACCTGGCCGTGGATGACAGCAACACTCCAGTGGCTACCGCTCGCCTGTTCTCAACGCTTGAAGAGACCGGTTATATCGGTCGTATGGCGGTGTTACCGGAGTATCGTGGCCAGGGGGCTGGTGATGCCCTGCTCAGACACCTGCTGGCCGAATCCGCTGGTCGCTTCCAGGAACTGAAACTCTCCGCCCAGCAGCACGCCACCGGATTCTACCAACGCTTCGGCTTTCACATCTGCTCGGATATTTATGATGATGCAGGCATCCCCCACCTGGATATGCGCTGCCTGGCTCCCACACTAGCCAGCCAGACCGGTGATCAACGCGCGAAGCCACTGATTCTTGGCGAGGATTCCGAAAGCTGGCTGTTCGGTGATGAAAGCACCATGCTGGAACTGATGGACTCACTGGTAGCGCAAGCCGGCCAACGCATATGGCTGTACGATGACGTGCTTGATCACGGCCTCTATGACCGCTACCCGTTGCGAGAACTGATCTCAGCAGTGGCTAGACGGCACCGGTTGAGCGAAGTTCGCATCCTGATTCACGATGACAAGCCGTTGGTTAAACGCAGACACCAACTGGTAGAGCTGATGCGACGGCTCACCAGCCGGATTGAACTACGCTTGGTCAACACCGATTACCCGATGGAAAACCAGCCGTTCCTGCTGGCCGACCGCCAGGGTGTGCTGTACCGCCACGATTTCAATAAGCCAGAGGGCTTCGCCAACTTCGCCAACCCGGGCCGGGTCAAGCTCATGGAAGAGAGTTTCCAGCGCATGTGGGACGCCGGCCGGGGCTCTCTGGAACTGCGGGAACTACCGCTCTGAGTGCAGCCCCGGGACAAGCTGGGGCGACTCGAACCTGGCACCGAAGGGTGCAAATTCGTCGTCCACCTCTTCCGCCACCTCGGCAATCAGCTTCCGCAGCCATTGATGATCGCTGTTGTGCTGCAGCAACGGGCTCCAGGCCATTTTCAGCTCGAACGGCGGAATCTCGAACGGCGGAACCTTCACCACCAGGTTCGGGTTGTCTTTCTGCAGCCAGGCCGCGCGCGACGGCAAAGTGGCGATCAGGTCATGCTGTTCCGCCAGCAGCATGGCCACCTGGTAATGCCGGGTGAAAACCGAGATCTGCCGTTTGCGCCCCATTCGCCCAAGGGCTTCGTCTACCCACCCCAGCCGCTGGACATCCTTGGGGTTCACCCCCACCCCCACACCGAAGCCGGTTTTACTGACCCAGATATGGCTGGCATCCAGATAGGTATCGAGCGTAAATGGCTCCTTGAGAATGGGATTACGGGCATTCATCAGGCAGGCAAAATACTCGATCCACAGGGTTTTCTGGTGGAACGACTGAGGAATCTTGTCGAAACGGTTGATAGCCATATCCAGCCGGCCCTGTTCCACATCCAGAAAGCTCACGTCGCTGGGGGTCAGCACGTCCAGAGTAACGTGGGGCGCCTCCTGGCGAATCCGCCGCAATACCCTGGGCATCAGACAGGATTCCGCGTAGTCACTCGCCATAATACGGAATACCCGTTGGCTCTCCTGGGCGGCAAAGGGGGTTTTCTCCTGCACCGCCTGTTCAATGTCCGAGAGAATGCCACGGACTAAAGGCTGCAGTTCCCGGGCCCGCTCCGTGGCTGTCATGCCTTCACTGGTGCGCACCAGCAACGGGTCGCCAAACAGATCCCGTAACCGGCGCAAGCCGTTGCTCATGGCCGGCTGGGTAATGCCCAGATGATTGGCTGCCTTGGTGACATTGCGCTCACGCAACAACACATCAAGGTATACAAGCAGATTGAGATCAACCCGGGAAATATCCATTCGTGATTCCTGCCAGACAGTGAACGGGCGCCGGTTTGGCCTGCCCTGCATTCATCGGTTTAATATACAGCAATCAGTAAATTCATTAAATGAATGAAGTATTTTCTGTACTTACAACCGGAAACGGACGACCACCCAGATTTCTGCTAGGCTTTCAGAGCGTTACCCAATAATATCTGATAATACGAGGCGCGCCTGCCAAGGCGGTCCGCTCACTGCAATCCGGAGCCATTACCGACACCATGGACACTACCACCATTGTGCTGCTGCTTGCGGCGATCGTCACCGTCTCGCTGGTCATTATTGTCATCAGTCAAATGCGCGAAAAGGCGCGGATTGAACGGGTTCGCAAGATGACCGCCCGGGAAGACGAATACAATCGTGCCTACCGCCTGTTCTCGGAAATACCGGCCCAATACCTCTCCCCTGACCTCAAGTTGCTACTGCTCAAACGCATGGAAGAAGCGTGTCATGATCTGGCTGCCCTTAAGTCTGATCAACCGGTAAGC
Source organism: Marinobacter sp. MBR-99 (assembly GCF_040547575.1). Lineage (NCBI taxonomy): Bacteria > Pseudomonadati > Pseudomonadota > Gammaproteobacteria > Pseudomonadales > Marinobacteraceae > Marinobacter > Marinobacter sp. MBR-99. Next base: position 32,132 of record NZ_JBEPPY010000001.1, on the reverse strand, counting down.
GACTGGCTTGAAACCATTAAACAGACCAGGAAACAGGTGCTGGAAAACAATGATAACCGGGCATCGGTCAGGATCGACTCCCCGGAGAAAGCAACCTACGTCAAAGAACTGCTGCAGAGCCTGTTCAAGATGATCGAGGCTATGCACAAAGCCGGTCGGCTCGACACCGCCAGCGCCAAGAAGAACCTGAAGCACGTGCTGTTTCTGGTGCACAAGACCCACGCCGACCTGCACGTTTTCCAGGCCCGGGACCATATCCGGCAGAACCAGATCCGCAAAGCCATCCACGCTTACCATCTGGCCAGCACGGAAATGGGTAAGTCCAAGGACAATCCGCTGGCCATGAAAGCCGTCAAGAGCTTCAGAACACGCATCAAGGAGCTGGAAGCCAGCCTGGCAGACGGCGGCACCCAGACCGAAAGCCACTCAAAACTTGACCGCGAGTGGGATAATTTCCTGCAGGATGATGACACATGGAAGAAAAAGGCTGATTACGACGATTGAGGAGCGGGACATACCACACTGACCAGCCACAAGGACGACCATTCACCGTGTTAAAGAGCTTCCGGCAAAGACTTTCCTACCGCCTTACCCGCGACACCGTGCTGGTAGCTATGGCTCTTGGTCTGGTTCTGAACCTGATTCAGATTACCCTCGACTATTTCTCGGCAAAAGACGCCATGGAACAGGACATACGGGCGCTGATTGAGATCAGTAACAGTCCGGCGTCCCAGATTGCCTACAACATCGACGTCAGACTGGCTGAGGAGTTGCTGGATGGCCTGTTGCGTCACCCGGCAACCATAGACGCCCGGATCGTCGACAGCGACGGCCAGACCATGTCGGCCGCCAGCCAGAGTAGCCCGATCTCCCGATACCGCTGGATCAGCGATCTGCTGTTCGGCTCCAGCAGCGTGTTCAGTACAGAACTCCGGGTACCCCAGCTGCAAGACCTGCCGCTGGGCCACCTGGTTGTCACCATAGATACCTGGCATTACGGCTGGCAGTTCCTGCAGCGCGCGGTCAACACGTTCGTTATCGGACTGCTCAAGAGCCTGGTGTTGTCGGTTGCGCTGCTTGGCATTTTCTATTTCGTGCTGACCCGCCCCATGCTCAACGTGATTGAGGCATTAAGTCGTGTCAGGGCAAGTACCCCGGAGAAAGTCCGGCTACCGGTGCCTGCAAACCATCGTTTCGATGAAATCGGCACCATGGTCGGCATCATCAATGAGCACCTTGAACACATGGAAGGCAGCGTGGCCCAGTTGAGGGCAGCCGAGAGCGCCATGAAAAACTACTCCAGCCAGCTGGAGCAGGAAGTGGAAGACCGAACACGGGAGATTTCTGAAAAGAACCAGGCCCTGCAACGGGGTAATCGGGCCCTGGTTCGCGCCAAAGAAGATGCGGTAAGACGCGCCCGGGCCCGGGCCAACTTCCTGGCCAGCATGAGCCATGAGATCCGCACTCCGCTGAATGGCGTGCTGGGAATGCTAGGCCTGGCACTGGAAAGCGAACAGGACGCAGGCCAGAGAAATCGTCTGGAGATTGCCCTGAACGCCGGCGAGAGCCTGCTGGGGCTGCTCAATGATATTCTTGACATCTCGAAGGTCGAGGCCGGAAAACTCAACCTTGAGAACATTCCATTCAGCGTTCGCGACCTGGTCGAGGAATGCTCAACCCTCCACGCCCAGCAGGCTCGCCGCAAACACATCAATCTTGTCAATGAAACCGACCCGATGTTACCCGAACAGTTTCTGGGCGACCCGACACGTACTCGCCAGATCCTGAACAACTTGCTGAGCAACGCGGTCAAGTTCACGGACGATGGCCATGTCAGGGTGCGCGCCACCTACTCCGGTGGAAGTCTTCGCATGGAGGTTATCGATAGCGGCATTGGCATGTCCAAAGAAGGTCTACACCGGATCTTTTCACCCTTTTCACAGGCCGATACCGATACCACCCGACTATACGGCGGTACAGGCCTTGGCCTGACGCTTTGTCGCCAGCTTGTTGAACGGATGCACGGGCAGATACTGGTGGATTCCAGTGAGGGTGCCGGCACACATTTCACCGTCACCCTGCCCCTTCCGGTGCATGAACCGGCGCACCCCAGACTGCCTGAGATGGCTGCCAATAGATTGTGTGAGACCGGCGTTGCCATGGCCATACCTCAGGATCACCCGCACCGGCTGGCGATCGAATCACAACTGCGAGCATGGGCAATTCCGGTTCGCAGTGCCAGTCGTCACCCAAAGGGCATCCTGCTGGTAGCCGCAGAGCCAGGTGACGAAGATTACAGGGCCTTCGCTGACGGCTGGCAGGGAATCGGCGTTATACTGGCCGACAGCAGTGGCTCAGTCAGTTCCGACAAAACCGGCCAGTTTGTTCTACCGCTACCACTCAGGCGAGCCGAACTCTACCAATGCCTCTGCGCCGCAGCAGGATTACCAGACAGCGCCAGCACAGAACCCCAGGGTCAGCCCACCGCGGCAGCGAAGACCGAGAGCCAACTCACGCTGTTGCTGGTTGAAGATAATCAGGTCAATCAACTGGTTGCCAGCAGCCTGCTGAAAAAGCTGGGGCATCGGGTCGATCATGCGGAAAACGGCCAGCGGGCCCTGGAAGCGCTGCAAAAGCGCCGTTACGACCTGGTTCTGATGGATTGTCAGATGCCGGTTATGGACGGCTATGAAGCAACCCGGGCGATCAGACGCAATCCGGAGTGGCAGACATTACCCATCATTGCAGTTACCGCCAACGTCATGCAGGGTGACCGGGAGGATTGCCTGGAAGCCGGTATGAACGATTACATCACCAAACCTTACAAGCGTGACGAGCTCAGGGCTGTTATTGATCGTTGGGCGCCGAGTGCTCCAGAATCTCAAGCAGACTCCTGAGTTCGTGCCGGAGAGCGACCATCCTTTCCGGAGCCACATCCAGGCCGCACACCAACTGGCCGGGCACCTGACGAGCCGCCTCCCGCAACCGCCAGCCGTCCTCGGTCAAACTCAGTCGAACAACCCGCTCATCGGTTGCCTGCCGCTGCCTGATTACCAGACCACGATCTTCCAGCCGCTTCAGGAGTGGTGTCAGGGTGCCGCTATCAAGCCGCAACCGGGCTCCCACATCCGATACCCGGGCGGCCTCCTCACCCGAGCCATGCTCCCAGAGCACCAGCATGACCAGATACTGTGGGTAGGTCAGCCCCAGCTCAGCAAGCAGGGGGCGATACCGTGCTGTGACCGCCCGATTCAACGCGTAGAGAGCAAAGCAGATCTGGTTATCGAGCGCCAGCATCTGATCATCGGCGCTCATCTCAGAGCAGCTCCTCGATATCGGCACGAATGTCTGCGGGTTTCGCCGTGGGTGCGTAGCGGCGGATGACCTGGCCATCCCGGTTAACCAGGAACTTGGTAAAGTTCCATTTGACCTTCTCTGACCCCATCAGGCCCTTGGCCTCCTTCTTCAGGAACCGGAACAGCGGATGAGCCCCGTCTCCGTTCACATCAATTTTGGCAAACATCGGGAAGCTGACGCCATAATTCAGGGAGCAGAATTGACTGATGGCATCCTCATTTGCGGGGTCCTGATTCATAAACTGGTTACAGGGAAAACCCAGTACCTCAAAGCCCTGACCACCGAGTTGATCATGCAGCGCCTGTAAGCCCTCAAACTGCGGTGTAAACCCGCACTTTGATGCGGTATTCACAATCAGCAAGACCTTTCCCTTGTAATCGGCCATTGAGGCTTCATTGCCCTTGATGTCACGAACACTGAAGTCGTAAATGGATTCGCCAGACATACGCTTGCTCCTGTTGATGGTTCTCATGAACTTTAATTGTGCACAATTTAATTGAACAAAACCACAAGCGAAACTGTCATTACAGGCCAGACACCCGGAGTTCACTTTCGAAAACCGCCGCAAACTATCCGTATTTGGCCACAATTCAACACATTTGCCCCTGTTGTCCCGGGCCTCCCCTCCGCTAGAATAGGATGCTTCCGTTTACCGGAGCCTCTTTCAGACTGTTTGTTAAGGACGCCAGCAACCCATGCAGAACTATTTCAAATCCGCCAAGCTCGACAATGTGTGCTATGAAATTCGCGGCGTGGTTCTGCGTGAGGCGCGTCGCCTTGAAGAAGAAGGCCATCGGGTTCTCAAGCTCAACATTGGCAACCCGGCGGCGTTTGAGCTGGACGTGCCGGAAGAAATCCAGCAAGACGTCATCTACAACATGCATCAGGCCCAGGGATACGTGGAGTCCAAGGGGCTGTTCTCCGCTCGAAAAGCCGTGATGCATTACTGCCAGCAACGGGGTATCGCCAAGGTCGATATCGACGACATTTTCCTGGGCAATGGCGTCAGTGAGCTGATCGTCATGTCCATGCAGGCACTGTTGAACACCGGCGATGAAGTGCTGATTCCGGCACCGGATTACCCACTCTGGACCGCTGCCGTTACCCTCTCCAGCGGCAAGCCGGTGCACTACCGGTGCGATGAGCAACAGGGCTGGTTCCCGGACATCGATGACATCAAGAAGAAGATTACCCGCCGCACCCGGGCCATTGTTCTGATCAATCCCAATAATCCCACCGGCGCGGTATATTCCGAAGAGCTGCTGCAGCAGGTCATCGAACTGGCCCGACAGCACAATCTGATCATCCTGTCAGACGAGATCTACGACAAGATCCTGTACGACGGCACCCAGCACACCTCTATTGCTGCCCTGGCCGATGACGTTCTGTTCTTCACCTACAACGGGCTTTCGAAGAACTACCGGGCGGCCGGCTACCGTTCCGGCTGGATGATTATCAGCGGCGCCAAGCATCGCGCCAGGGACCTGATCGAGGGCATCGAGATGCTCTCCAACATGCGCCTGTGCGCCAACGTGCCGGCGCAGTTGGCCATCCAGACGTCATTGGGTGGCTACCAATCTATAAATGATCTGGTGGCACCGGGCGGCCGGCTGTATGAACAGCGGGAAACTGCCTGGCGCATGCTCAACGACATTCCCGGCGTTAGCTGTGTCAAACCCCAGGGCGCCCTGTACCTGTTCCCGAGACTGGACCCGAAGCACTTCCCGGTGGTCAACGATGAAAAGCTGGTGCTCGACTTGCTGCTGCAGGAGAAAATCCTGCTGGTTCAAGGGTCCGCTTTCAACATTGATGACAGACAGCATCTGCGCGTCGTTTTCCTCCCCCGGGAAGATACCCTGGCAGACGCCATGGGCCGCCTGGGCAATTTCCTGGAGCATTACCGCCAGTAACCGGAGCTGATATGGCCGACATACATGTCGAGGAGTTCTACAAGGACGTCGCTATTGCGCTGATCCAGCTTTATGCCGCATTCCCGAGAAGGATCAACCTGTTTGTGGAAGACATCGCCGGGCCAGACGAGCCAGATGAGTTTGGCCTTCACAGCAAGCGACACATGGCCTGTTTCGGCGCGCTTCTGTGGCTCTCAGAGGAAGGCCTGTTGCGCTACGTCGACACCATTCGGCAGGAAGCCCTGGACCAGGCCGTTCTGACCCGCGAGGCGTTTGTGCGCCTCAGTGCTCCGGCGCCCCAGGCGCTGATACGGGAGCTGAATGCCTCCAGTGCTGAAGCAGAACTGCCACCTTCCGTACAAAAGGATCTGTCAACCTATATCCACCTGCTGAGATCGGCCCTCAAGAGTGGTAGTTCCAGCCGTATCAGCCTGGCCGTTCAGTCTTCTTTCTTCATTGATTCCGGCGCAGGGAGCGTGCATTAAATACAGGTAAGGCTCTTGAAGGAGTGAACCCGGACCACATATATCGGTCAGAAAGGCAACCAGTTTCAGGGAACGTTAACACGGGAATAGACTATGCGGATTTTGTTGTTTCTGGCCACCAACCTGGCGGTCATCCTGGTCGCAAGCTTTACCTTGCGACTGCTGGGCGTTGACAGCTATCTGGCCCAACAGGGCATCAACTACGGCTCGCTCCTGGCGTTTGCTGCCGTATTCGGCTTTGCGGGTGCCATCGTCTCGCTGTTGATTTCCAAACCCATGGCCAAGTGGAGCACCAAGGCCCGGGTTATCGACTCCCCCAGAACACCGGCCGAACGCTGGCTGGTGGACACAGTGGCAGAGCTTTCCAAGAAAGCGGGCATCGGCATGCCTGAGGTTGCGATTTTCCCCGCCTCCCAGTCCAACGCGTTTGCGACCGGCTGGAACAAAAACGACTCGCTGGTGGCGGTCAGTGAAGGGCTTCTGCACCGGTTCAACAAGGATGAAATCCGGGCCGTACTGGGCCACGAGATTGGCCACGTAGCCAACGGTGATATGGTCACGCTGGCGCTGATTCAGGGCGTGGTAAACACCTTTGTCATTTTTGCATCACGGGTCATCGGCTCCTTCGTCGACCGGGTGGTGTTCAAGAACGAAAACGGCCATGGTATTGGCTTTTTTGTGGTCAGTATCGCCGCCGAGATTGTCCTTGGCATTCTTGCCAGCACCATCGTGTTCTGGTTCTCCCGCCGCAGGGAGTTCCGGGCGGACATTGCAGGGGCCCAGCTGGCCGGCACCGGAGCAATGATCAGCGCGCTGGCTCGCCTGAAACAGGAAAGTGAAGTGCCGGATCAAATGCCCGACACTCTTCAGGCCTTTGGTATCAACCGTGGTGCCAGGGCCGGGCTGGCAGCCTTGTTCATGACTCACCCGCCACTGGAAGATCGCATCGCAGCCTTGCAGAACGCCAGGGTGTGACAGAAATTCCTGTGCAGAAAACAAAGGGGGGCGCTATCAGCGCCCCCCTTTGCATCTGCAATCAGGTCACGTTGGTCAGATTTTGAGTTTGCAGCCCAGTGCACGGAAACTGTCCTGCAGCGATTTACTGGTCCCTTTGAGCTGAACCTTCAGGCTGGAGCACTCCCGGCGCACCGGATAGTCACGGCGCAGGCGGTCAAACGCCAGAGCCCGTTGCTCAGGATTACCCCGCATGGCCAGTCGCAGCCGGGCATCATCCCGCCTTGGGTCGTAACAGACCCGAAGCGCGGTACGAATGGCGTCGTCTTCCTCAGCGGAACTGGTAAACGAGACTTTACTGACCGCGGGTTCAGGCAAAAACTGACCCGCTTTCTTGCGTATGGGCAGCCCCAGGAACTGGCACAACGCCTGGTATACCATTTCCGTACCCTGCATCTTGCCCTCGAGGCTATAGCCGGCAATATGGGGGGTTGCCAACCACACTTTCTCCACAAGGTCGGGACTGATGCCCGGCTCTTGCTCCCAGACGTCCAGCGCCACCAGTGGCGCATCAGCTTGCTCCAGGCGGCGCATCAATGCCTCGGAATCAATCACCTCGCCCCTACCACCATTGATCAGCAGCTGATCCTGGCCGATCAAAGCCAGCTCCGGGTGTGACACCATATGCCAGGTAGCGTGAGGCTGATTGCGGGTCAATGGTGTATGCAGGGAAACCACATCACACTCCAACGCTTCTGCCAGGCTGCAATAGGGCGTCTCTGCGCCGGATTCCCGCTCCTGTCTTGGCGGGTCACACAGGCGTACCTCGAATCCGAGGCGTCCCAGACACTGGGCCAGTTGGCCACCCACATTACCAACACCAACAATACCAACCTTCAGAGATGTCCAGTCATCCAGACCGCGACGTTCAGCAAACAGCGACACCACTGACAGTACATACTCCGCCACGCTGCTGGCATTGCATCCGGGGGCAGCGGCAAAGCCGATGCCCTGCGTCTGCAACCACTCAAGGTCTATATGATCGGTGCCAATGGTCGCAGTACCCACAAAACGAACCCTGGTTCCTTCCAGCAACTCGCGGTTAACCCGGGTTACCGAGCGAACCAGCAGAATATCGGCATCGGCCACCTGTTCGCGAGTCAAGGTTCTGCCTGTAACCCGGCGAATCTCTCCGATGTCACCGAAGAAGGCGTCCAGTAACGGAATATTCTCGTCTGCAACAATCAGCATGGGCCTGGCCTCCCGCGACCGGATCAGTTACGCCGTGGGCGTTGACCGCGCCCGGCCGGTCCACGACCGCCCTGGGGCCTGCGGCCGCCGCGTTTTCGAGTAATCGGAGGGTTATCCATCGTGGCCATCAGGTCTTCATCCGGAACCGCAGTTTTCAGCTTCTGGCTGATGTACTTCTCGATCTCTGGCAGCGCGAAAGAATCATCCTCGCCGGCGAAGCTCACCGAGACCCCGGTCTTACCCGCCCGGCCAGTGCGGCCGATGCGGTGCACATAATCCTCGGCGTTCTCAGGCAGGTTGTAGTTGAATACGTGGGTCACGCCATTAACGTGAATGCCCCGGCCTGCCACATCGGTAGCCACCAGCACCTGGATCTGCCCCTTTTTGAACTGGTCCAGCGTTTTCAGCCGTTTGTTCTGGGCGATCTCGCCCGACATCAGGGCCACTTTCACGCCCTGGTTTTTAAGGTCCTCCTCAAGATCCCGACATTGGTCACGACGGTTGGCAAACACGATGGCTTTCTCAACCTCCGGGCGCTTGAGGTAGTTCACCAGCACCGGCAGTTTGTCGTCGTCCGACACCAGGTAAACCGTCTGCTCTACCCGCTCGGCGGTCTTCTGCTCCGGCTCAATTTCAACAAACTCTGCATTGCGGGTCCACATGGACGCGAGGTTGAGTACGTCCTGGTTGAAGGTGGCGCTGAACAGCAGGGTTTGGCGGTCATCTTTTTCGGTGCACTTGCGGATAATGCGTTTGACGTCGGGGATGAACCCCATATCCAGCATGCGGTCTGCTTCATCCAGGATCAGGATGTCGATCTGGTCCAGAAACACGTCCTGGGAACCCAAAAAGTCAATCAGCCGGCCCGGGGTTGCCACCAGAATGTCGACAATCTCATTCTGCAACTGCTCACGCTGCTTGTCGTAGTTCATGCCGCCCACCACGGTAACCACATTGTGGCCGGTGTACTGGCAAAGCTGCTCTGCGTCTTTGGCGATCTGCATGGCCAGTTCACGGGTTGGAGCCAGGGCAAGCACCCGGGGCTCCGAGGCAAACCGGTCTTTTTCGTCCACTGGCGTTTCCAGCAGTGTCTGTATCGCAGTGATCAGGAACGCTGCCGTTTTGCCGGTACCGGTCTGTGCTTGGCCGATGAGGTCTTCGCAGGCCAGGGTCCACGGCAGGGTTTCAGCCTGAATGGGCGTACAGTATTCGAATCCGATTTGACTGATGGCATCCAGCAGGCGCTTGTCCAGGTTCAGATCGCTGAAGCGCAAATCGCCGGTATGTTTTGGGTCAGATGTCATAGAGGCTCTAATATCCTTGAGTGGTCGTATTCGGGAGCCGTGGGCGCCACGCGGCGCTTGTCCTGATGCCAGCATTGCTGGATTCTGTCGGCCGTCCCGTAGAAAGACGTGAGTGTATCGAAAAATTGCCGGGCTCTTGGTGGCAGGCCCCGGGCCATATATTCAGAAACCTGCAGACAGACGTTAGCGCGGAAGGCCTGCTCATCGGCGGCACCGCTGCCGGCAAGGTTATCAACGCTGATATGAAAGCGAGTGCCGGCGGCCAGGGAAAACAGCCATTCAATGGCCTGGGGCTTTACCTCCACCTGTTCGAACGCCTGCTGCTGTTTCAGGCTACGCCCATCCGGACAATACCAGTATCCATAATCGTGCAATGTGCGCCGATGCTCACCGGCTATACACCAATGGGCGATTTCGTGGAGGGCACTGGCAAAAAAACCGTGGGCAAACACTACCCGGGCAAGTCCGTCTGGCTCGCTGGCAGGCAGGTACTCCGGTTCGTCACTGCCCCTGACCAGAATGGTCCGGTAGGATTCCCGGAACAGGTCGTTGAACAGCATGATAAGATCGTCTGGATTGTGATTCATCGGTTGGCTATTGTGCGACTTTAATGCAGGCAATACCAGAGGGAACTTTGACACCTCGGTGATGTCTTTGGCAGCAAGGCAACGAACCATACAGCCGCCTTTTTTGAAAACACCCAGGATAACGAAGCATTCATGACAGCTATTCCGGCCCACTATCTACGACTGCGACGACCACTTACCCAGTTCTTGGCTCTTGCGGCCCTGCTGTTTGCCATGCTTCCTGCGGTCGCCCAGGCCTTTGGCGGCTCAGGCAACTCCCTGTTTGGTGGCGGCAACAATGGCTTCCTGCCCGTAGACGAAGCCTTGCCCTTCAACCACCGCACCGAAGGCGACAGCGTTATCCTGTCCTGGGATATCGCTCCGGGCCACTATCTCTATGAGAGTCGCATCCAGATCACCCCGACCACCGACGGCATCAGCATTGGCGAACCGGAATTCTCATTGCCCGGCACCCTGACCGAAGACGAATATTTTGGCGAGATGATGGTGTTCTTTGATCCGGTCGAGGCTCGCGTACCGGTCATCCTGCCTGAGGGGATAACGGAAGCGGAACTACAGGTCAGCTACCAGGGCTGCGCCAAAGCGGGCCTGTGTTATCCGCCGCAGACGCGGGACGTTCTCTACTACCCAGGCAAGAGCGGCAGCCAGGGCAATTTATCAATACCGGCAGCCAGTGGCGACTCCAGCGGCGGGGCATTCAACACGGCTGACAATACGTCCTCTGCGACCGGACTGGCCGGCTTCCTGTCCAGTCAGTCCATGTGGATGATTGCCGGCGTGTTCTTCCTGCTGGGGCTGGGGCTGACGTTCACCCCCTGCGTCTTGCCCATGGTGCCGATCATTTCCACCATGGTTTCAGGCCACAATACGCGCACAACCGGGCATGCGCTGTTGCTGTCGGGCAGCTACGTGCTCGGCATGGCGCTCACCTACGCTGCCGCGGGGGTGATTACCGGACTGCTGGGCGCCAGCTTCAACCTGCAGGCACAACTCCAGTCACCCATGGTGCTCGGCATCTTCGCCGCTCTGTTCGTACTGTTTGCCCTGGCCATGTTTGATCTGTTCGAAATTCAGCTACCCCGCTTTATTCGGGAACCGCTTAACGATGCCAGCCAGAAACTGACAGGTACCCGGGTGATCAGCATTTTTGGTATTGGCTCCTTGTCGGCTCTGATTGTCTCTCCCTGCGTTTCCGCACCACTGGCTGGCAGCCTGCTTTACATCTCCACCACCCAGGACGCCGTCATCGGTGGCGTTGCCTTGCTTGCACTCGGCCTCGGCATGGGGGTTCCACTGATCCTTGTGGCCGTTGGTGGCCGTAAGCTACTGCCTACCTCCGGCCATTGGATGACCGCCGTCAAGCATTTTTACGGTGTCATGCTGCTGGCCGTTGCCATCTGGCTTGTCGAACGGATAGTGCCGGCCTGGGCAGGCCTGACTATGTGGGGGCTACTGGTGGCCATCACAGGCGTTCAACTGGGCGCCTTTGATGCTGCGAGGGCTGGCTGGGAACGAACACGCAAAGGCCTGGGCCTGGTAATGTTCGCCTACGGCCTGGCTCTTCTTGCGGGGGCTGTCACTGGCGCGAACGATCCTTTGCGGCCGCTGGCTCCATTTACCGCCTCAGCGGGCCAGGTACCGGGCGGCGCCAGCCATGCGGACTTCCAGCGTGTCAAAGATCCGCAACAGATTCGAGTGATGCTCGCCCAGGCCAGCGCCAACCAGCAACCTGTGGTGCTCGATTTCTATGCAGACTGGTGCGTGTCGTGCAAGGTTATGGAGCGAAACGTGTTCAGCGATCAGGACGTGATCCAGGCGCTGGCGCCCTACACTCTGTTGCAGATCGACATGACCGACAACACCCGAGAGCAACAGGCCCTGCTGGATGAACTCGGGCTCTTCGGTCCGCCGGCAATTCTGTTCTACCGAACCAACGGCGAGGAACTACAGGAAGCGCGGGTACTGGGGGAAATGAACCGTCGGCAGTTCCTTGAGCATCTTGGCAAGGTAGCGCGAGAAAGCTAAGCGGTCTGCTCAGCCGGCACAACGGCGGATGAGAAAATGAAACTCGCCGTCCAACTCCTGATGACTCAGCAGTTCATGACCCAGGAACTGGCAAAAACGGGGTATATCCCGGGTTGTAGAGGGGTCAGTCGCAACAACGCGCAACACTTCCCCTATGCCAACATCGTTAATCCGGGTGTGCAGCAACATGACCGGTTCCGGGCAGAACAGCCCTCGAGCATCAAGCTCGGCGTTATACTCCAGGGTTGTCAAAACAGCCACCTCCAGTTCTCGTGATTTTCAGAATCCGATGCTAAATTATTGTTTACAGCAACGAAAATAAAGGACCAATTGCATGATTCGGGTTTTGATTGAACGACACATCGCAGAAACTCTGGAAACCGCCTACGAGGAGCGGTCCCGCCTGGTATTGCAGCAGGCCGTGGGTGCACCGGGTTTTATTTCAGGTGAGACTCTGGTCGACAGCCATGACCCGAACCACCGTATCACCCTTGCCAACTGGCGTTCAGAGGCTGACTGGGATCGCTGGTACCATTCCCAGGAGCGGCGCGAGCTGATGGCAGAACTGGTGCCCATGATGGACCGTGATGAAGTCATCACAGTACTTGAGCAAAGCCCCATGCCCTGAGCCGGTAAGGCTCAGTCCAGGCGTTCGATGAAACAGGTGATTTCCTCTCGATCATGATACAGATGGCGGGCCCGCACGTGGCAAGTCAGGCCTGCCTCCTCAATACCGCGCATCAGTATGTCCTGGCATATCAGCCATTCGTCGTAGCGTTTCTTCATCGGTAACTTCAGGTTGAATACCGTGTATCGGCAAAGCCTTTCTGACAGCCAGTCCACTGCCATTCGGGAGGTTCGGCGCGGCTTGTCAACGATGTCGCATACCATCCAGTCGACCGCACGCTTCGGACGCCAGGCATAGCCATCGGCCTCAACGTGCTCAACATGCCCACTGGCCATGAGCTCGGTATTCATCGGGCCATTATCAACAGCGGTGACCATCATGCCGTGATTCACCAGTTGCCAGGTCCAGCCGCCCGGGGCAGCTCCCAGATCCACAGCTTTCCTGCCACCGCCCAGATAGTCCAGCCATCGATCTTCCGGCAGAAACACCTTCCAGGCCTCCTCGAGTTTCAGCGCCGAACGGCTGGGAGCCGAAGCGGGCAACCTGAGCCTTGGCACTCCCCCTGGGAACGGCGATCGGTTACCGGCGAGGCTGTATCCAATCACGGCTGTGCCAAAGTCTGCCAGCAGTATTTCCAGACGGGTCCTGGTTTGTGCATCCGCCGATTCCTGAAGCAATCCCGCGCCCCGCAACCCCTTCGATAACGGCGCCACCCACTTGCGGGAAAAGTTGCCCAGGTCGCGGTCCTCGTTGCTCTCGGGTAAACGCACCTCTACCCGGGCACAACCACTACCAGCCCAATCCTGATCTCGCAAAAACGCCACCACAGCCCCTACTCGATCCTGAACAGGCAACGCGCAGTCGCCCAGGATAATGAACCAGTCCCGGACAAACACCAGCTCTTCCAACGGCAGGCGGCCCATAAGCTCTTCCGGGCTCTCCCCACTGCCGATGCTAAACCGAACCAGCCCGGCATTCCTGACCGGCTGAAAGTAACCAAATACGCCTCTCAGAGTGGCCTGGTCCGTCACTTCCTGGCCCGCCTCGGCTTCGAATCCAGGGCGGCACACCAGCATAACCTGTTGCATTTATCACCTTTTCAATCACAATTGTCAGGAATCTGACACCCTGACAGATAAGAAACTTGAACCTGTTTAACAGCAGGATTTGTTTACGCTGGCTACACTTCCGCCTTCATTCGACATGGGATTCCGGTGATGACGCCTCGATTCTGCGCCCTGCTGATGCTTGGCATGCTGGCCCTTGCCGGCATCGTGCCCGGCCACAGCCTGGCGGCGGAACCGTGCCCGACCCTTCAGGCCACCAATCCCGAAGCCCGGAGCGCGATTAATTATCACCTGTGCTTCCACTCCGCACGCCCAGGTGAGCCGGCCCACGCCGCCAACAGCGCATCGGAGTTGCCGGCCGATATGCCCTGGACCCCTGCCAACGGCCATGACCTGGTGTTCAGCCACACAGACGCCGTATACTGGATTCAACTGACCGTACACAATCCGGGCACCGACCGGACGCTCTGGTATCTGAAGCTCAACTACCCACTGCTGGACGAAATTACCTTCTGGCAGGACCGCCACCAGCCGGGAAACTCAGATGTTACCACCGAGGCCGCACCGCCGCTGACCACAGGTGATTCACTGCCGTTTGCCACCCGGGGCATAGATTACCGTTATTACCTGCTGCCGGTCACCCTGGATCCGTCAGAACGGCGAACTATTACCATCCGGGTTCACAGCAGTGGTGCGCTGAATGTACCTCTCGCCCTGATGACACCGGAAGAGGTCATTGCAGAAAGCAATCACCTGACCTTGATTCACGGCCTGTTTTACGGAGCGCTGCTGATACTGGCGGCCTTCAACCTGCTGCTTTTCTTCAGCTCCGGCACCCGGTACTACTTTTACAATTCTTTCTATATCAGCTCCATGGCGATGTTTCTGTTTGCCATGGGTGGCTTCGCAAATCAGTATTTCTGGCCGGAAAGTGCCCAACTGGCGAACTTATCGATCCCACTCACGCTGGTCATCTGCTCAGCCGCCATGACTCTGTTTGGCTGGTCATTTCTTGATGTCAGTGCCGGCACGGTTTCAGAGTCCGTGCTCCGAGGGCTGGTCTGGTCTGCTGTGGGCTTGCTGGCCCTGACCTTCGTGCTGCCCTATTCGAAAACCATCCTGCTGAACACGGCTTATGCTCTGGTGGTGATTGCCGCGTTGTCTGTCATTGCCACTATCCGCTGGCGCCAGGGCTATCTCCCCGCGTTCTGGTACATCGCTGCCTGGATGATCATGGTGGTCGGCGCCCTGGCTTATGCCCTCGCGGCCTTTGGCTACCTCGGCGACTATCTCGCCCGCGAGGTCATGATGCAGGCCGCTGTCGGGGGCCAGGTTATCCTGCTGAACTATGCGATGGTGCAACGCTGGCGCCTGCTGAATCAGAAGTTGCTGGATATCGAGCACCAGGCACGCACTGAGCTGGAGTTCAAGGTTCACGAGCGCACGGCACAGCTGCGCAACACCATGCGGGAACTTGAGCAGGCGAACCGGAAACTGGCATCTCTGAGCCTGAACGACGCCCTGACAGGACTACACAATCGCCGGCACATGGATAACCTGTTACCGGAACTCTGCCGTGAAGCTCGCCGAACCGGCCAACCGTTGTCACTGGCGCTGGTTGATGCCGACCACTTCAAGCGAATTAACGACACCTGGGGCCATGATTTTGGCGACAAATGCCTCAGACATATCGCCAACTGCCTGAAGGACCAGATCAAGCGACCACGGGATGTCGCCGTCCGGTTTGGCGGCGAAGAGTTTGCCCTGCTCCTACCCGGCACAGACGCCACCGGCGCTTCAAAATTGTGCCAGGATATTCTCGAGGCGATTCGGGGCTCCCATATCACCGCTCCGGATGGCGCCGACATCAACCTCACCGTGAGCGCCGGAATCGCCGTTCTTGGCAGCGAAGAACTACCAGATAGCTTGTTCCGGCGCGCTGACAAAGCGCTCTATGCAGCCAAAGCCGCCGGCCGGGACGGAATCTCCCTTGCTCAACGCAGTTCCGAGCCCGCCAGCAACTCCTGAGCAAAACGGCTGGTTTCGCAAGCCGCCCGCTTAATGAGCGTCGCCTGGCTTTCGGGATGCCTTGCCGGCGTCTTGAAGTCATGGTTTCCACCATCCAGCCAGCACAGCCGGTTTAGCCCCCTCATCTTACCCCGGGCCGCAACCTCCTCCGGCTTGCCAAAAGGGTCCCGGGTTCCCTGTATAATCATCATCGGGCAGTCAACGGTCGAAAAATGATCAGTACGCCAGCGATCCAGCTTGCCGGGGGGATGGAAAGGATAGCCATAGCAGATAACCCCGGAGATATCTGGAGCCTGCTCGCTGGCCAGCACTGAGGCAACCCGACCGCCCATTGATTTACCGCCCACCAGGATCAGGCAATCCTTGCCCAACTCAGTTCTTACCCGCGCCACTTCGGCCCGGAAGGAGTCCAGCAACACGGGCATTCTGTCCGGTGGCCGTTTACGGCCGTCTTCACGTCGCCGAACCATGTAAGGAAACTCAAAGCGCACCGTTGCAATACCCTGCTGCTCCAGAGCCGCCGATAGCTGATCCATAAAGGGAGAATCCATGGGTGCGCCGGCCCCATGGGCCAGCAACATGACACTTTTGGCGCCTTTACCATAGTCTTTGGTCGTAATCCGATTCACAACGTTCACCTCTTGGCTGTCAGACGGTATCATTAGTGACCGAGCAGAAACCTTCAAGGTGCTTCGGCAACCCGGCTCGGGCCGTGCAAACTATTGGCCAAACTGCTGATTCCAGCGCATTTGACGAATGTCAGGAGTTGACCTGAATCATTGCAAAGGCCTAATGGTTTCTCCATACTTGCGCCCGCATAATTCCCCATCCTAAACCCATTGGTAAGGCTATGAGCACAGTAAATGCAAACCTGACATACAACTACAAGGTGGTGAGACAATTCGCCATCATGACAGTGGTATGGGGTATTGTAGGCATGGCTCTGGGTGTGTTGATTGCAGCACAGCTGGTTTGGCCATCCCTCAACCTCGATCTGCCCTGGACTCACTTCGGTCGCCTGCGGCCGCTGCATACCAACGCCGTCATCTTCGGCTTTGGCGGAAGTGCCCTGTTTGCTACCTCGTACTACGTTGTACAGCGGACCTGTCAGGCTCGCCTGTTCTCTGATGGTATGGCAGCATTCACGTTCTGGGGCTGGCAAGCGATCATTGTATCTGCAGCCATCACCTTGCCGCTGGGCATTACCTCTGCCAAGGAATACGCCGAACTGGAATGGCCGATCGATATCGCCATTGCCGTCGTGTGGGTAACCTACGCACTGGTGTTCTTCGGCACCGTTATGAAGCGCAGCACGCCACACATCTATGTGGCCAACTGGTTCTATGGCGCCTTCATCATTACCGTTGCGGTTCTGCACATCGGTAACAACATGGCCCTGCCAGCGACAGCCTTCAAATCCTACTCTGCATACGCCGGTGTGACCGATGCGATGATGCAGTGGTGGTATGGCCACAACGCCGTTGGCTTCTTCCTGACTGCCGGCTTCCTGGGCATGATGTACTACTTCGTTCCCAAGCAGGCCAACCGTCCGGTTTATTCCTACCGCCTGTCTATCGTCCACTTCTGGGCACTGATCACGACCTACGTATGGGCCGGCGGCCACCACCTGCACTACTCTGCCCTGCCTGACTGGGCACAGACTGCAGGCATGATCATGTCCCTGATTCTGCTGGCGCCATCCTGGGGTGGTATGATCAACGGGATGATGACTCTCTCTGGTGCCTGGCACAAACTGCGCACCGACCCGATCCTGCGCTTCCTGGTGGTATCGCTGTCCTTCTACGGTATGTCTACCTTCGAAGGCCCGATGATGTCTATCAAAACCGTTAACGCCCTGTCTCACAACACTGACTGGACTATCGGCCACGTCCACTCTGGTGCCCTGGGCTGGGTGGCCATGATCAGTATCGGCGCAGTCTACCACCTGGTTCCAAAACTTTGGGGCGTGCAGGCCATGTACAGTACTGCAATGATTAACGTTCACTTCTGGCTCGCGACCGTCGGAACCGTACTGTACATTGTTGCCATGTGGGTCAACGGCATCATGCAAGGCCTGATGTGGCGCGCAGTCAACGAAGACGGCACGCTGACCTACAGCTTCGTTGAGTCCCTTGAGGCGTCCTACCCCGGCTATTTCGTCCGGTTTGTCGGCGGCGCCATCTTCCTCGCCGGCATGCTGATCATGGCTTACAACGTGTACATGACCGTGCGCCAGAAAGAAGCCGCAGCAAAGGACAACGCTGCCGTTCAAGCGGCGTAAGGGGAGAGACCAGATGAGACATGAAATTGTAGAAAAGAACCTTGGCCTGATGATCGTCCTGATTATCTTCGTCATCAGCGGCGGCTTCCTGGCCGAAGTAGTGCCCCTGTTCTTCCAGAAAGATGTTAACCAGCCGATTGAAGGCCTCAAGCCCCTGTCTGCACTGGAACTGGAAGGCCGGGACATTTACATCCGCGAAGGCTGTCACGTGTGCCATACCCAGCAGATCCGCCCGTTCCGGGCGGAGACCGAACGTTATGGCCACTACTCCGTAGCGGGCGAGTTTGTTTACGACCGCCCGTTCCTGTGGGGCTCCAAGCGTACTGGTCCTGACCTGGCCCGCGTGGGCGGTCGTTATTCCGATGCCTGGCAGCGCCAGCATCTTTACGATCCCCGCAGTGTAGTGCCTGAGTCCAACATGCCGGCTTTCCCTTGGCTATTCGATAACCGTGTTAAGCACACCACCATCGAAGCCCGAATGAGAACACTGCAGACCCTCGGCGTACCGTATACGGACGATCAGGTTGCCAGTGCCGCCTCAGACATTGAGGGCAAGTTTGAAATAGAAGCACTGGTCGCATACCTGCAACAACTGGGTACTGTGATTTCAGACAAACGGTGATCCCATGGATATTAATGAGTTACGCGGCATTCACTCGCTGGTCATCATGGCAATGTTTTTCGGCATCATCTGGTGGGCGTTCAGCGCTCACCGCAAGAAGGCGAACGAGGAAGCGTCAAAGCTGCCCTTCTCTGATGACGACGATGAAGTAGCCAAGCGTACGCTCGAACAGGAAAAAACGGAGAAGAAACAATGAGTACCTTCTGGAGCATCTGGATCAGCGTGATCGTGCTCGGTACCATCTTCGGCTGCTGTTGGCTGCTCTGGGCCACCCGCAAGAGCCAGACGACCGATACCGAAACCGACCGCACAATGGGCCATTCCTTCGATGGCATCGAGGAATACGACAACCCGCTGCCGAAGTGGTGGTTCTACCTGTTCATCGCAACCTGTGTGTTTGCACTGGGATACCTGGCGCTCTACCCGGGCCTGGGTAACTTCAAGGGGATCCTGGGCTGGACCTCCGCCAACCAGTGGGAAGCAGAAGTGGCACAAGCGGATGCCAGGTATGGTGAAATCTATGCCCAGTTTGGCAACACACCGATCCCTGAACTGGCACAGAACGAAGACGCGATGAAGATCGGTCAGCGTCTTTATGCCAACAACTGCTCGGTGTGTCACGGTACGGCCGCCCGGGGCCAGGTGGGCTTCCCCAACCTGACCGACGACGACTGGCTGTGGGGCGGTGAGCCTGACCAGATCTGGCATAGTATCGCCAAGGGTCGTCAGGGCAACATGCCGGCCAAAGGTGTGATGCCCAACATGACCAGTCAGCAGGTGGACCAGGTGGTCAATTTCGTCCTCAGCTACAGTGGCCGGGAGCGGGATGCGGAGGCTGCCAAAGCCGGTGAGGCTGTTTTCCAGCAGGCCTGCGCCGCCTGTCATGGCGCGGACGGCACCGGCATGACGGCCATGGGTGCTCCGAACCTCACAGACAACATCTGGCTGTATGGTTCCACCTACGAGTGGATTCGCGAGACCGTCGAACACGGTCGTCAGAACGAGATGCCTGCTCAGGAAGGTCGTCTGTCAGACGATCAGATTCAGATCCTGGCTGCCTACGTTTACAGCCTGTCGAACTGAGCCAGACCGGCCGGGAACTTTTCCGGCCCGGTCTTCTCAACCCTGCACCTGCCCGGCGGGTGCAGGCTTGAGAAGATCAGCTGACCCTCGAGGCCCGCTCCCAGCACTACACCTTTCGGGAGATACCCATGAGTAATGAAATTCCGGTCACCCAGGTAGAACCTTCCTCCGAGCCCCCCAATAAAAACGACAAGCCGGAAACCGTCGACCTCTACGCCAGCCGTAAAAAGATTTACGTCAGAGAAGTAAAAGGCACATTCCAAAAGATCCGCAACGTCAGCCTGACGCTGCTCATGGGCATGTATTTTCTGTTTGTCTGGCTGACACTCGATGGCCAGCCCCTGATTCATTTCGATCTGCCGGCACGGGAATTCCATCTTTACGGTGTAACCTTTTTCCCGAAAGACTTCTTCCTGCTCTCTGGCATGTTGATCATCTGTGCCTTTGGCCTGTTCTTCATTACCACCCTTTTTGGTCGGGTGTGGTGCGGCTATACCTGCCCGCAGACCGTCTGGACATTCATCTTCATGTGGATTGAGGAGAAAGTCGAGGGCAGCCGCAACAAACGTATTAAGCTCGACAAAGCGCCCAATTCACCAGAAAAGGTCGCGAAGAAGACCATCAAGCACAGCTTGTGGCTGTTCATTGCTTTGGCTACAGGCCTTACATTTGTTGGCTATTTCTACCCCATACGCGAACTGATCATCGACCTGTTCACGCTCCAGGCCAATGGCTGGGCCTATTTCTGGGTGGCGTTTTTCACCGTTGCCACCTACCTGAATGCCGGCTGGATGCGTGAACAGGTCTGCCTGTATATGTGCCCCTATGCCCGCTTCCAGTCGGTGATGTTCGATCCGAACACCCGCATCGTTTCCTACGATCCGAACCGGGGCGAACCCAGAGGCGGGCGCAAGAAAAGCGTGAACCCTGCGGATGTCGGCCTGGGTGACTGCATCGACTGCGGCCAGTGCGTTCAGGTATGCCCCACCGGCATCGATATCCGCGACGGCCTGCAGTATGAATGCATTGGCTGCGCCCTGTGTATCGATGCCTGTGACGAGGTTATGGAGAAAATGGACTACCCGAAGGGTCTTATCCGTTACACTACGGAGAACGAACTGGAGGGGAAAACCTCGAAACTGCTCCGTCCGAGAACCTTTGGCTACGGTGCCGTTTTGCTTCTGATGATTGGGGCCATCATTTTCACGCTGGTCACCCGGGTGCCAGCAAAAATGGATGTGTTGCGTGACCGCGGCGCCCTGTTCAGCTTCAACGGCGAAGGCCGGGTGGAGAACTCCTATACAGTTAAGATACAGAACATGTCTGAAGTGCCTCAGACCTTCAACCTGTCTGTTGAAGGCCTTGACGGCATCCGGATTCTGACCACCACCAGTGTCACCGTAGCGAGTGCGGAGAACCGTTCACTGCCCACGGTTGTTGATGTGCCGCCCGAGTCGATACCGGATACCAACAACACCATACGCTTCTACGCAGAATCCGAGACAGACCCATCGCTGATTCTGGAAACTGAAAGCCGATTTGTTGGTCCAAGGCCGCGATGATGTTCGCGGTCTTACAACCGATACACTGTTAAGAGTTGACTGAGAAATGACTGAGAATACACCCGTTGCTCCGTGGTACCGCCAGCCCTGGTTCTGGTTTTTGGCCATTTTCCCTCTGGCAGCCATTGTCTGGGGCCTAACCATGCTGGTGTTCGCCTCCAGCCTGCCGACGGCCATGGTCACAGATGACTATTCCAAGGAGGGTCGTGGCATTAATATGGCGATAGCCCGTGATCAGAAAGCCAGGGATCTCGGCCTCAAAGGCAGCCTGTCTTTTACCGAGCGCGCCGCTAATCTGGATCTTCAGGAGACAGAGGGTGCAGCGGATTACCCCTATCTGATACTCAACCTGTATCACCCGACGGTATCTGAAAAGGACCGCACTATTCAGATGCGCAAGGTTGGTAACGGTGAGTACACGGGCAACCTGCTGGAGAATATGGATGGTCGCTGGTATTACGACCTCCAGGGGCCCGAAAACGACTGGCGCCTGAAGGGGGAGTTCTGGCTGCCCTCTGAAAATGCCGTTACGCTGAAAGCGGCCAGCTATACTCAGGGGTGAACACCCTGACCTGCTTCCATTGCGGAGAGCCAGCGGAGGGCAACCCGTCAATCACGCTGGAACTTGACGGACAAACCCGGCACTTCTGCTGTCAGGGTTGCAGGGCTGTGTGCGAAACCATTCATAGGGAAGGCCTGACCGGTTTCTATCAATTTCGGACAGAGCCAGCCGTTACACCCCGCGAATTGAGTCGATCAGAATCTGACCGCATCCGGGAGCTGGACCACCCACTGGTGCAGAAATCGTTTGTTGCGCCGGTCAAGGGTGGCCAGGAAGCCAGCCTTCTTATCAGCGGTATCACCTGCGCTGCCTGTATCTGGTTGCTCGAAAACCACATGAAACAGAAGCCAGGTGTCCTGTCTTTCTCAGTGAATCACAGTACCCAGCGTGCCCGACTGGTCTGGGCCCAGGACCAGACCAGCCTCAGCGATCTGCTGATTGCCATCCATCAGCTTGGCTTTACCGCCCGCCCCTATCAGGCCGACGAAGCAGAACAGACCCTGAAGGCCGAGCACCGTACCATGCTGATCCGGTTGCTGGTTGCAGGTGCCGGATCGTTTCAGACCATGATGCTGGCGTTTCCGCTCTATTTTGAGTTGGTCAGCGAGCTTTCTCCGGAGTTTGTCAATTTTTTCCGCTGGTTCAGCCTGATCGTGGCAACACCGGTATTGCTTTATAGCGCTCGGCCGTTCTTCGAGAATGCCTGGCGCGACCTGACCACCAGACATCTGACGATGGACGTGCCGGTGGCCATTGCTATCGGGCTGGCCTATGGCGCCAGTGCCTGGGTTACGGTTTTCGGTGGCGAAGAGGTGTATTTCGAATCCGTATGCATGTTTACCTTTTTCCTGCTGCTAGGGCGCTACGTGGAAGTCCAAGCCCGTTATCGTGCAGGCCTCACGGGCGGTGCCCTGGCGGGATTTCAACCTACCGTCGCCGCCATGGTGCGCGATGGCGAGACAGACATAGTTCCGACCCATGAAGTGAAAGCCGGGGACATCATTCGTGTACGCCCAGGCGAGACTCTGCCAGTGGACGGGGAGATTGTTTCCGGTCAATCCACCCTCAACGAAGCGGCCCTGACCGGCGAATACCTGCCAGAATCCCGTGGTCCCGGTGACACCGTACATGCCGGCAGCATCAACGGCGAAAATCCGCTGGATATCCGGGTCGTCAAAGCCGGTGCGGAAACCAGACTTTCCGGCATCCTGCGGATACTGGACAGAGTGCAGTCCGAGAAGCCCCCTGTGGCTCGCCTGGCCGACCGGATTGCCGGGAAATTTATTCGCCAGGTACTGATCCTGACGCCTCTTGTCTGGGGTGGCTGGGTTCTGGCCGGTGCCGGCAATGCCTTTGATATCGCCTTGTCTGTGCTTGTGGTCACGTGCCCTTGCGCCCTGTCCCTGGCTACACCAACGGCGCTTACCGCTGCCACCATGCGTTTGCGCAAACTCGGCTTCCTCCCGACGAAGGGCCATACGCTGGAATCCCTGAACAGCATCGACACCGTGGTGTTCGATAAAACCGGAACCCTGACCCGTGGCGAGCTTACCCTGACCGGTAGCCAGGCTTTTGGCGATATGGATCAGGCCAGTTGCCTGAAACTCGCCGCTGGCCTGGAAAAATACTCCGAACATCCAATCGCCAGGGTGTTCCACGAATGCGCCTCGGTGGCTGTGGAAAATGTGAACAACCATCTGGGCGGTGGCTTGTCTGGAAGCTTTAAAGGGCAACCGGTGTTTATCGGTCACAAGGCATTCGTTGAACAGCATACCTCCGCTCCATCGCCCCATACGAAAACCGCTTCAGGCATGGAAATCTGGCTTGCCACCGCAGACCAGTGGCTTGCCAGCTTCCAACTGGATGATCAGATCCGCGAAGATGCCGGGCAAGCCATCAAGGCACTCAATCAGTCCGGAATACGGACCCTGCTCCTCAGTGGTGATCGATCGGCTCATGTCCAGCAGGTTGCTGAGGCACTGGGCATCAAAACGGCGATTGGCGAAGCCTCACCGGAGCAGAAACTGGAAGTGCTCGATCAGCTTCGTGCTGAAGGTCACAAGGTAATGATGGTGGGCGATGGCCTGAACGACCTGCCCTCCATGGCCGGCGCGGGCATCTCGGTAGCCATGGGCTCCGCCGCCGACCTGACTCAGCTAAAAGCCGATGCGGTGCTGATGAACGGTCAGCTGATGCAACTGCTCGAGGCTATCAAGGCAAGCCAGCAGACCCGCAGGATCATTCGGCAGAATATGCTCTGGGCGCTTGCCTACAACGTGGCCGCCCTGCCCCTCGCAGCAGCAGGCTTGGTCACCCCCTGGATGGCGGCCATCGGTATGTCGGCCAGTTCTCTATTGGTCGTACTTAATGCCTTGCGGCTGGGTTCATCCTCAAAGAGGTCCGGCCAGGAACCTGATACAGTTGGCTCTCATGCCACGGCTTGATACCGTAACCATCTACTTATCGTTTAGGAGCGCATTGTGCAGATAGTCATGTTCCTGGTCCCCCTGATGCTGATGCTGGTGGCACTGGGGGTATTACTGTTTTCCTGGGCGGTGAAGAATGGCCAGTACGATGATCTGGAAGGTCCTGCGCACCGGATTCTCTACGACGACGACAAAGATATGATTCCCGACGAAGCTCGTCAGGATAAAGCCACTCCTGATGACGCCGACCCAGAGCTCTCATCGAAACAAAACGACCCGGACCGCAAAGCCTGAATGCAGCCAGAACTTTTTCTCAGTTACTCCAGCGCTTTTCTGATCGGGTTACTGGGCAGCACCCATTGTCTGGGGATGTGCGGTGGGATCAGCGCCTCGCTGTCCATGGCGCTGCCGGTGGGCAAAGGCTTTCGGCTGCGTCAGAGTATTATGTTGCTAACCTTCAATCTGGGCCGCGTGGGCAGCTACGCACTGATTGCCACTTTGATTGCCATTTTCAGCACCAGCGCGGCGGGCCAGTGGCGCTGGGCAGCACTGTTACTGATGACCCTGGCCGGGCTGCTGCTGATCTTTATGGGGCTGTCGATGGGCCAATGGTGGCAGGGGATCCGCTTTGTTGAGAAAGTGGGTGCCCCAGTGTGGAAACGCCTGGCACCATTGACCCACCGCTTTATTCCGGTCAACAACCCCGGCCAGGCCCTGGCCTTGGGCGCACTTTGGGGCTGGTTACCTTGCGGTCTGGTCTACAGCACCCTGGGTTGGGCAGCTCTGCAACCTACCATTGGCTCTGCAGCCCTGACCATGCTGTTCTTCGGGCTTGGCACCCTGCCGTCGATGCTGGCAACCGGTTACGCCGCCAACTGGATTCGCAACCTTCAGGGCAACCGGGGTTTCCGCAGAATCAGTGGCGCCTTGCTCATCCTGTTTGGCTTATGGACACTGCCGTTCCAGGCCCTCATTCACTGAACTGACCCTCAGAGATTCAGCACATCCAGACGACCGTAGTCCGGTTCAGGGCTGGCCGTCTGCACCGCCTGGCGCTTGCCCCCCAACCGTTTGCCTTCCTTGAAATCGTATAGATTCGGATCAGCCAGGTGCGAAGGCTCTACATTGCACAGCGCCCGGAACATGGTTTCAAGGCGGCCCGGATGCTGCTTGTCCCAGGTCTGGAACATGTCTTTGATTACCTGGCGCTGAAGATTCTCCTGGGAGCCGCACAGATTACACGGAATAATGGGGTATTCACGCAGGGAGGCGTACCGGGCAATGTCCTTCTCGCGGGCATAGGCCAGCGGACGAATAACGGTATTGCGGCCGTCATCACTGTGCAATACCGGCGGCATGGACTTGAGCTTGCCCCCGTAAAACATGTTCAGGAACAGGGTTTCGAGCATATCGTCCCGGTGGTGGCCCAAAGCAATCTTGGTGACACCGTGCTCTTCCGCAAAATTGTAGAGAATTCCCCGGCGCAAGCGTGAACACAGTCCGCAAGTGGTCTTCCCTTCAGGTACTTTTTCCTTAACAATACTGTAGGTGTCTTTTTCGATGATGTGATACTCGATACCCAGAGTTTTCAGGTATTCCGGGAGCACATGCTCAGGAAAACCCGGTTGTTTCTGATCAAGGTTCACGGCAATCAGTTCGAAGTTGACCGGTGCACTTTTCTGCAGGTTCAGCAGGATATCCAGCATGGCGTAGGAATCCTTGCCCCCCGACAGGCAGCACATGACCTTGTCGCCGGCTTCAATCATCGAAAAATCGGCAATGGCCTGCCCGACTTCCCGGCGCAGGCGTTTCTGCAGTTTGTTCAGTTCCAGTTTCTGGCGACGATCAAGGTCAGAAACAGACATCGGTTCGGGATTGGCGGTCATTGCTTGGGACATACTCTCGCACGTTCACAGGATAAGTGAGCGGGCAATTATACGCGTCACAAAGTATCAGGGACAGGATAGCGACATGGATATGTTGAAATTGAGCGACGACGTTGGCGGAAAACGGGCGCTTAACCGGATTCGCAACCGTAATGCAATACTGGTCGCAGCCAGGGAGTGTTTTCGCGAAAATGGCTACGACAACTCCACCATCCGCGACATGGTCCGCCGTACCGGCCTGGCAGCAGGCACTTTCTACAATTACTTCTCCAGCAAGCAGGACATCTTTGCCGCCCTTCTGACGGATTTCCTCAGCCACCTGAATGGAGACATAAGCCGCTACCGCCGGACCGCCAGTTCAACTCGAGATTTTATCTACTATGCCTACCTGGCACTCTATTCTGCCACCGCCAGGGATCCGGTGATCTATGAACTGGCACACCAGAACCAACGCGCATTGCGGGATCTGTTCGGCTCCGACATCCTTGGCCTGGCCATGTTGTCACTGGAAGAAGACGTTCGTGACGCCATAACCAGAGGCCTGCTTCCGGATCTCGACTCGGAGTATCTGTGTGCCGCCTTCTTCGGGGTCGCCTATGACATCAGTACACTGGTGGCCAGGCGAACACACCAGGCTCCGGAACTCGGCCAACAGGAAGCCGAGAAGGCGGCCCGTTTCTCAACCCAGCTGTTCCTGGGTGGTCTGCCCGCCATGGCCAAGCTTTCAAGCCAGGGCTGAGTCGCATACCATGGAGTCATGATGACTTCCCGAAACATGACCGCAACTGAACCGGCGACCACTGTCGCCAGCTCCGAACTGAAATGGCTGGAGCAGCATACCGAGCACTTGCTGGTGGCAGTGGAGCATGAACTACGCCAGGTGGAGCCAGGCGGATTAAGTGAGCTGGAGCTGATCAAGGCGCTTCAGGCAGAACCCTGGGCGCTGATTGGCAGCGTCAATTACCACGAACCGGATCAGCTCTACCCGGTGCATTTTCTGCTCTTTCACGTACTCTACCGACTGCGGGACCAACTGGCTCCCGGTGGGGAGTCGCTGCTGATTTCACCGTTGCGCCTGACCATTACCAAGCAGCAAACCGTTGCTGGTGATGGATTGCCGGGGGAAGAAGACAAACTCAGGGCGTTCTATCTGGATCTGTCCCAGTATCATATGCCCGAAGCAACCATCCACCAGATGATGGATAACTTCTGGCGTGGGCAGTGCCGCACACGGCCAGACCTGTCGGCGGTATCAGAGGCCGCCGGAACACTCGGTTTTACCGAACTGCCTGAACACTTCTCTCCGATCAAACAGCGATTTCGCAAGCTGGTGATGCAGGCTCACCCTGACCGTGGCGGCAATACCGAAGCAGTCCAGAAACTTAATGAGGCCTTTTCGGTCTTGAAAGCACACTACGCATAATCCATTTAACCGATATTCAGGACAGACGACGATCATGATCAAACGGTTTACGTTCCTTATGATGATCACCGCCCTCTCCATGGCGGGCGCCAGCGCAAAAGCGGATCTGGTGGTTCTGCAATACCATCACGTGGACGACAGTACGCCGGCATCAACCAGTACCTCCCGGTCACTGTTTGAAGCCCAGCTGCAGATGATCGCAGACCTGGAACTGGAGGTGGCGCCGCTTCTGGAAGGTACCCGGCAGGCATTGGCCGGCGATCTGGATAGCCGCCAGCAGATTGCCATCACGTTTGACGATGCCTATGAATCCGTCTATAGCGCAGCGGCTCCCCTTCTCGAACGTTTCGATATGCCCTATACGATTTTCGTGAATACTGATGCCATCGGTTCAAGGGGCTACATGACGTGGGACGAACTCAGGGAACTGGGTAGCCATGAAAGCGTGACCATTGCCAACCACAGCACAGACCATGGGCACCTGGCACGCAAGATTGATGAACCCGAAGCCGTGTGGGCAGAACGGGTAACCCGCAGCCTGGATGTTGCCCAGAAGGTTCTCAAGGAAAGACTGAACGTTGAAGAGCCGATGTTTGCCTATCCTTACGGCGAGTATGACGAAGCCCTGGAAGCCAAACTGGCGGAGCGAGGCTGGTACGGCTACGGGCAGCAATCCGGTGCCATTGGCCGTTGGTCACACGAGACACGCCTGCCCAGGTTCCCCATGGCCAACCCATACGGCCAGCTTGGTAGCCTGAAAGACAAGCTATTGAGCAAAGGCTTCCCCGCCCCTGCCAAAGACCTGCCAGACGGTATTCTGGATAAAAACCCGCCCCTACTGACCTTCCCACTGGGCGACAAACTGGATGCCAACCGGCTCACCTGCTTTGCCACCGGCCAGGGCCGGATCGACTTCGACGTGGTTGACGGCGTCGTCCGGGTTCAGGCTCCCAAAGCCGGGCAAAGCCGGCGCTTCCGCTACAACTGCACCCACCCCGCCGGCCAGGGCAGCTTCTATTGGTTGTCACAACAATGGCTGGACCGGTCGAAACCCGAAGACTGAGCGGTTAATCTTCGAAGGTGGCGATACCGAACTCCCCAAACCGGACGTGCGGTATCGCCTTCGGACCCTGTCGGGTCTCAACAACGGTTTGAGCCTGCAAGTCCTGCTCACGGGTATAAAGCAGCAGCCAACGCTCACCCTGGCCCGGGAACACCGGCACCCAGGCCTCCAGATAACCCCTTCGGCGCCAGGTCTCTGGTGAGTAATCCATGACCAGATCGGTCACCAGCCGGACGGGCTGAAAATCCTTGTCGAGAAAGGCCAGGCTTGGAATAACCAGGCCGTTGTGATCATAACTTCTCAATCGGGCCACAAAGGCCGGCACGGTGGCTCGGGTAGGCAAGGCTATCAACTGGAACGGCGAGCGACCGGTGTCAAAATCATGTTCCGGGGACGACGCCTCAAGCCTGACGCCGAATTCACGCCCCTCTTGCCAGGTCTGAGTGGAGCGGGACGACAGACTGCCACAACAGTGACGACTGAACGCTTCAAACTCACTTTCAGGTTCCTGCTCGACGCCCAGTATGGCAAAGGCATCCGGATCGTAACCCTCCACTGGCTCGGCAAAGGCGCTTTCACCTCGGTGATAAACGCTCGCGGGGCTCAACTCTACAGGCGCCGCAATCAGGCCCTTCTCAACGTCGCTACGGGTGTCGGGCGAATAGTAGCTGACACGGACATTGCCACCGGCATCCCGCCAGGTGAAATAAGGCTGTCGCTGACCAGGCCGAAGATTGCCGGCTTTGTCCAGCTCATCGCCGTCGGGGTAGCTGTCGAGAGTGTACTCGTTATCCTGCGCCAGCTCGGACGCCTCGTGTTCTGCCGTGGGCCGGGTTTGCTCTGCTTGTGACGACGCCGGCCTGGCGTCTGAGTCTGGAATGCGGGTGTATTGCACACGGCCCTGCTCATCCACCCAGGAGAAATAGCCTTCCCGTTCCCCAACGGGCGCTCCGGACGACTGGCAGCCTGCCATCACCATCGTCGTCATCAACGCCACAAGGCATCTCAGTTGACCCGTTGTCATACCTGTTTCCCGCCAGCAACAATCAGAACTTGGTCCGGAAGCTCAGCCCCGCCATGACCACCCGCAACGAGGTTTTTATATCCAGACCGGCATAGGGGTTATAGATGATGTTGGTGATGTTGTCACAGTTCACGTTACAGCTGGTGTTGGCCGGAATGGTTTCAATGGAATGCAGGTAGGAAAGATTCATGTCGATCTCGGTTTTTTTGTCCCACTTGTAACCCATTCCGATACTGTAGAGGTTGGCACCGCCGAACGGCGCCATGATTGAGCGCTGGTCATCGGGAATGACTGAGTCCCGTATCTCGACACCTGCCCGCAAATCCAGTCGTGATGACGCATGGAATTCAGCCCCAAACGCCCAGTTCCACTGACTCTTGAAGCCCAGTGGCAGGCGGAGGGTATTCGGCGTCGCGTTATCCGGCGACAGAATCCGCGCGGCGTTCAGGAACTCCAGATTACGGTCAAAGCGGAACACGAAGGCATCCCACTGGGCGTAATCTGTCCAACCCACATCGGCATTCAGCGTCAGCCTGGGGTGAACATCGACACTGATACCGGTCTGGAAATGCTGCGGATACACCAGATCCATGCTGACGTTACCCGCTTCCCGGGGGGCCCCCGACGGCAGACTCAGGATGGCTGAGGTAATGGCCCCCAATACCGAACCATTAACGCTCTGCCAGAAACCGGACCAGTCATCGGTATACTGGATCTCAAAGGTTCCTTTGAGGTTCATATCCGCTTCGGAGGTATAACTCGCCCCCCAACGGAACCAGTCATTCGGCTCCCAGAGCACACCCAGGGTGTAGGTTGGCGAAATGGTTTCCTGTACATTGATGCTCAACGCACCAATATCATCCCACGGCCCCACATTACCACCACATAGCGCCAGCCAGGGCTGTAGGGGCTCATCGCCACTCTCACAGTTGAACGCATCCTGAAGCACTTCCGCGACACCCAGCAACATGTTGGGGGCACGCATATACTGATCGGCCGCAATACCCATGTGTGACAGGTGAATACCCGCACCCACCGACCACTGGTCATTGATTTCATAACCAACGCTCGGCGACAGATAGGTGGTGCGCTGCAGTGCCGTGGCCTGGGGCTGGTAACGGCCCGGGTCATCCTTGTCCCGATAGAAACCTGCTGCCAGTGGTAGATAGAAGGCATTGGCAAAGGTCAATTTTGACCCCGGAGGGTTAATACTGATGCCCGCTGAAGGCGCAACGGCCGGCCCAGGTGGCGCTTTCAGAATCCCGAACCCCGGCACGTAAAGTGCCACGTTGTTGGTGTGACTGTGAGTATTGGCCACGGGATCCCGCTGCTTACCCGTGTTCGGATCGATCTCGAGCCCGTCGATACCGAAGATTTCATAACCATCCGGTGCGATGAAATCGGCATCGATATCCAGATAAATACTCAGCAGATTGACCTCAAGCTGACGATCTTTCAGCCTCGTCAAACCCGCCGGGTTGTAATGAATGGCCATGATGCCGGGGGGATCCGCCGTCACCGCGTTTCCCAACGCCAGAGCTTTGGGATGAATAGTAAGGTTCTGGGCCAGCTGCGCATGTGCGCCACAGGACAGGGTTGCAGCGATAACGGCTCCCAGAAGCTGCCTTTTTTGGCTGAAATGTGCCATGAAGTTCTTCCCTTCCCTTAAATCGTCTGCAGCTCCAATCACTCTTTGAGGCCGGAGAAATTAATGGGCAGGGATACACCCAGGGAGAAATCCGGAGCATCTTCGGTCAGCCCGATGCCCAGGCTGGTGTTGACGATGGTGGTGTCACTCACCCGGGTACCCAGGGACATGCTCAGAAAGCCGGTCATCTGATCTTGTGCAACGGCTTGATCGCCATTGCGGAACGTGAGCACGGTTTCGTCGCTGTAACTGAGCTGGGCTGAAATGCTCAGGGAAATGTCGTAGGACAGCGAGTAGGCAAAACCGGCGGAACCGGACAATCCGAAGCCGGGCTCAACCTTGGTCAGCAAACGAGCGCCCCGGACCTGTTCCAGATCGTCCTCTTCAATATTGTAGGTAGCACTGACCGAGCCGAAGACCACCACAGGGTCCAGTACCTTGGACATACTGAGGCCGCCGCCGATGGAGTAATACCCACTGCCCGTAGAAAGCTGCTCCTTGATGTCAATTTCGTAGGGACTGACACCGGTTTTCGAGGTCAGCGTTCCGAAGAAGGTGGTTGATACCTTGCCCGGCACGTAAGCGAAGGGCTGCCAGCGGCCGGTGAAGGAGATGTCGCCGAAGTCATATACGGACAACTCATCCTCCGTGTCGTATTTCACCACCAGTGGAATACGCGTGCCGATGGTCAGGTTATCCAGCAGGCCGTAGTCGTATGAGAAGGAATTGGTAAAATTGTGTGTGGCCGTGGGCACAACATCGAGGTTGCGTACTGAGCCGTTGGTAATGGCCAGGTCCAGTCGCTGGTCACCTGTGTAGGAATAGTCAAAGGAATAGTTAAGGGAGTGAGTGCCCTTTTTCGAGCCTGTAAACCAAATTGTGTAACTGCCCACGACTGAGTAATCTTTTCAAAAGGATACCATCGTGGGTACACAAGTGGACCAAGAAAAACTCAA